>JANXLY010000048.1 GCA_025354885.1 Acidobacteriota bacterium | reverse complement strand
AGCTTAAGTGCGGCGGCACTCTCAACGGCGCCCGTGCGCTTGGCGGCATAAAGCGTAAGCCGCTCTCGAAGGCTTGCATCTTCGCTCGACCATTCGAGCAGGAGAGACTCCATCTCTTCGGTACTCGCCTCAAGGAAGTGTTTGACGGACTCGGTGATCGACAGCTTTGCCGGCTTTTTCGTCCGCTTTGCACCAGCTTCACCCGCTTTGCGCCAGGCAAATGCGGCGGCGACGGTGTGCATACACAACACTCCCTGTTGCCCGGTGGAGCAATCGCAGGAAAAATCGAGCATGCCGTCGTCGATATTGAGCTTCGGATTGTAAATCCGGTCGGTGCGCACCTGTGCCACTATGCCGTCTGGCTGTTCGCTGCATTGCTGCACATGGCCGTGGCAAAAGAGATCTTCGCCTCGATTGAAATTTTCGTCTCCAGCCATGCGACGCAGGACAGCGTTAGAAACACCTGCTTCCGAGCCTGGACTGGACTTCTTCTTCGCCATCTTAAGATCTTAGCGGTAGAAGTCTGAGGCTGCTTCCTCTGATGCATTCTTGCTGAGAGGAATGGACCACGGGATGGTGTCGGATTCGTTCACTGAAACTCCCCTCACAGGGTCTTCAGGAATTCATCCCGCGCCAGAGACAAAGCTGCCCCCTCGCCGCCACTGGTTGCGTAGCTCGCATAATCATATGCGTGGTCTACAGCTTCCTGATGAGCTTCGCTTGCCTTCTCCATCTCTCCGGCCTGCCTTAGCCGGATCCATCTGTTGCGATAAAGGCCAGCAATCGCAATCGCAGAGTGCAGCGATGGAACCGCTTTCTTCACCAGCTCTTCCATCTCTGGCAGACGATCTTCCAGGTCGAGAGCGCGTGCCTTGTGATACCAATCCGGATCGCTCTCCTGCAAAGGTTCTGGCGCAACCTCACTGATCGGCGCGATTCGATCCCCACAATCGAGGTCGTCAGGACGCACATCCACATTCAGGACTTCAAAAAACTCCCGCAGATTGCCTGAGCGTGGCCCGTCCGCTCCACTCCCGAACTTATGCAAAACGATGGTTCGTATCGCTTCGCCCTGTTCGAGTTCTATCGAACTAACCATGGTCCGGTAATCCACATCCATTCGACGAATGCGTGCCGTTTCTCCTGCTTCCATCCTGGAACCGGATGCATCCTCAAAAGACTGAATGACCAGCAGGTTCTGATGCGCCGCCAGATGATCGATTGTCAAGGCCATGTTGTCTGCTCCTGAAAGTAAATGCGACGCCTCGCCTCCAATGCGATCACACTACCTGCGGCGATTTTCGGCAGTCAATTTGCGGATCAAGTCTACTTCATCCTGTTTGTAGGGCCGCCCGTCCTTACGGAAAATTTCATGAAACCAGACACTCGGCTCGCGGTCTACATAAGGCTTCTGCCAGGAATCCCAGGGCAGATCCGTCTGCGTCTTACCCTGCACAAAGCCCCAGTTGTAAGCGGCCACCCCATACTTCGCAGCCACCGGCAGAATCGTTTCAAAGGTGCTGCCTGCCCCGCGGGCCATGTACTCCGTGCACAGCAAAGGCCGCTTCGTACGTTCGAGCGCGTTCACCCGCTTCTCAAATTCCGAAGCAGGGTTGTAATTGTGAAAGCTGATCACATCCGACATCTCCAGAAGCATCCGGTCGAGCACACTCATCGACTCGTTCTTCGACCAGTCTTTCCCCTGCCACACCCCAACCGTCAGCGGTTGTGCAGGCCTTGCCGCTCTGGCCCAGGCGAAGACTTTGGGCATCCATTTCTCGACGATTTGCGCCTTATTCGCTACTTCGTTGGCCTTGTAGCTGTTGCCATTTCCATTGTCCGGCTCGTTCCAGAGATCCCATGCGAGCACGCGGTCGTCCTTGGCAAATGCGGCGATCACCCCGGTGACGTAGGCCTCGAGTTTGGCAAATTTCGCCGGATCGCCCAAGATCTCCGCTCCAGGGCTCTGCACCCATCCGGAATTGTGGACACCCGGCTTGGGAGCCCGCTGCAGGCCGACCTTGGGGTTCGGATCCCAGACAGAATCAAACAGAACAAACATGGGGCGGATCTTATATTTTTGACAAATTTTGAGGAAGGTGTTGATCCGTTTCACGAGTCCGGCAGAATTCGTACTCCACAAGAGGTCGTGTAAGAATACTCTTGCCGTATTCAATCCGATCCCGGCGGCAAGCTTCAATTCGCTGTCGATTGCTTTGGGGTTGAAAGTCTCAGCCTGCCACATCTCCAATTGATTGATCGCATAGGCGGGCGAGTAATTGCAGCCCACCAGCCAGGGCTGCTTTCTATACCAATCCCATGCCTGTGTTTCTGTCCAGCGGGCTGCTGACACTTGCGCTGGCAGACTCGCCGCAAGCGGGGCCAAAAGAAAGCTTCTACGATCGATGTGCATCCCCGCATCATATCGCCAGATTTGGTTTTGGCGAATTTTGATCGGGATGAATGGCGACCCGGAGTGACTAGCGATCCAGTAGAATTTGGTGCATCACCATGCGTCGTCAATTATGGATCTCCCTTCTCATCCTCTGCGCCACGACACTGGCCCCGGGCCAGGGCTCGCGCAACCGAAACAAAGTCATTCTGATTTCGCTCGATGGCTTTCCGGGTTATTCGCTGAATGACCCCAAGCTTCCTATCCCCACGCTGCGAAAGCTGATAGCCAACGGGATCTCAGCAACGATGTTGGGAATCAATCCGACGGTGACCTGGCCGAACCATACCGCAATGATCACTGGTGTCCGCGCGGACGAGCATGGGTTGCTCGCCAACGGCAGCATTCAACGCACCGGCACGTGGCCGCCGGTGAAGGTTGAACCCATGATCGTGAAGGAGCTGATGGTGAAGGTTCCGACGGTTTACGATGCCGCACACAAGGCCGGACTGACGACGGCGCAAGTCGATTGGGTTGCGATTGAAAAGGCCCCAACGATCACCTGGGCATTCCGCGAGTGGGCCGGTCTCGACGGGCCGCTGGAGCAGGAGATGATCGCCAAGGGCGCGATCACCAAAGAGGACCTTGAATCTTTCAACCGCGCGAATATCGTATTTCGCGACCAGATCTGGACCCGGGCGGGTGAGTACCTGATTCGCAATCATCAGCCGGATCTGTTGCTATTCCACTTGCTCACGGGCGATTCTGAACAGCACTCGTATGGTCCCAATACGCTGGCGGCGAAGACGGCTCTGGCTTTCCTTGATGCTTGCGTCGAGAAGCTGGTGACTGCGGTAAAAGATGCCGGTCTTGCCGAGCGCACGACTTTCTTCATCGTGTCTGACCATGGCTTCAAGGCGTTCACCAAGCAGATCAAGCCGAATGTTGCGCTCCAGGCCGCCGGACTCGACAAGCAGGTGTATGTACTGCCCGAGGGAGGCACGGCGTTCGTGTACTTTGAGCCCGCTGCGGATGCGGCAAAGCTGATTCCGCAGGTGCGCAAAGCGCTGGAAGGGGTGGAAGGCGTCGGCCGTATTGCTGGAGTTGAAGACTATGCGTCGCTCGGTCTGCCACATCCGGATCAGGATGCACAGTTCGGGCACTTGCTGCTTGCGGCTAAGGATGGTTATTCGTTTTCCGGGGCAACGGGCGGTCCTGTAACGGCGGCGGTCCCGCAGCAGGGCGGAAGCCACGGGTATCTGGCTAGCGAGCCCGACATGAACCCGATCTTCATCGCCAGCGGCTACGGCGTGAAGGCGGGCATGCAGTTGGGAACGGTGTCGAACATTGATATTGCTCCGACGATCGCGAAGTTGCTGGGAGTTTCGCTGCCGACTGCGAAGGGTAGGGTTTTGAGGCTGCGGTAGGTTATCGAGTGAGGTCGAGAATGTCGAGGACGAGGTTGGTTGCGTCGTTGATGAGCAATGCCATGCGTCCGTAGACAACGCGTCGACTACCGACAGGAATGTGAGGTAACTGGATTTCAAGGTCCCTCGGAAAGACTTGTACTTTTTTCTGCCAGCCGGGAGGCAAGGTGCCGCCGCGCTGCAGCTTCTTCTCCAGTCCTGGAGGCAAGTGCTGTACGCGTTCGCGGTAGTAATCCGAAATGATCCTTATGTCTGGTGATCCGAATCGAAGATTCGCTAGTCCGGCAGGAATGCTCTGAACTTGAGTGTCGCTCTTGTCCTTGTCCTTATGCTTATCCCCAGGCTTTCCTTTGCTTTTGCCCTGACCGTTCAAGCTAAGCCCGGTGAGGCTGGCCAGGAGAGTGCAGAGGATCAGGATTCTCATGGCCACATTCTAGCAGTCGGATGAATCATAGTTGTTTTGGCGCCTGAACTGGAAAACGTCCTGTTTTTAATAGCCTGATTGACGTGCTCCGTTGTTGGAGCAATGTATCAGGAGCACCCGAAAGCCTGTGCCAGTTCATGAATTGAAGTGAGTGGCATTGCGACAGGCGGGGAAAGACCTTTGAGGTATTTCATTTTTAGATGCTGGGATTTAGGAAGCCAGCAGCAAGGGGAAGTGCCCCGTGGCTGGCGTAGCGCCAGAAATGGCGGTGAGGGTGGGATTCGAACCCACGGTACCCTTTCGGGTACGACGGTTTTCGAGACCGTTCGATTCAACCACTCTCGCACCTCACCGCTCTCGATTATAGCGAAGTTTCCGCCGTCTATTATGTGGTTGCGCCGAGTTCCAGCAACTGACCTGCGTAGCGCACAGCTTCCTCCGTCAGGCGCTGGCCGCCGATCATTCGGGCTATCTCTTTGACGCGCGCCTCGCCTTCAATCTCCTCCACCACGCTGTGCGTGCGCCCCTTTGCTTCGCGCTTCTCTACTGAATAGTGGTGGTCCCCAAAGGCGGCAATCTGTGCGAGGTGCGTGACGCAAAGCAATTGATTCGATTCCGCCAGCGCCTTCAGTTTCTTGCCGACCTGCTCGGCAGCGCTCCCGCCAATGCCCGCATCCACTTCGTCAAATACCATGGTGCGTCCATCTTTTGTCGCTAGCGCCACTTTCAGCGCCAGCGCCAGTCGCGAGAGTTCGCCACCACTGGCGACTTTATCGAGTGGACGCGGATCTTCACCCAGATTGGTCGAAATCAGGAAGGCGACCTCGTCGGCACCGGTCGAGCTCCACTCGGCCTCGCTGACCGAGATCACGAAGCGGCTGCGCTCCATGTTCAGATCTTTGAGTTCGCCCTCGACGCGCCTGTCCAGCTTGTCGGCCGCCTTGCGCCGCCGCGCACTCAAGTCCGCAGCTGCGGCGCCATATTCTTCTCGCAACTTCTCTACCTGTTTGCGCAGAAAATCGCGGCGCTCATCCGCGCCTTCCACCATCTGCAGGTCTGCGCTGACCTGATCGTAGAAGGCAAGGATTTCTTCTACCGTGTGGCCATACTTGCGTCGTAGCTTGTCCACCTCGGCGATTCGAGTCTCTACGAATTGCAATCGTCCCGGGTCGGCCTCGAGTTTATCCACGTAACGGCCCAGCTCTCTTGCCGCCTCATCCATGGATACTTCGGCACTGCGCAGGCATTCGAGCACAGCGTCCAGGCTCTCGTCGATGCGGCGCAGTTCCACCAGGCGCTTGATCGCTAATCCCAGCACTGATATCGCGCAATCCGGACCTTCCTGAAGGGCCTCAAATGCGCTTCCGGCCTGCTCCTTCAGCTTTACGACGTTGGCGAGCACGCGAAGTTCCTGATCGAGCGACACATCTTCGCCCGGCTTCAGATCTGCTGCGTCGATTTCCATTTTCTGGAAGCTCCACAAATCCCGCTGCCGCAACATTTCCTGCTCGCGCTCGTCAAGTTGCTTGAGCTCTCCTTCGGCTGAACGCAATGCTGTCCAAAGCGCCGCAACCTTCTCGCTGGCAGTTTCATTACCTGCATATTCATCGAGCATGGCGCGTTGTTCGGTCGCGCTGAAGAGGCGCTGCTGGTCGTGCTGGCCATGGATGTCACCAAGAAAGGGCTGTAGCGATTTGAGGAAACCCGCAGCCACGGGTCGTGATCCGACAAAGGCGCGGCTCTTGCCGCTGGCGAGAATTTCACGCTCTACCAGCAATTCGCCATCTTCCATTTCAAGGCCTGCGGCTTCGAGCAAGGCCAGCAGTTCCTTGTTCTTCGGTGCCTCGAAAATTCCCGCGATGCGAGCCCGGGCTGCCCCGCTGCGCACCACTTCGGCACTCGCCCTGCCCCCAAAGAGCAGACCCAGCGAATCTACAATCAGACTCTTGCCGCTGCCGGTTTCACCCGACAAGACATTCAACCCGGCGTGCAGGCGGATCCGGACCCGGTCCGCCACCGCAAAGTTCTCGACCAGCAATTCGACGAGCATCAGCTTGATTTTACTGGCAGAGCGACCCCATCGGTGGTCATAATGAAATTTGATAATGATTGCCTTTCTACTGCAGCTCAAACTGAGTGAGCTATTCAACCCTGCAAAGCCTATTCCTTTTGTTGTTTTGTTGCTCCTGATTGGAGCATCTCTTCTGAGCTGGTCGATCATCTTTGCCAAGTGGGGCATGTTGCGCAAAGCTGCCGCAGCCAATCGCGCTTTCTTGCGCGCCTTCCGAAAGGCGAATGCGCTCGACACAAGTGCTGTTGCTGCAGAGCAAAATCCCGCTGCGCCTATGGTGGTTGTTTTCGATTTTGGTTATGCCGAAGTGGAACGCCAGGCCCGTGGCCGGGGTCAAATCCGTAACAAGCTGATGATTGAACGCAACCTGCAACTCGGCATTAGTGAAGAAATCCAGAAGCTTGAACACAACATGATCTGGCTCGCAACCATTGCCTCCGTCACTCCTTTTATCGGTCTGTTCGGCACCGTCTGGGGCATCATTGATGCTTTCGAAGCCTTGTCGTTGTCGGCTTCAGTTAGCCTGCGAACCGTTGGTCCCGGCATTGCCGACGCATTGATCGCGACCGGCGCAGGCCTGGCCGCAGCCATTCCGGCTGCAGTTGCTTACAACTATCTTGGCGGCCAGATCAAGGAACTTGGTGGCCGCATGGAAGACTTCACTCTCGAATTTATGAATCTGGTGGAGCGAACCTTCGAAGGTTAGACCCAATGGCATTTTCAATCGACAACAATAGCGGCTCGGGAATGCGGCGAGGGCGTCGCTATGGTGGCTCTACCCTGTCGGAGATGAATGTTGTACCCCTGGTGGACGTTGTGCTCGTGCTCTTGATTATCTTTATGCTTACGGCCCAAGCTATGCAATTCGGCCTTGAGATTGAAGTGCCAAAGGTGAAGACCGAGAGGGCCTCCGCTCAGGATCTGAATGTTGTGAACATCACCAAAACGGGTGAGCTCTATTTCAATGACAAGCCGGTGAATATCAATTTGCTTGCCGCTATGGTCAAGGCCAACAGGAAGGTCAAAGAGAATCTGGTTTATATTCGCGGCGACGAAGCAACACCTTATGGTGTTGTTGCCAAGGTAGTTGCTGAACTCACTGATGCCAAGATTGGCGTACGCCTGGTAACTCAAACTGATGACAGCCGCCCACGCCGCCGCTAGCCCGCACGGCTTTCGCAATTCGCTTCTGTTGCACCTAGGCGTTATTGCCACGCTGGTTGGCTATGGGTACTGGATGAATCGCACGCGCGATCTTTTTGGCGACCCTACTTCGATGGGTGCTTCTGCCGGTGTCTCTTCTGTCGCGCAGATTCCGATTCCGCGCCGCGAAGGGCGCGTCAACAAAGTTGCCAACGATACTGAGTCGCAAGTATCGCCTCCGGAGAAGGCTGAAAAGAAGCCGGCGGCCAAACCCGACGAGCCCGACGCTATTCCGCTCAAGAAGCGCCAGAAGAAGACACAGCAGGAGCTGATCGCATCCAATCAGAAGTATCGTCCTGATCCGGTCGTGCCGAATCAGGTGACTTCGATGCTGGGTCAGGCCGCTGTTTCGCCTATGATCGGCGTGCAGGGCTCAGGTGGAGTGGGCACCAGTAGCAGTTCTCCTTTCGGCAATCGTTTCGGCTGGTACGAGAAATTGTTACGCGAGCGGGTCTCGCAGAAGTGGAGCACCAATGAAGTGGACTCTCGGCTTCGTAGTTCTCCTCCTTGCGTTGTCAGCTTTACCATTGCGAAAGACGGTAACGTTAGCAACATCAAGGTGATCCAATCTTCCGGGATCTACGCACTGGACCAATCAGCCCAAAAAGCGATTAACGATGCCAACCCGATGCCGCCCCTGCCCGCCGGTTTCGAACGGAATACTGCGAACATAGAATTTTGGTTTGAATTGAAGAGGTAAATTGATCACGATGAACAGACGCTCCGCACTGCTCACCTGCCTGGCTCCCGCCCTCTATGGGCAATCTACTGACATCATCGTAAAGCTGCGCGGCGGCCAACAGCCCACCATCGCAGTGCCCGATTTTCGCGGCTCAGGCGATGCCCAGCCCTGGATGCAGGTCTTCAATCTGACTCTCTTTGATGAGGTGCAGGCCGCAGGTCTATTCAAGATGGCCCCCAAGAGTTTTTTCCCTCTAGCCGTGCCGCAACAGCCAGCCGACTGGAAGCCTCCTGTTGCGGGCCGCAGCGAGGGTCCGTGGCTCACGGACTGGTCTGGCCCCATTGTGAAGGCCAATTATCTTGCCATGGGTTACACCGCAATCCAGAACGGACAACTCGTTCTTTTCGGCTGGCTGTATGATGTCTCGCAACCCGATCTCAGCAATGCCCAGATCTTTGGCAAGGTTTACCTCGGAACGATCAATGAAGCAGGCACAAAAAAGATTGCCCGCGAGTTTGCCGCAGACATTCTTGCCAAATTTGGGGCGAAGTCTTTGCTCGGCTCAAAAATTTATTTCGTCTCCAGCCGCAGTGGCGCTAAAGAAATATGGTCGATGGATTACGACGGATCCGGCCAGAAACAAGTCACCCGCTATAACAGCATCTGCGTGACCCCGGCGCTTAGCCCGGATAACTCCAAACTCGCTTTTACGAGTTTTTTGCAAGGCAACCCGGGCATCACCATAATGACCGCCGATTCGGCCCGCAAGTTAACTTTCGTCAATCCAGTATCGAGTATTGTGTCTTCACCCGACTTCGCTCCTGATGGAAAATTAATGCTGCTCGCCACCAAAATCGGGGGTGGTTACCAGAATATTTTCAGTGCGAACTCGGATGGATCCAACCTGAATCGGATCACCACTGCGCGTGCGGTAGAGACCGAACCAAAGATCAATCCGCGAAATCCAGGCGAAGTTGTTTTCGTTTCAGGTAGATCCGGACCCGCACAAGTCTATAGAATGAATATTGGTGGGTCGGATATTGAACGGCTCACCGATGGATCCGGGCAGGCGTCGAACCCGTCGTGGCACCCGGATGGCAAAATTATCGCTTTTTCGTGGAATCGTGGTTTTGAGCCAGGAAATTTTAATATATTCATGATGGACGTCGCAAAACGCGAACTAACGCAACTGACGCACGGCGCGGGCCGGAATCAGAATCCGGTCTGGGCTCCAGACGGATTGCACTTGGTTTTCTGTTCCACGCGTAGCGGCTCGCCACAGATCTGGACCATGCTCGCGGACGGTACGCAACTTCGCCCTCTTACCACCGTGGGTCGCAACGAAATGCCGGTCTGGACGCACTAGTTTTTGCTGTTTCTCTGTATTAGAAGTATCAATCGCTGCCTGTTGAACTTTGGAGGTTTTACAATATATGTCGCGTAAACAACTTAGCGTTGCACTGCTCGCACTCTCTCTCTCACTCTTTGCGGTTGGCTGCAAGAAGAAAGCCCCCGTTACTACACCACCCCCGCCGCCGCCGACCGTCGCCCCGACGCCCGCAGCCAAGCCTGCTCCGTCGATTCGTACCTTTACGGTCGAACCGTCTTCGATTACGGCTGGCCAGAGCGCGACGCTCAGTTTTGTTGTCGAGAATGCGGATTCCGTCAGCATCAGCGGCGGTGTTGGATCCGTGCAGAGTTCCGGCAATCGGTCTGTCAGCCCGGCTTCGACGACCACGTATCGCCTCACGGCAACTGGTCCAGGTGGCACGACGGAACGTAGCGTTACGCTTACCGTTTCGGCTCCGCCGCCTCCACCACGCCCGACCGCAGCCACCCCTCGGGCGACTGCAACTCTGTCTGAAATGCTTGGCTCCATGATTTCGGATCTGTACTTCGACTATGACAAGTCCGACATTCGCGACGATGGCCGTTCGATCCTGAACAAGAACGCCGAAGCCCTCAAGCAGATCTTTGCCGCCCATCCAAACGGCATCGTGACCATTGAAGGCCATTGCGATGAGCGCGGTTCTGCCGAGTACAATCTTGGTCTCGGAGACCGCCGTTCCTCTTCCGTCAAGGACTATCTGGTGAACCTGGGCGTTGCCGGAGACAAGCTCAAAGTCATTAGTTACGGCAGCGAAAAGCCGACCTGCTCTGAAGCAAATGAATCCTGCTATCAGAAAAACCGTCGCGCGCATTTCAGCGCTAACTAACAGTCACAAAGGAAACTTATGCGTCCAATCGTGCTCTTCATTCTCGCCTCCGTACTTGCGATTCCGGTCTTTGCCCAAAAGGACAAGATTCTTGAAATCCAGCGCGACGTTGCGCTGTTGCAAAACGAAGTGCGCAGCATGAAGAGCTCGATGGACGAGAAGTTTGCCGCTTTGAATGTGCTGGTCCAGCAAACGCTCGACACCTCGAACAAGTCCACAACGGCGCTCGCCATTCTGGATAAAACTCTGGCAGACAAGCTCAAGGAACAACAGACCTCGCTGAATGCTCCAGTCGCTGGCGTCAACACCAAGGTCGATCAGATGACCACCGAGTTTGCCTTGATGAAAGAAGCGGTGGGCGAACTGACAGAGTTGATCAAGAAGCTGCAAGGCCAACTGTCGGACATGAACAATGCGGTACGAACGCTTGCCGCGCCTCCCCCTGCACCAGCTCCCACAGCGCCTTCTGCGCCTACGGGGCCGCCGGCTGGTGTTACCTCAGAGAGTCTCTACACAGCCGCTCTCCAGGCAAAGAACGGAGGGCAGCTCGATTTCGCCGCCAGGCAGCTCGAGGACTATCTTCGATTTTTCCCCAATGAGAGTTACGCCCCCAATGCTCAATTCAATCTGGGCGTGGTGATGGTGTCGCAGAATCGTTTTGACGATGCTGTGAAAGCCTTTGATGCCGTGCTTGAAAAGTATCCGGATTACCCGAAGGTTCTCGATGCGCAACTCGAGAAGGGCCGCGCCCTCGCCAAGTCTGGCCAGCGTTCAGCCGCAGTTACGGAGTTGCGCAACCTGATCAAGAAATCACCCGCATCAGGACAGGCCGCTCTTGCCAAAGAAGAGTTGAAGGTACTCGGCATGCCGTATACTGCTCCTACCGCGCCTGCGGTCCTCAGGAAAAAACGCTGATCCGCCTGATTCCAATTCTCCTCCTTGCCAGCCTGGCCTTCAGCGCGGATGCTGTCAAATCTCTCGATGCCTACCCCGGCAAGACTCCTAAAATCGATGGCAAACTCTCTCCTGGTGAGTGGGCTGATGCCACGCCCATTCGTGGCGTCCTTGACTGGGCGCATACCTTCTCTCCAACCACGGACCCCAAAGATCTCAACCTCCATGGCTGGGTAAAACACGACGGACGACGTTTATACTTCGCCTTCGAAGTGGACGATGACCTGCTCTACGGAATCGATACCCCTCGTTGGCTGCCAAAAGAGAATCCCAAGGCCCATGATTTTGTCGATGGCAAGCCATCAAGAGAAGCCTTTCCCTGGTTTGGCGATGAGATGGAAATTCTGCTCAATGCGACCAACACTTTTAAGGCTGACGAATCTGTTGAAGGCAATGGCCGCTCCTGGCAGATGGTTGTGAATCTTACGAAGAGCCGTCTCGGCGGGCTCGGCAAAGGCGGACTGCTCGAAGGGGAACCGCGTCGCAACCTCAAAGCTTTCTCGACTTACTCGCAATGGATTGACACTGGCGCCATGATCGCAGCGACAAGCGTCAAGCCCGGCCACAAGGGCTACATCATTGAGTGGTCGATTGCCCTTAATCCTTGTGTTGAAGTGGAACCCGGCAAGTTCTGGTCTCCTGCTATGGGTGATCGCGAAGTCGGAATCAACATCGCTCTTGGGGATCTGGACAGTCTGGAATCTGGCAATGGAAATTTTGGAAATTTCCATCACGAAGACTGGTTCTCAGGGGGCGCAAAGACGCGCACTCAGCTCAACAATTTTGGCACACTGCGCTTGCGCGCGAAGCCCTCCGCAAAATAACTGATACCAAAACTGCGATGCATACTCGGAGAGGAATCGTGAAGCAAGTTTTCGCAATCTCGCTGCTTTTTGCCTTCAGCTTTACGCTGACAGAGCCGCTATTTGCGGGATTCCTTCTCGACGCAAGCAGGGAATCGAAGCTCCCCGCCTGCTGCCGCCGCGATGGCAAACATCGTTGTCAGAAGTCGGAAAACTCGTCCAAGACCGGCCACTCCGCCCCCGCAGTCAGGGTAGAGAGAGCCACATGTGCGCAGTATCCTCCGGCCCTATCCTCCGCTGCATCGATCCAGATCGTCGTCGAGCCTGCATTCCGTGTCGAAACTACTTGGATGCCGGTGTTCGCTTCGCCGCTTCGGGAATCTTGCACGCAATACCGTGCCTCGCATAGCCGCACCCGCCAAAAGCGCGGACCTCCATTCCAAGTCTAGCCACCACACCCTAACCAGACTATTTTTTCGATGGAGTGTTCCATGTTCCGTATTTTTGCGGCAGGCCTATGCCTGCTTGCGCATGCGCAAGAGACCCTCCACTTGGCGAGTATCAGCGGGCGCGTTACTGATCCGTCAGAGGCTCTTGTTACGGGCGCGGCTATTACAGCTCGCCAACTCGAAACCAACATTACAAGTTCCAGCGTCACGGATCGCGAAGGACGCTTTCGCTTTCCTTATTTGAAAGTTGGACAGTACCAACTGACCGTTCGCAAGACCGGATTTGCAGATGCCCTTCGTTCGCTGACCATTCGACTCGGAGGCGCTTACGACATACACGTCGTTCTTTCTGTGGGCGCTACCGAAACGAGTGTGGCCGTGAGCGACGAATTGGATCTCCTCGAAACAGCTCGTAGCCAAATCGCAGGGACAGTGACCCAGGCCGAACTTCGCAATCTACCCCTGAATGGTCGGAGCTTCCTCGATCTAGCGCTGCTGATCCCGGGAGTCTCGCCCACCAACACCGGCAGCAATCAGCTTTTTCCAGAGACGTCTGCCGTCCCTGGCCAAGGCATATCGGTGGGGAGTCAGCGGAACTTCTCCAACAGCTTTGTGGTGGACGGTCTCTCCGCCAATGATGATGCGGCTGGATTGAGCGGGGTCTTCTACGGGCTCGATACTATTCAGGAATTCCAGGTCGTGACATCGGGAGGGCAGGCAGAATTTGGACGCGCTCTCGGAGGCTTTATCAACGTAGTTACCAAGAGTGGCAGCAACACAATGCACGGCGATCTGTACAGCTACTTTCGCAATCAGCGTTTCAATGCCGCCAATCCGCTGTCGAACACTAAACTCCCTCTGACGCAGGCCCAGTATGGCGTGAGCCTTGGAGGTCCGCTTGTGCGCGACCGAAGTTTCTACTTCGGTAATTTCGAGCGACGAGAACTGAACCAGAGCGGTCTCATAACGATTTCACCGGTGAGCGTGGCTGCTATTAATACGCAACTCGACGCTATCGCATTCCGGGGCCTCCGGATTTTCACCGGCATCTATCCCAATCCTGTGCATCTGACGAATGGACTCGCTAAATTTGATCATTCGATCAGCCAGCGCGATCAGTTTTCACTTCGCTACAGTCTGTATGGATCGGACAGCCGCAACTCGCGCGGTGCTGGCGCTCTCAGCGCCGCGAGTGCCTCCGCCGGACTGAGCAATACGGATCAGACAATCGCCGCCAGCAATATTTTTACAGCTTCTTCAAGAACCGTGAATGAGACACGCGGGCAGTTCACTGAAAGCGATCTGCTGGCCGAACCAAGTGATCCGGCAGGACCATCCATCAGCATCGCGGGCGTTGCAAGTTTCGGTCGACTGTCGGGCTCGCCAACAGGCCGTCTCAACAAGCTCTACGAAATCGTGAACAACCTTTCGCATCAGGCTGGTGCGCATGCCCTTCGGCTTGGTTTGAATTTTCTCTACAACGACACAAGCATCACATTTCCGCGTTCGGTTCGTGGTGCTTACACGTTCTCCTCGCTGGCGAACTTTCGCACAGGAGCCTACAACAATGCGGGCTATACACAGACCTTTGGCAATACGGTCGTGCCACAGGCCAACACAAACCTCGGCTTCTATTTGCAGGATGAATGGAAGGTTAAGCCTTCGCTAACACTGAACGCAGGGGTGCGTTACGACCTGCTGTTTCTGCAATCGATTACCACGGACAAGAACAATATTTCTCCGCGATCGGGTTTTGCGTGGACACCTCGCTCTTCGCGAAATACAGTGATTCGTGGTGGTTTTGGCCTCTTCTATGACCGCATTCCGCTGCGGGCGCTTGCCAATGCGCTGTTGTCGAGCAACAACACAACAGTCCTCAACAGCAGCAGTCAGATTAATGTGAGTTTCTCTCCGACCCAAGTCGGAGCTCCCGTGTTTCCGAACATTCTATCCGGCACGCCATCGGGCGCGCTGGTGAATTTCACGACCATGGACCCGAACATGCAGAACGCCTATTCCACACAAGGCAACATTGAAGTGGAGCAGCGGATCGGTCAGCACGGCACACTGAGCGTCGGCTATCAGCGCTTGCGCGGCATCCATCTCATCGTTTCGATCAATCAGAACGTGCCGACCTGTGTAGCTGCCGGCACGAACAACGGTTGCCGCCCGAATCCAAGCTTTGCCAATAACAGCCAGTACCGTTCACAAGCGGACTCCGTCTACAACGGATTGCATGTCGCCTACCAGCAGCGTCCGATGCGCTGGGCCAGCTATCGCGTCTCGTATGCGTATTCGAAATCTCTCAACAATGTTGGCGAATTCTTCTTCAGTTCCCCGATCAATCCTTATAACATCTGGCAGGATTATGGCCGCTCCGACGACGATCAGCGGCACCGCGTGGTGTTCAATGGAACCCTGCACTCCTCTAACTCTGCGGCTCGTTCGGTTTGGCAGATGCTCAGTCATGGTTTCCAGTTGAGTGGAATGATGCAGTATTATTCGACACTGCCCTTGAACATTACAACTGGCACAACCACGGTGCAGGGAACGACCGGGCGCCCCTTGGTGAACGGCGTCTTCATCGATCGCAACTTAGGGCTTGGTTCAGACTTTGTTGGAGCCAACCTCCGCGCCAGCCGAACCATTTCGTTGACGGAACGGTTGAAACTGGAGGTGTTAGCGGAAGGGTTCAATGCGCTGAACCATCGCAACAATTTCACGAGGAACGGCGTTTTTGGCACGGGCTCGTTTCCCTCGTCTCCCCTGCCAACCTTTGGTCAGGTAACTGCGGTGAACGAGCCGCGATCAATGCAGTTTGCGCTGCGACTACGTTTCTAGGAGCACAATATGATACTGGCACTCTCCATCATGATGGCTTTGACGATCAAGCCGCAGTCGGAAGCAATTCCTTTCAGGCAGCCCCAACTGGCGGCCGCACACGGGCAGGTGGGAATGGCATTTGGAGGAGGATCGACGATTTACTTTGCTTCCTCTCCCGATCAGGGCCGCAGCTTCGGCCAGCCCGTGAAAGTGGCAGAGGCAGGAGCCTTGGCGCTGGGAAGGCACCGGGGCCCTCGTCTGGTGATCCTGAAGAATGTCCTCCTGATCAGCGCGATCACAGGTGAAAAGGTGGCGACTGGCACACACGCGCATGGCCTTCCCGACAACGGCAATCTCATGGTGTGGCGATCTACGGACAAAGGTGCGACGTGGTCCCGAGCGGCAGTGATCAACGATGTGCCTGGTGCAGCGCGTGAGGGTTTGCACGCCATTGCCGCTGGTCTGGATGGCAAACTCTTTGCGGTCTGGCTGGACCTGCGCGCCAAGGGCACACAGCTATATGGCTCTTACTCAAATGATGGCGGATTGACCTGGTCGAAGAACGCACTTGTTTATTCGTCTCCCGACGGAACGATTTGCCAGTGCTGCCATCCTTCGCTTTCGATCGACGCGCAGGGTGGTATTTGGGTGATGTGGCGGAACGTACTTGAAGGATCGAGAGACATGTATCTCGCACATGCTTCGGACGGCGTTCCGTTTCGCGATCTTCGAAAGTTGGGTGCTGGAACCTGGAAGCTCAACGCCTGCCCAATGGATGGCGGCGGATTTGTGGTGGACAACAATAAGGTGACATCTGCGTGGCGGCGAGACGGCGAGATCATTCTCGATGAGCCGGGCAAGCAGGAGCGCTCCATTGGCATAGGCAAGGATGTCACGATCGTGCGAGGCAAGGCCGGGGTCTATACCGCCTGGACGAAAGATGGAGCGGTGCAAGTGCGCGAACCCGGAGCTGCAGTACCTCGCGTGATCGGACCCGATGGCGGCTTTGCGAATTTGCTCACGCTCGAAGACGGAAGCATCCTGGCTGCGTGGGAAGCACGGGGCGCGATTGAAACCCTGCGTTTGCGCTAGACGCCAATAGAGCCCCGCTTTCAGCGGCCAGCACCACAGACGCGAGATGTTATTTGCAACGGGCGTCACGTTGATGACGCCTCGTCTCAATTCACAACACTAGGAGAAACAAGTCTATGCGCATATTTTTCGCGACCGCGTGCCTTCTGGCATCAAGCTCGATGGCACTGAGCGCTGCCGCGCCGGATGAAGCAGCACTCCGGGCTTCCATGAAACAGATTGGGCCGGTATGCACCGGGTTGGCCAAGAAAATCACGGCCAAAGACGCCACGTCTGCCGCCGATGCAAAGCAATTACAGGCGTGGTTCGGAGGCGTTGGCAAGTTCTGGAAGGCCAAGAAAGCCGAAGATGGAGTAACGTTCTCGAAGACGGCTGCCGCTGAGTTCAAGACCGTCAGCAAGCTCACGGCTGCAGGCAAGTGGGACGAAGCCGGTGCGTCGTTCAAGAAGGCGACTGCGACCTGTTCCGGCTGTCACGGTGCCCATCGTGAGAAAGCCGCCGACGGCAGCTTTAAGGTGAAGTAACGCGGGGCTGGCAACAGCGCTCAGGAGAAGTCATGCGGCTCCCCCGTGCGCTGTCGAATCTTATTTCGTAGTGCCCCGCGCATCTTCGAGAATGCGTTTTGCCCGCGAAGGATTGTACACTCCGCACGAACAGAAGCGCTGCATATACGATGCTGCTTCCTCGGGGGTACGCCGCCCTTCCTTCACCCAGTCGATCATCTTTTTCGCCAAAGAATTTGCCACCATCCCGTGCCCGCACATAGTCGAAAGAAGCAACACGTGCGAGTTCGGTAGCAGCTCCGTCTTGCCTTCAAATCCCAGCGAATAGCCGACGCTGTGGCGCGGCACGCCCGCATGATGACAGCACTGCTCGGCTCCATCGACGCTGGTGGAAATATTTACGCTCAGCCCCATATCGGCTTCCTTCACTGCCTTGAAGAAATCTTCGGCAGCGACGCGGTCATCGAACACGGCAGCAGCCGTCGTGATGTGCGTGAAACCCGCAACAACGGCTTCGAAATCCTGCTTCATATCCCGATTCCAGTGTGCGCTCGGTCCCATGTCTTTGCACGGACGCAACGAACCGCCGTTCCGCGCATCACCCAAATTCACGGGCTTGAATGGAATCGCCATCCTGAGAAACTTTTGCAGCTTTTCAAGCGCACCTTCATCGTTTTTTCCGCGACTGGCAATCGCGAAAACAACGTAGTCGTCTTTAAAGCTCTCGGCGTCGCCTGTGCGGTGAAGCGTATTTGTCATTTTGCTGCTCCTGCTGGAACCGGTTCGTTGGTCTTGTCCTTGGCAACATTTGTGATCCTGCCGAGTCCTGTATTCGTCTTTGCCCGATGCAAGGTGTAGCCCAGTCGTTCCAGAATTGGAGCTACAACATTTTCCTCGCCCTTTTCATCGCATCGCGTTCCCACACCCAGGGCGACCACGGTGTCTACCTCTTTTTCGATCGCCCAAACCAATCGCACGATTTCTTCTGTTCGTTCCACTGCTACTTTGATCTCAATAATCGCCGACATCAGTTTCTCGCCCATCACGTCGGCCTTGATCGTGCCCGTGGAAACATCGCTCATCAACGAAGTAATGGGGTTCTTCTTCTCAAACGCGACTCCTGCCTTGGCCAGGGTCCAGCAGGCTTTCTGGATATCGCGGAACCACACTCCAACGCCCGGCCTGCCAAACTCAATCGTGAAGCCGACCTCGCCCACCATGACACGGTCAGAGACATCGTTCGTCTTCACTTCTTCCGTGCCTCGGCCCTCAATACCAGTGGATTCATGAGGAACTCGCGGATCAGAAAACGCGCGGCGCACGACTCGCGGCCACACCAGTTCATCTGGTTCAAACGCTGATGTTGGGCAGACATCGGGCTCTGGATCGAATCGCAGCCGCATCAATTGAAACACCTTCCGCATCGTCCGGACGATCACGGGGTTCAATTTCTCCTGGCTCAATCCGTTGTAGCAGGCATAACACTCTACGCATTCTGTGCTGTTGACTGTCGCGCGCTTGATCACCGGATCGATATAGATAGCGCCCATCGGGCAGACGTAAGTGCAGTTTCCACACGCTACGCATTTACTGGGATTGATTTTCATGTACCCTCCACAAAGATTTGCCGACTGGCATCGATTTTAAGAAACAGAACAGCGGCAGCCACACAGAGTCCGGCAGCCACTAGAAACGGGACGTTCCACCCATATCCATTCACAAGATAGGCCAGCAGCGCAGGAGATATCGCGCCTCCAATATTACCGCATGTGTTCATCAGCGCCGAAGCCGACCCGGCATAGTCACCGCCAATATCGAGCGGCAGTGCCCAAGAGATTCCCACCGTCAATTCCAGTCCGAACACTGCGATGCAACTGAACCAGACACAGTAGATCGAGTCCGTCGTAAGAGCAGCCGGAATGATACCCGCCGCCGCCAATAGAAATCCGCTCACTGCCACGCCACGCCGAGCCATCTTGAGATTGCCGGTCCGCTTCAGCCACCAGTCAGACCAGATTCCCCCCATCAGGTCGCCAGTCGTCCCGGCGAGCAAGGGCAGGCTGGCGTAAAAACCCATCTGCTTCAGATTGAAATGTCGATACGAGTTGAGGTAAGTCGGGAACCAGTCGAGATAGACCGACACGCAGTATCCATAGCAGAAATACATCAGGGACAGATACCAAAGAGTCTTGCTCGACAGAATCTTTTTCCAGGGCACCTGCTTCGAGATGCTCCGCCTCGGCCCGCCCATTGAGGAATGGATCATTTCGAGCTCAGCAGCGTTCACGCCGGGATGTTGCTCTGGCGAATCGCGGTAATACCAGAACCACACCGCCGACCAAACAATGCCCAGGGTGCCAAACACAATGAAGGTCGTACGCCATCCGTAGGAGACCATGATCCAGACCACAAGTGGCGGAGTCATTGCCGCGCCCAGCCGGGAACCGGCGTGGGTGATGCCCTGCGCGAAACCGCGTTCGGACGGCAGCATCCAGCGGGATAGCGAGCGCGTCGCAATCGGAAAAGCCCCTGCCTCTCCTACGCCAAACAAAAATCGAACGACAGCCATCGACGCGAAGTTCCAGCTGAGTGCTGTGGCAGAGGTGAATACGCTCCACCAGACTACGATTCCGGCCAGAGCGCGGCGCGGTCCAAACCGGTCGCCCAGCCAACCGCCCG
>JANXLY010000045.1 GCA_025354885.1 Acidobacteriota bacterium | reverse complement strand
GCTCGCGACCCAGCCCAAAAGGGACGCAAAGGAGGCTTCTAACAACGGAAAATCGACTTAGCGAGACTGGAAAAACCGGGGCGGCGAAATGCAACTGCAAAGGGGCCTTGGATGACTGTTGCCATGCATAATTTAGGTATTAGTAAATAGAAGTAGGAAGTCTCAAAACGAGACTGAATGACAGTTTACTGCAAAGTGGCTTGCTCGGGGATAAGCCGCAGGAAATGCTGTATCTGAGGGTCAGCGATGCTGGACGCTAGCAATGTTGGATCTGCATGAATCTCCTGGATTGCGTTGGTGCAGGGCGCAAAGCGTTTCGTTTGCCGAAGCCTTTGCGCGGCGCTAATGGATTCTCCTTGAGTGAGTGCAGCGCCTGTATCGCTTCGATTTTGAGTCGTGGTTTGGCTGCTTGCCGTAAGATGTCTGCATGGTTCTTCGCGTGCTTCTCAGAATTGCTGGATTCGTTTTGCTGACGTTCTGCCTCATTTGGGCGAGCCTGGCTCTATATTTTGACTTTCCGGTTGCAGCGCTACGCAGCTTTCTTGGCGTATCTTTTCCAGTTTTGGCGGGAGTCACATTTTTTTCCGTGCGACGACGCGATATCGCACTCGGCGTCAGCTTCGGAATGTTTGCGGCCGTGCTTGTCTGGTGGCTGACGCTAACACCCTTAAATGACCGGAAGTGGCTGCAGGATGTGGCGCAGACTCCCTGGGCCGAGTTTCAAGGCGACAAGGTTAGCATCCACAATTTAAGGAATTTTGATTACAGGACGGAAACCGAGTATGAGGCGAGATGGGAAACGCGTACCGTAGATCTTGCAAAGCTTCGCGGATATGATTTTTTCATGAATTACTGGGGATCTGAGGCTATAGCCCATACGATCCTGAGTTTTCAATTTGAGGACAGCCTGCCGATCGCATTCTCGATTGAAACCAGGAAAGAAGTGGGAGAAACGTATTCGTCACTGCTGGGATTTTTTCGGCAATATGAGCTGGTATATGTGATTGGGGACGAACGAGATCTTGTGCGGGTGCGGACTAATTATCGCAAGGACGAAGATTTGTACCTTTACCGGACACGCTCCACAGCGGCGAATGCCCGGGCAGTGTTTCTTGATTATCTGAAGGAGGCAAACGAGTTGCGGGCACATCCAAAGTGGTACAACGCACTGACAACCAACTGCACGACCAGCATACTTCCGCATCTCAGGGCTGGCAAAGTGCAGTTGCGCACCTTGATGGATTGGCGTGTTCTCGTGAATGGGTATGCCGATCAAATGGCCTATGAGGCGGAGGTGCTGGCAGGGGATCTGCCCTTCGCAGAATTGAAGCGCCGCGCCCATATCAACGAAGCTGCCAAGGCCGCAGACCAAGCGGCCGACTTTTCGAAAAGGATCCGAGTGGGTCGCCCTGGTTTTGAGTGAGCCGTAGTTTTTGACTTCGGCTGGACGCATCGATTGTATCCTCGTAAGGAAGTTGGAAACAGAAGAGGAAGCAATCTGGTGAATGGTCAAATCGGGCTGGATCGATGGATGAGGCGAATCTTGCGGTACGGGAATCGCTGAAGGATGAGGATTTTGGCATTGTCGCCACGGCCGGCGAATCCTCCGAATACAGGGGCGAAGCTGCGCGAGTATCACTTGTTGCGGCAGTTGTCGAAGTGGGCTGATCTGAGTGTCCTGGCATTTCGGACTGGACCCGAGCCCCTTGTTTTAGAATTTGCGCAAGTGGAGAGCTTTGCGCGGCCCAAAGGCTACACGGCGGGAAAAGTAATGCTGGGATTGTTTGGCGGAAAAGCACTGAGCATACTGAATTACCGATGCGAAGAGCTGGCGGAGCGGCTGCGGGAGCAGTTGCAGTCTGGCAGCTACGATGCGGTGTTGCTTGAGGCTTTGCATATGTCGGCTTACGAGAAAGAGCTCGATACCTATGGGGCTGGGGTGATGCGGATCTGGGACTGGCACAACATCGAAAGCGAGTTGATGGAGCGTTATGCTGCAACTGCGCCAACCAGGTGGCATGCGATTTATGCGCGAGAGACAGCGCGGCGATTGAAGCGGCTTGAGTTGCGATTGCTGGCGAGTGAAGACGGGCACCTGGTATGCAGCGAGCGAGAAGCGGAGCGACTACGGCAGTGGGAGGGGAATGCCAGAGTGGCGGTAGTGCCAAACGGGGTGGATTGCGGCGCATTTAGCGCCAGGACCAGTGAGGAAGCTCGAAGCGGTTTGCTGTTTGTCGGTTCCCTCGACTATCACCCGAATGTAGAAGGGCTGAAGTTTTTTACGCGCGAAGTATGGCCTGAATTGCATCGTCGACGGCCGGATTTGAAGCTGCGCATCGTGGGATCGCGTCCACGCGCGGAAGTGTTGGCGATGGGAGAAATTGAGGGTGTTGAAGTAGTGGGGCCTGTGGATCGAGTAGAGCCGTATTATTTCAGGGCTGAGGCAGCATTGGTTCCGTTATTCAGCGGCGGGGGTACGCGACTGAAAGTGCTGGAAGCTTTTGCGGCGGGAGTTCCGGTGGTCTCGACGGCGCTTGGAATGGAGGGGATCGCGGCGAGGGCTGGAGTGCACTACATTGTGGCCGAGACCGGAGCAGAGTGGGTAGAGGCACTGCTGCGGGTAGATGTGCAGGAGGCGGAGTTGGGACGGGCGGCGAGGTCCTTGGCCGAAGAGCGTTACGACTGGGATGTGGTGGGGCGGGATATGGGAGCCGTTGTGCGGGGTTGGCTGGGCAACAGCGATTCGTAGATAGCAGTAAGACGGGCGCGGTAGGCGTCCGGGGTGAAGAGCGCAACTCGATGGAAGGCGTTGGTGCGAAGGCGCAGGGCGAGGTCTGGATCGCGGAGCAACGATTCGAATGAATGTGCCAGGGCAGTGGAGTCGCCGGGTGGTGTCAGTAGCGCGGCCAGATCGTGGGGCACGAGATCGGAGATGCCGCCGACGTTTGAGGCTGCTATCGGGAGAGCTGCGGCCATTGCCTCGAGGATGACGTTGGGTGAGCCCTCGCTGAGGCTGGGAAGGGTGAGAATGCGGGCGAGCCGCAGCGCGGGCCAGACGTCCTGCTGTTGCCCCACGAAGTGGATGCGAGATGCATGGGGTGATCTTGCGGCGCGAGCTTCAATGAGTTTGCGGTCTACGCCATCGCCTATCAACAGCAAGTGAGGGGCGAGATCCGGACAGCGGGAAGCAAACTGATCAAATGCATCGAGCAGGCCGAGGTGATTTTTTTCGGAAGAGAAACGGCCAATATGGAGAATGACGTTATCGGAGAGGCTGAGGCCGAGGAAATCGCCCGAGCTTGGGGCTGGCGCAGCTTCGATCGAATTGGGCAGCACTTCAATCTTTGAGCGGGAGACCCCGTTGGCCTCCAGTTCTGCGGCGAAAGGAGTACAAACAGTAACCAGGCGGCCGGCGCTGCGGAGGCTCCAGCGATCGAGGCTGTTGTAGAGGCGCACTTTCAAATTTTCATTTGTGTAGCCATGGTGAAAAGCGACCCATGGGTAACGGCGGTCAAGGCCGGCGAGACGCAGAAGGAAGTGCGACTTGACGCTATGCGTCTGCACGATGTCAGGTTGCAGAGTGGCGAGAGTGGATCGCAATTGCCCGAGAAGCGAGAGGTCGAGGGGGCCGGATTCCTGCAACAGGGTAAAAGGAATTCCGGCAGCGTTGAGTGCGGTGAGAAAAGCGTTGGAATGAGGACCGGCGCCGCGAACATAGCTCAGAACGTGGAGTGCAATGGAAGGCAGAGTGGAGTGGGGACTGCGGGCGAGGGTGGCAAACCGGATGAGGTTTTTTGCGGGTCCGGTAACGGAGTAAGCCTCAATGATGGCTACTACGTTGAGGGGTCGCATGGGTCAACGTGCGCCTTTGCGAAACAGAACAGCTTTGAAGGTGTGAAAGAGAGTGAGGAAATCCATGCCTGGAGTCATGTTCTTGATATAGAAGAGATCGTATTCGAGTTTTTTTGCGGTGCTGGCGATGGAGTCTTCGGGTTCGTGATGGAGCTGCGCCCAGCCAGTGATCCCTGGTTTGATGCGGTGGCGCTGGGTGTAAAGAGGGATCTCGGCGAGGAGGCGCTTCTCAAGTTCGGGCATTTCCGGACGGGGACCGACAAGAGTCATTTCTCCACGAAGAACATTGATGAGTTGCGGGAGTTCGTCGAGACGGGTGAGGCGGATCCAGCGGCCAACGCGAGTAATGCGGGGGTCATTTTCCTGCGCGCGGACCGGGCCACTGCGGGCATCTGCATCGACGTACATGGAACGGAATTTGAGGAAAGTGAAAGGAACGCCACCCTGCCCGAGACGAGTCTGGCGCAGGATCGCCGGGCCAGGAGAATCGAGGCGGACGGCGATGGCGGTGAGGATCATCAAGGGCCAGGTGAGTAGGAGTCCGAGGATGGCGAAGAGCCTGCCATAGATGCTCTGGAAGGCGACAAGCACTGGTTTTGGCCGGAAAGCCGGAGAAAAGATGAGCTGCGTAGTGGAGAGGGCTTCAAGCGAGACGCGATGAAAGAGTTCTTCGTAGAGGTCGGCAAGGCTGCCAACAGACAGACCCTGCATACTGCACCGCAGCAAATCGTTGGCAAGGGCAGGGCTGGGTTGGAGGTCTGGAGCCACTGCGATCAGATCGGGAGCCAGGGACTTTACGCTGCCAAGAAAATTGGAGTCAAGAACAGCAGCGTGACAGCCAGGGAAGTCCTCTACAGGGGCGGGATGAAAAGCGGCAGCGACCTGAAATCCGCGTTCCGGGTTGTTGAGGATAAAGGAGGCGACTTGGCGAACCAGAGGAGAATCGCCAATGAAGATCACCCGCTGGTAGCCGAGGGAGTTTAGAAGCAGCGAGCTATAGAGGCTGCGCCAGAGGACGAGGGAACCAATAGAGACTACGCTGCCGAGCAGCATGAGGTAGCGGGAGAGAACGAAGGGAACGCGGGCATAGCTGATGAAGGACTGGATGAGAAAAGTGAAGCCGAAAACGAGGATGAGATCTTCGGCAAGTCTGCGCTGGCTGGGGACACGGATCTTCTCGTAGAGATCCAGAAAGTAAAAGCCGGTAATGACTGTTGCGGTGACAAAGGCGATGCTGGGCAGGGGTTTGTCTTCGGTTAGAAAAAACAAAAAATCAATTTCCCAGATGCCGCCCCATGCCGTGATCAACCAGGCTGAGGCGAGGAAAGAAGCGAACAGGACAAGGATGTCACCCGCTAATAGCAGAAGGGTTCGGATTCGAGGCATAGAAGCTAGTGCGGAAAATAATTAGCTTCTTGAACTTAGCATGATAGGCGACGGGGTGGCGCAGCAGTTTGGATAGCGGTTACTATGAAGGTCATGGGCAAAATGTTGTCGCTTGGCGGAGGAGACAGGCCTGGAGGGCCGGAAGCGTCAGCGCCGAAGAGCGGGTGGATGCCAACGGCAAAGCCCGTGCGAGCGACGAATCCGGTTCCAGGGGTTGGACCAGTTCCGGCTGCAAATTCGTTTGGCATGAGACGCGCCATTGTAAACCGGGTTAGCGGGCTGACCTGGAAAATGAACAATGTGGATTTCGATCCCGTGCGCCGCATAACGTTTTATTTTGCGCTCGCCTTTCTGTTTGCGCGCTTCAGCTTTCTTGCTGAAAGCGTGAGTGCGATCTTCAAGATTTCGTTGTACATGAATTACTGGACGGCGATTCCGGCAATCATAGGGCTTTTCTTGTGTGGCGGCATCGCGCGGGCAGTCTCCTACCGTGCGGCAATTTTTCAAATCCTGTTTGTCGTCTGGATGGGCCTTGCGGTGCCCACAAGCTATTGGCCGGGCGCGTCGTTCGGGCGCACGATGGTTTATCTGCAATACGAATTACCGCTACTTTTCCTGCTGGGCGGGCTTGCCGTGAACTGGGACGATGCAAAGAAAATCATGACAACCCTTGCCTGGAGTGGCATACCTGTTCTGATTCTTGTGCGCGCTTTGGGAAAGATGGAGCAATCGAGAATGACTTTGGATTTTGGCGGCTCAATCAGCAATTCTAACGATCTGGCAATGCACCTCTTGTTGCTGATTCCGTTTTTTCTGTACCTTGTGATCGACAGCAAACGTTTCTTTGCGGTGCGGATTCTGTTTTTTCTGGCAATTCTATATTCGTTGTACGTGATTGTTGGCACCGCTTCGCGGGGGGGGCTTGTGGCGATTGGTCTGGGGCTCATCTTTGTGATGATTTACGCAAGCAATCCGCAGCGACTGGCATTTCTGGTATTGGTTCCCGCTCTGGCCGTAGGGACAATGGTGCTTCTACCGGACCGCACCATGAACCGACTGGGGGCACTGGTAGGCAAGGAGGATGTCGAGGCTGCTGAATCGGGTTCATCCCGCAGGTATTTATTCCAGCAGAGTCTGATTTTTACTTTGCGGCGCCCCATCTTTGGGGTTGGCCCTGACCAGTTTGCGAACTTTGAGGGCAGCACGCGAATCAAAGAAGGGCTGATCGGAAACTGGCACGCGACGCATTGCAGTTGGACCCAGGTTTCGAGCGAATGCGGAATCCCGGCCTTAATTTTTTATGTGGGAGCCGTTTTCCTGACCTTCAGTCGAGTGAAAAAAGCGTATTCGCTTGCGCGGAGAAATGGATGGAAAGAACAGAGCAATGCCTGTTTCTGTTTTTTGCTTGCCATGGTGCTGTTTTATGGATCAATCACTTTTTTATCCAGTGCCTACACGTATCGCCAGCCGGCCTTTATTGCGATTGGCTTTGTGCTGGCACTAGCCATAGAGCGCATTGCGGCGGCGCAAAATACTCAAACGCCTGCGCTGAAGCTTGCCTGAGAATCACGCGGCAGGCGGGCCACCCAAAGCCCAAAGATGAGCACTGCTAGTGATACAAGGCTTGAAAGGAGCCAAGCCATAGGTGCACCGAGGATTGAGGTTAGCGAAGAATTGAGTGCTTCCAGCGTTTGGTCCGGGATGGACAAAGCAAGCGAGAGCAGAAGCAGCGCAAATGGCGTACAGGGCTGCGAAGGGCTGCTGCGGTAGCGCAGTAGGATGATGAGAGGCAGCAGCAGGATAGCCAGATATCTGCTCCAGAAGAGCGGAGAAGCCAGCAGCATGGCAACCGTAAAGACGGCAAATTCCACGTCGAGGCGCTGGATCGACTGTTGGATGCGAAGCCAGGGTTTGAGCCAAAGGGCCAGGATTGCGGCGACCAAGGCCATGGACAGCAGCCCGATGAGTTTGGCGTCGAAGGGCAAATGCAAACTGCGTGCGAAACCAGCCACGAGGCCTGCCAGGGAAAGATTGGGGCGGGTGGGGATAAAGTCTCGCGAGATCTGATCTACAGTAACAAGCCATTGGGGAAATGTGCCGGGGATCGTGCATGCCCAAACTGTGAGGGAGATGGCGGCAACGGTAGCGAGGGCACTCAAGAGTGAACGCCAAAATCGAAGTGTGAAGTAGAGGAGCAGAAGTGCGGGAAAAGCCTGAATGCAGGCGGCGATACCAATGGGGATGCCAGCGGCCCAAGGGCGGCCACGGCGCAAAAGAAGCCACGAAAGCAGAATGAGAAAAAGTAGAAGGACCGCCGGCTGGGCGCTGCGCAGCAGAGAGCTGACCGAGTGCCAGCCAAAAGTGAGGCCGAGAATGGCGAGAAAGCGCGCGGTTGAGGGACTTGGAAAGAGCTCACGGATGACAAGGAAGAGGCTCAGGCAGAGAAGAACACCAGAAAG
>JANXLY010000043.1 GCA_025354885.1 Acidobacteriota bacterium | reverse complement strand
GTGACCTTGTCCATGGCCTGGGCCATCATCGGCATGTGTTCGCCGATCCAGGTGCCGGGGATCTTGGTCTTGATGGGTTTGAATTCACCACGGATGTTGGCGGGAGCGTTGGGCTTGGGGTCCCAGATGTCGATGTGGCTGGGGCCGCCCTGGAGGAAGATCATGATGACGTTCTTCGCGTTGCCGAAGCCGCGGGCACCGGCGTATTTTTTTGCGATGTCGTTGGCGAGTGCGGCTTTTTGGGAGAGGAAGAAGCCGGGGAGGTGGAGTCCGGCTAAACCGAGCGAACCGATGCGCATGAGTTCGCGACGGGTGGGACCTTCGCAGGTGTGGGTGGGATGTCCAGGAATGTTAAGCATGATCGTGTCTCCTAATAACTGTAGAGGAATCCTTTGCTGTTGAGAAGGGCCCACAAAAGATCCTGAGCCCGGGTGGCACGAGGGCCGCCCGCAAGATACTTGAGGCCGTTGTCCGCTTCCTGTTTACTGGGGAGGCGGGATAGGGTGGCAAGATAAAGCTCTTCGACAATAGTGGCATCGGGTTTGCCGGCGAGGACGAGCTTGGAGATACGACCTTTGGGGTCGGCGACGGCATCGGAAATCGTGGTGCCGTTTACGAGGTTGAGAGCCTGAGGGAGACTGAGGTCGGTGCGGCGTTCGCACTCGCAGGCGGATTCGCGAGTGGGACGGCCGAAGAGATCAAGGAAGCCATCTTTGCCCACGTGGGGGTCTGGGAGCTGGTCGGCATTGGTGTCTTCAGGGACGTCGGGGAAGTTGGGTCGGGAGCCGGCGGCGAGTTCTACGGCGTCCATCAACTGTTCGGAGCCGAGGCGGCGGGGGAGCGCATGGGAGAAGTTATCGGCATCTTTTTCGTTCCATTCGTTGGGGACGAAACTCGTTTGATAGATGCGGGAATTTACGATGGTTCGCATAAGGTACTGCAGATCGTAATTATGATCGAGGAGATCTTTGGTGAGTGCTTCGAGGAGAGCCGGATTGACGGGCGGATTGGAGGCGCGGATGTCATCGACGGGATCGATGATGCCTTTGTTGAAGAAGTAACTCCAGATGCGGTTGGCAATGGCTTTGGCAAAGAAGGGATTTTGCTTGGAGACGAGCCAGTCTGCAAGGGCGTCGCGGCGGTGTTCGTCGCTAGGGATTTTTATTGGGGCTGTGGAAGCGATGAGGAATTGCGGAGCGACGATTCGGCTGTCTTTGGGGTGCTTCATTTCATAGTCGGCACGCTGGTCGTAGATGATTTCTTCACCGACTTCGTAGCCGGGACGGAGACCGACTACGGAGAAGAAGGCGGCCATCTGGTAGTACTGATTTTGAGTCCACTTTTCGAAGGGGTGATCGTGGCACTGGGCGCAAACCATGCGGACGCCGAGGAAGACCTGGGTGGTTTTTTCCATGGTGGGTTTGGGTTCGCGGGTGGTGCGGAAGTAGTTGGCGGCTGGGTCGTCGTAAGAGGAGCCGCGACTGGTGAGGAGTTCGCGAGCCATTTTGTCGTAAGGCTTGTTGGAAGCGATGGACTGGTGGATCCATTCGCGGAATCCGAAGGTGCCTTTTTCGCCGAGGAACTTACGGGAGGACTGGAGGAGGTCGCCCCATTTGACGGTCCAGTGGTCGGCGTAGGCGGGGCTGGCGATTAGTTTGTCGATGCGCTTTGCGCGCTTGATGCGCTGAGGTGTGGGGTCGGCGAGGAAGGCGCGGACTTCTTCTGGAGTGGGGATGGCGCCGGTGAGGTCGAGAGTGATGCGGCGGAGGAAGGTGGCGTCATCGATGCCGCCACTCGGCTGGAGATGGAGCTTGCTGAGCTTGGCATCGACGAGCTGATCGATGTAGCTGTACTGGGGGAGGGGCTTCCAGACGAAGCCGGGTTTGGGGTTGAGGATTGTTACAGGGACGGTGGAATACTTGCCCTGATAGCGGACGAGGAGGGTGGCTTCGCCGGTGCGCTCGCCGGAGACCATCGCTTTGGTGTCGATCTTGGCCACGGTGGGGACGTTTGATTCGATGGTGGCTTCTTTGGTGACATCGCGGGACTGGCCGTCGGCGAAGCGGGCGACTACTTTGATCTGTGCGGTCTCGCCCGGTTTGGGCATGGCGAGTTCTTTGGGTTCGACAACGATGCTGGTTACGGCGTCTTTGGCGGGGTCTCCGAAGGGGACGCCCTGGGCTATCCAGTTGTAGATGGTTTTGTAATAGAGAGAGTCTGTTTCGAAGCGTTGACCACCGCCGTGGGGGATCTGCTGGGAGGGCTTGGCGAGCATGAGGCTGCTGGCGGGTTGGGCACGATTGAAGCGGCGACCGGAGAGGTCGTAGAGGAGAGCCTGGTAATCGAATTGGGGGTCGTAGCCGCGCAGGGAAAGTTTGAAACCGTTCTTGCCTTTGGCTGCGCCGTGACAGGGGCCGGAGGTGCAGCCGGTCTTGTTGAGAATGGGTGCTACGTCACGCAGGAAGGTGACAGGTTCGGCGGCCGAGAGTGCGAAGGCGAGGCTAGCGAGCAGGATTGTTAGTCGCATTGGTCTTAGTGTCATCCGTTGTTAATTCAGGTAAGGCGAGCCGCAGAAGCGGCGAGGAAATATCGAGGGGCTTAGCGCCGACCATGAGACGGCCGGTGATGCCGATGCTGTAGAGGCCGGCAAGAGAGCTCTTGGAAGTGGTGAGGAGGAAGGTGCCGGTGGTCTTGTCCTTCTTGTCGACTTCAACTTCGATGACGCGGCTTTGCTGCAGGTTGGGGAAATCTACGTTGACGGTGTCGGGCAGAGCCTGCATGGAATTGTCGAGGGTCCAGCGCCAGCGGAAGCGGTATTCGAAGCCGGCTTCTTTTTGTTCCATCTTGTCGAGGGAGAGGGAGAGGGTGGCGATCTCCGGAGCCGTGGTGGCAGTGGGGAGCTGGTAGCCGAGGGCGAGGCCGTTGAGGGCACGCTGGCGGTCTACGACGCCCTGAGTGGTTGCGCCATTTACGGCGATGAGGTAGCCGAGGCCGGTGGCGGGGCGCTCGATTTTGTCACTCTCTTTTGCACTGATTACTCGGAAGCTTAGTTCGGTGTTGGATAGCTTGAGGTCTTTGGAGGCGGTGAGCGAGAGAATGGCGCGACGGTTCATGGTGCGGATGAGAGGGTCTGGAAGATCAGCGGCGATGTCGCCTCCAGCGACTGTGAGACCGGCCGGGAGATTGACCGGTTCGACTTTGAGCGGGCCCATGAAGCCGCGACGTTCGACATCGACGGCGACGATGGCAGTGCCGCCGGCGGGGATGTTGAGGAAGGGAGTGACGATGGTGGCGCGGAGGTCGTAGGCGGCGCGCTTGGCGCTGAGGCGGTATGCGTAATGTGTGCCGCCGCGTTTGGCAAGATCTTCGACCGAGACGGTGATGCGATGGATGCCATCGGGGACTTTGAAGAGAAGGACGGGATCGCCGAGAGTGCGGCTACTGGCTTGTACGGCGGCGACGTCTACGGGGAGGGGCGCATCGCCGGCGGCGGCGAGTCGCTTGCCGGATGTGTCGGAAACGACGATGAGGCCAGTGAGTTTGGAGGTGCCGAGTTCGCGAGCCTGGAGTTCGAAGATGAACTCTTCTCCGGGTTCGACAGCAAGCTCGTACTTATCAATTTCAGCGGGTTGAGAGAGGCGGCCGTTGATGGTGACTGGGAGAGTGATTGGGGCGGTGACGGGTTCGCTGATTTCGGGGAAATCGCCGACGGCGAAGGGGATGGGGAGCGAGGGGGAATCTGGGAGATTGACGTTGATCTGGTTGAGTTTGGTGTTGGTGAGGTCGGCTTTGATTTTGGTGTTTGAGAGAGTGAGTTCGACTTGTTCTCCGCGACGACCGCCGAGCGGGTAGATCTCTGTTGGGTATTGGTAGGAGCCGGTTTTGAAGCGGTAGAAGTTTTGGGCTTGGGTTGAGAAGCGGGCGTCGAAAATCTCGACGTAGTAGTAGCCTTCTTTGGGGAAAGTGAGATCGAGGCGGGCATCGAGGCCGATGGTGGGATCGTCTTCTGAGCGGGCAATGCGCTTGCCTGCGGCATCATAGACCTGGATGACGGGATCAATGGCGGAACCGGCGCGGCGGCTATCGACTTCAAAAACGCGGCGCTCGCCGGATTTGATCTGGAGGCGGTAGACATCGCGCTCAGGGCCCATCAGTTTGCCGTTGATGGTGATGGGTGTTGAGGGTATCGACTGGGCACGCTCGATGGTGTCGTTCTGATGCGGGAGCGAGCCCGGGCGGGATTCTTCTTCGACCATTTCGGGGAAGGCACCAATGCTGAGCAGGAGGATGTTGGAGAGTCCGTTGGCGGCCTGGACGCGGACGGGATAAGTGCCGACGGGCCAGTCTGCGGTAGGTTCTACGAGGAAGGTGGCGTAGCCCATTTTTTCAGGAGAGACAGCGGTGAAGGTGGCGGGGAGGCTTGAGATTACGGCGGGACCTTCTGTGAGGTTGGTGCCGGCGATGGTGAGGAGGAAGGGGCGGCCCTTTTGAGCGCCACGGGGCTGGAGCTCGGTGATGTTGGGAGCGGCGGCGGCTAGAGTGATTGCGGCGGCTAGGGTGAAGAGGAAGATTCTCATTGGGCACCTGCGGAAAGGGGGACGGGAATAAAGTCTCGGGTGAGCGAGCAGTCTTTGGTGGAGTAGAGGCGGACTTTGCCGTCGAAGCCGCCAGTGGCGAGGGTTGCACTATCGGGTGAGAAGGCGACGGTGTAGATGCCTGCGGCGTGGCCGGTACAGCTTGCGATGAGTGCGCCGGTATCGGTGTTGTAGAGATTTACTTTGGGAGAGCCGGAGCCGATGGCGATTAGCTTGGAATCGGGGGACCAATCTAGGGCAGTGATGGGGCCATCCTGACGTTCGATGCGGCGGACGAGGGTAGAGTCGTCAGCAATCTTCATGTTGCGGGCGCGATCGAGAAGGTAGACGTAGGGGTAGCGGTCTTCGCCACCGATGACGATGATGTCTTTGGAAGGGTGGCGAGCGATGGCGTAGAGTTCGGTTTTGAGGAGGTTGGCGTTTTCGAGGAAGGCACCAGAGTTGGCATCGATGATCTTGGCGGCGCGATCGCGACTGACGGAAACGAAACGTTTGGAATCGGCACCGAAGATGGTGGAGAGGACCCAATCTTCGTGATTGCCGATTTTGTAGAGCTCTTTGGCGGTTGCGGTTTCGAAGACGTGGACGGTGTTGTCAGAGCAGCCGACGGCGATCCTGGAGGAGTCTGGAGCGAGGGAAGCGCCGAAGACGGTGTCGCTGGTGAGAGTGGCAGCGCGGAGCTGGGTGTTGGTGTTGGTGTCCCAGATCTGGACTTCACCGAATTGGGCGGGAGTGCCGCCGCCGGCGATGAGGAGTTTTCCGTCCATTGAGTATGCGAGGGAGAGGATGCGTTCGGCTTTACCCTGGAGACGTTTTGGAGGAGTCTTGCCGTCGATGGAGTGGATTAGAATTTCGCGATTGCCGGAGACGGCGATGGACTTGCCGTCGGGGGAGAAACGGAGGCTGTTGATGACGGGAGGCTGGAGGTAGACGGTGGGTTGGGTGTCGAGAGTTGTGGTGGGGGAATCGTCTTTGGCACCGGCACGGATCCAGTCGCGGAAGATGGCGATGTCGGAGTCGGGGAGTGCGTCTTTGCCGAGCGGCATGCGGGGCTGAATTGCGGCAGTGAGATAGCGAAGGGTGATGCTGTCGTCGGGCTTGTCGGTGAGGAAGGCAGGACCGCGCTTGCCGCCTTTGAGGAAGTCGGAGTAGGTGGTGAGGTCGAGGCCGGAGGCTTTGCTCGCGGGTTGATGACAGCCGGTGCAGTGCTTTTGCAGCAGGGGCTGGATTTCGCGGTAGTAGCTGGGAGCGGCAGAGAGGCTCAACGCGACGAGGAGTAATAAAGAACCGCGCATAAAAGTGTCAGTGTGGAGATTATTTCATATACTGAGGCGCATGAGAAATGGTTTCTTGATTGTTGCGATATGCGCTGCGGCTTTGGTGGGGTGGCAAGCGCCGCCGGCACCTGCCATCATCGTGTTGAATTCAGAACAGAGTGCTGCGGTTACAGCGAAGGTTGGTGAGCTGGAATCGCTGGTGACGCGGTTGCGGGCTTTGAAGGGAGCGGATGCGGATCTGGTGACGGATGTTGAGGCGTACCTGAAGGCGGGACAACAGATGCGGGAGTTTCCGGATGAGTTTTTTGAAGCGCCCGATGTGGCGAAGGGAATGGCTGTGCTTGATCAGGGGATTGCGCGTGGGAAGTCGCTGCTTGGCGGTGATGCGACTTGGATGAAGGTGAAGGGGCGTCGGGTGCATGGTTATCGGTCCTCGCTCGATGGATCGGTGCAGCCGTATGGGTTGCGCATTCCGGAATCTTATGACGGTACGAAGCCAGTGCGGCTGTATGTCTGGTTGCATGGACGAGACGGGAAGAATGCGGAGTGGAATTTTATGGATCGATTTCAGAAGGTGAGTGCGTCGGCGTCAAATCCGGCGGATGAGGGGCAAATCCAGCTTGATTTATATGGAAGATGGAACGGGACTGCGTGGCACTGGGCGGGTGAGGTGGATGTGTTTGAGGGAATTGCAGATGTGCAGAGGCGATACAAGATTGACCCAAAGCGAATTGTGTTGCGTGGATTTTCGATGGGTGGATGCGGGGCGTGGCATATTGCGTTGCATCATCCGAGCAGTTTTGCGGCAGCGGAGATTGGAGCGGGGACCTGGCCTTATCGATCACAGATGCCCGGGTTTCCGGAGTATCAGCAGTTGCCGCTGCATATCTACGAGAACATTCTGGACTGGAGTCTGAATGCGTTTAACCTGCCGCTGGCGGGGCATGGCGGTGAGTTGGAGGCTGGGGTGAGTTCGATTCCGCCCTATGCGAAGAAAGGAGAGAAGACGCGGGGGCAGTTGGAGAGTTCGATGCGAGTGCGGGAACAGCTGGGCCGTGAAGGGTATCCGAGTGTTGGCGCGCCGGATGAGTTGCGGGCCGATGGAACGGAGGCGACTTTTTTTGTTTCGCTTGCTACGGGGCATAGTACGAGTGCGGTGGTGAGGACGAAGCTGGATGCGTTTTTGAAGAAGTATGGAGATCGGGGAGTGGTGAGTCCGGAGCATGTTCGTTTTGTAAGTTGGACGACACGATATAACCGCTCGCACTGGGTGAGTGTAGATTGGCTTGAGAAGCATTATGAGAGGGGTGAAGTGGATGCGGTTCGGAGTGAAGGGGGCAGCAAGTATGTTATGAAGACGAAGAACCTGGCGCGGTTGACGTTGCGGGAGATGGGGCAGGCGAAGGAGGTGAATCTCGATGGGCAGAGCCTGAAGGTTGCGGGACGGAGCGAGTTGAGCTTTGAGAAGCAGGGCGGGGCCTGGAGGATTGCCGGGAAGGCTGTTGGACTGCATAAGCAGCATGGATTGCAGGGGCCGATTGACGATGCGTTTATGGATCCGTTTTTGCTGGTGCGTCCGACGGGGACGCCGTGGAATGTGGCGGTGCATGAGGAATCGCTGAAGAGAATGAAGGCTTTTGAGGCGGTTTATTCAAAGCATTTGCGGGCACATCCGCGTGTGAAGGATGACAGGGATGTAAGTGCGGCTGACTTTGCCAAATACAATGTGGTGTTGTTTGGTGATCCGGGGAGTAATCGCTGGATGGCGAGGGTGATTGGGAAGCTGCCACTTACATGGACGAAGGAAACGTTGACGATGGGTGGAAAGAGTTTTTCAGCGAAGGATCACTTCCCTGCCCTGATCTATCCCAGCCCGTTGGGACAGGGGCGTTATGTGGTGTTGAATAGCGGGATGACGTCTGACGTGAGCGAGATCCAGTGGGAATATGCGATGCCGATGCTAGGGGATTATGCGGTGTTGAAGGGAAGAGAGACGGTGATGGCGGGGTTGTACAACGAAGTGTGGAAGTAAATAGAAAAAGGCGGACCCTGAGCAGGGTCCGCCTTGATCGGTTGAGGTTGTTACTTCACTTCGACAGAAGCGCCAGCATCGACGAATTTCTTCTTCATCGCTTCGGCTTCGTCTTTGGTGATGCCTTCTTTTACGGTCTTGGGAGCGCCATCGACGAGGTCTTTGGCTTCCTTCAGTCCGAGGGCGGTGATCTCACGAACGACCTTGATGACGTTGATCTTGTTGGCGCCGGCACCGGTGAGGACGACGGTGAATTCCGTCTTCTCTTCAGCGGCCGGGGCGGCAGCGGCAGCGCCAGCGGCAGGAGCCGCAGCGGTTGCAGCAGCGGCGGAAACGCCGAGCTTCTCTTCGAGCATCTTTACGAGTTGTGAGGCCTCAAGAAGGGTGAGTGCCTGGATTTGATCCGCAATTACGTTAATGTCAGCCATTTTCATCTACTCCGATTGAATTGAATATTCGTTACTGATTGAACTTGTTTTCTTTGACGCCTTGATCGATGACCACAGCCAGGTTCCGTCCGACGCCGTTGACGGCGGAGACCAAACGCTGAGCGGGCGCATTGATGAGGTAAAGCAATTTAGACAGGACCTCTTCACGGGAGGGCAAGTTGGCGAGTTCGGTAATGGAAGAAACTTCCACGACGCGACCCTCGACAAAGCCAGCCTTGAAAGTGAAGGCGGGGGTGGTCTTAGCATAGGCAACGAGAGCTTTTGCAAGGGCGACAGGATCACCGCTTGTGTAAGCAATCGAAGTCATCCCCTTCAGACCGGTGACAGCAGGAGCGATGGGGAGGCCTTCGCTTGCCTTTTCGGCGAGAGTGTTTTTGACAACCTTATAGCTGGCGCCAACACTACGCACGGTCTTGCGGAGCTGATAGTCCTGAGCGACGGTGATCTTCTCAAAAGAGGCTACGAAGACATTGGTGGAAGCTTCGAGGGCCTTTTTGATCGCTTCAAAATCTTTTTGTTTATCGACTCTATTCTTCATTGGTGCAGATCCTTAAACCGCGATGGCCAATTTGGAAGATACGGCAGAGATATCGAGCGGTATTCCCGGCCCCATGGTGGAGCAGAGAGTGGCACTCTTGACGTATTTGCCTTTGGCGGCGGAGGGTTTAGCGCGCAAAACAGCGGTGATGAGGCTTTCGGCGTTTTCGATCAGCTTATCGAGTTCAAATGCGATTTTGCCGACCGGGGCGTGGATGACGCCGGTCTTATCGACGCGGAATTCCACTTTACCGGCTTTGACTTCATTGATTGCTGTAGTTACGTCGGTTGTAACCGTACCTGTCTTGGGGTTCGGCATGAGACCACGGGGGCCAAGCAACTTACCGAGACGCGCCATAGAGCGCATCATGTCGGGAGTAGCAATCACCGCGTCGTAGTCGAGCCAGTTCTCTTTAATGATCTTTTCGATCATTTCTTCACCACCGAAGAAATCGGCACCGGCAGCTTCTGCTTCACGGACCTTTTCTCCACTGGCTATGACGAGAACCTTTTTGGATTTTCCGAGGCCGTTGGGGAGTACGACCGTGCCACGAACCATTTGGTCCGCGTGCTTGGGGTCGACACCAAGGCGCATGTGAATCTCAACGGTTTCGTTGAACTTCGTGAATTTAATTTTTTGGGCGAGGCCAACGGCTTCCGGCACGGTATAGGACCGAGCTTCCACCTGCTTGGCAGCGGCCAAGTACTTTTTTCCCTGTTTTTGAGCCATGATTCGTTTTTATAGAACGGTTTTACTACTGATTACTACACTAGATACAACATTGAGGTGGTGAGCAAGAGCCTCACCAGTAGAGGACAGCTTTGAATGGTACGAACGGCTTGGGGCACGAACAACAGCCCTTCAGCCTCCCAGACGAAGGATACCGAAACCAAGAGTATAGCAAATTGTTTGGGGAATGCAAGCTGGAGGGTGGGGTAAATTTTGGTTGGCCAGATCGCCGAACGGTGTGCTGGCCGTTAACGGGCCAGAGATTACACGGCAAGTTGCGGATGGTATCGGTTGACCTTGATGTCGCTCTCGTGCAGGCGGGCTTGCGCCAAGTCGTCAGCCACCTGCACGCGAAGCCAATGGTCTGCGTTTGACCAGCCAGCCTTCTCCAGCCGGATCGCCATTTCGGGGAAATGCCAGCGTGGCCGTTGACAACACGAGACAAGCTATGGCGGGCAACTCCCAAGATTTTGGCTCCCTCAGTGATGCTCAACCCTAAAGGGTCGAGACAAGCATCCTTGACGGAATGGCCGGGGTGAGGCGGGTTTTTCATGGGCATATTATGTTCCCTTTATCTCTTCCACTTTTTTAGAGATAATCCACGAGATCAACATCGTAAGCGTCGCCGGCAACAAAGCGGAAGACGATTCTCCAATTGCCTGAGATCGTAACGCTCCACATGGCCTTCAGGTCAGCCTTGAGTGCGTGGATACGATAACCAGGCAAATCCAGATCAGACGGGCATTGCACTCTGTCCAGGTGACCCAGAACGGCTCCGATTCGGCGAGCTTAATCAGCACTCACTTTGCTTGGGTCCCCATCGTAAAATCGTTTCAAACCACGGTGCCGGAATGAACTTATTACTAGAATACTGTCTCGTGTATCGGTACAGATATCAAGCCGACAAGTGAGGAGAACTGAATGGGCCAAAATGAATTGCCATCGACCAGACTGGATTGGCAGCTCAGGTTTTGTTGAATTGCCGTACGATAAAAGTCTATGCCGGAGTTGAGTCGTTTCTTTGGAATCATCATCCGAATGTTCTCTGAAGCGGGCATGTCTCACCACGTTGCGCATTTCCATGCATACTTTCAGGAGGAGTCCGCCGTCTTTTCAATTTGCCCCGTCGACTTAATCGCCGGAAAGCTTTCCCAAAAACAGCGTCGGCTTGTAGAAGCCTGGGCAGAACTACACCAAGAAGAATTGATTGCCGACTGGCAACGATTGCATTCCGGACGCGCTGCGGTTCCAATCGAGCCGCTGAAGTAAAATGGGAAAGCTGATGACACACCTAATGTGCCGCGTCCAGAAATTTGAAATCATCGCACCATACACTCTGCATGTCTACTTCGACGACGGAACCGAGCAGGTGATCGATTTTGAGCCAATCCTACGCGGAGAATTGTTCAGCCCACTTCGGGATCTGGAGCTTTTCAACAGAGTCGCTTTGGATGTAGAGGTTTACACTTTGGTGTGGCCGAATGGAGCGGACTTCGATCCCGCAATCCTACATGAGTGGCCAAACTGCAAGGCAGCTTTCATCGAAATGGCATCGCATTGGGAAAGTGTCGGGGCTTGAATGCCGCTGAAAGCAAGTGTCAAGGTTTAGGTGGAGTTGGATTGAAGCAAGGTATCGAGGCAATCCGCTGAAGACTCCGCGATCTGGACAGGTCAAGGGTATGGAGATTGTGGATAGCATTTCGAAATTGGTAGGCAGTGCCTTGTCAGCGCGTAGCTGGACGAGAATGTGGGTCACGAAACAACTGGCGTCTGCTCTCGCATAACAAATCCTGCGGACACAAGTGCCAATGTCGAAGCTCTGCGGGCGGCGTGCTAGACCCAGAAACGTGTGTAGGGGGGAGCGCCGGGTTGGGCGGCGGCGATGCGGTCGGCTTCCAAAGTGTCGGCGCAATCGACTCCGTCGGGATAGCTGTAGCGGGTGATGAAGTCGTCTTCCATTTCGAGTCCCCATCCGGGTGCTTCGGGCAACACATAGTGTCCGTTTCGGACGACGAGCGGGTGTTTGAATACGCCGGCTTGCAGGAATTCCAGATACTCGAGCCAACGGCCTTCTGAGCCAAACCAGGCTTGATCAAAGATCGACATTGCGCCTACGAGTTGGCCCAGGCCGATGCCTCCACTGTGCGGGCAAACCGGCACTCCGAACTTTGCGGCCATCGCTACAATCGCGAATAATTCGTTGACGCCGCCGACGCGGGCTCCATCAATCTGGCAATGCGTCAGACCGCCGCCAGCGAGGAGCTGTTTGAAGGTAATCGCATCGGGAGCCTGCTCTCCGCCTGCGACGCCGATGCCTGCGGGGGCGAGGGCTTTGCGTAATTCGATGTGACCCAGTACATCGTTGTAGGCGATCGCTTCTTCAATGAAGAGCAATCGGTACTCGGCCAGTTCTTTCATGTACGAGGCGGCGTTGCGCCAGTCGCCCAAGTTCTGATTCGCATCAGTGAGTAGCAGAGCATCTTCGCCGGTGGATTCACGAATCGCATTGAGCATTCGGCGGTCTTCTTCGAGGGCACGCGCGCGGTCGTACTGTTGCCCACGGCCTACTTTTGCTTTGAAGGCTCGGGTGCCCTGCTTGTAGAGTCCGCGGCAGAGGGTTCGTACTTCGTCGAGTGGTCGGCCGGACCAGCCGGCAGTGCTGTAGACGCGGACGCCAAGGCGTTCGAGACGGGCGAGATTGTCGGCTTTTGCGGATTCTCGTGATCGAAGCAGTTCGAGTAATTCGTCTTCGTTGAGGACGTCGCGGAGATGATGGAAATCTACGCACTGTACGATTATTTCGGGTGCGAGGCTGGTCAAGAGGCGCCACATTGGGACGCCAACGCTCTTGGCCCACAGATCCCAGAGGGCGTTCACAATGCCACCGACGGCCATCCGGTAAACGCCCAGGGCGAGCCAACGCAATTGATGATGTTCGGCGAGAGCCTGGGCGAAGAGGCCTGGTTCGTTTGTGAAGTCGGCAAGGTCGCGGCCGACGACGAAGCGCCGTAACGCTTCAAGCGCAGTCTTTTGAATTTGCGTGCCGTCTCCGATAGTGAATACGAGTGAGCGTCCTTCAAGGCCAGTGTCGGTGCGGAGGATTGAGATGGCGCAGGAATAGTTGGGGGCCAGGTGGCGGGGATCGGATCCGGCCATTCCCAATTTCACGGTGGGATAGCGGAGGTCGATTACATCGAGGGAGACAATTTTGTGTTTGGGCATCAGAAGGTGCTGGTAGAGAGATTTTCTCACGACATACTGGTCATCTAGTGATTGTGGTGCTGGGGTAAATCGCTCCGGTATGGTTGAGGCGAAACGAAACGCGGGACAAAGTGATTGGCTCTGTCGAGGATGCGGCGGAAAAGAGTTGTCACCTGGTTGTCTTTGGCGAAGCGCTTGCGCCGGGCTATCCGTTCTGGCTGGAACATACGGCTGGGGACCGATTCAATTCGCCGGGTGTGCGACATAGAAATGATAGCTCCGAGTCGATGTTTGCAAAATGCGGAAATCCGGGCGTAGCTGGTAGGCCGCACACTCCCTCACGGTCGGTGCTCGGTCAGGGGCTTGCTAGTGTAGGCCGCAGGCTCCTTGACGGACGCTGGTTTACATTGCGGCTGACGGCAAGATCGGATCCATACATCGCAAGCTGATGCCGACTTACGAGGAGCGGCTGGTGTGGAGCGCGGGCGATGGGCACGGCCTGCGGACGCATGCTTTGCGGGATTTCCATGTGGGCGGCCTGAACTGCTGGGAGAACTGGATGCCTCTTTCGCGAACGGCACTGTACGCGCAACAAGAGGATTTGCATGTCGCGGTGTAGCCCGGGTGTGTTAGAAACACGGTGGACATTACGCGATTTATTGCGAGTGAGTCGCGTTCTTATGTGGTGTCTGTTTCGGGACTGATGCGCAAGCAGGATATCGGCGTTGGAGCGGATTGGCACGATGTGGTGCGTGGTGCGGCTCCTGAGTGGATGGCGAATGGCGGTTCCTGTATTGCGGGGCCGGATGGTCAATGGGTCATCGAGCCGACTGCGGATGTGGAGACGCTGCTGGTTGCTACGCTGGACCGGCGGCGTGTGCTTGAGGAGCGTCAGAATTTTGATCCGACGGGGCACTATTCGAGGCCTGATGTCACGCGGCTTGAGGTGAATCGCAGGCGGCAGCGGGTGGTTGAATTTGTGGAGTAGCGGCGTGGTTTAGCATGGGGGACGTGATATGCTGCGGGTGTGATTCGTGGGTTTCGCTGCCGGGAAACGGAACGACTGTTTTCTCGCATTCGTGTCGGTCGCTTTGCGGCTATCGAACGAGTGGCGAGGAGGAGATTGGACGCACTAGACGCCGCAACTTGCCTGGCCGACTTGCGATCACCACCCGGCAATCAACTTGAGGGGCTTCGCAGCGACCGTCAAGGCGGATACAGTATCCGCATTCACGATCAGTGGCGGATTTGCTTTCGGTGGGACGAGCAGCAGCGTTGCGCAAAAGATGTCGCAATTGTGGATTATCACTAGTTGAGGATTTTGTTATGCCCAAACTTTTAACTCCGATTCATCCCGGTGAACATCTGCTTGAGGATTTTTTGAAACCTCTCGGGATGAGCCGCAACGCGGTGGCGCGGGAGATTCGTGTGCCACCACAGCGGATTTCAGAAATCGTTCAGGGGCGGCGCAGTATTACAGCGGATACTGCTTTGCGGCTTGCCCGTTTTTTCGGCACGACACCGGAATTTTGGCTGAATCTGCAGAGCCGATATGACTTGCAGATTGCGCTGGATGTCACTCGGCCGGAGTTGCGACTGATTCGGCGCCTGGTGGCGTAGGGGGATGTGGATTTCAGCTTTCGGGAAGTGAAGTTGGCTTGCGCTCAGTGTAGCCGCTACCAGTTGACCTGGTTCAGGAAGTTGCCGAGGTAGCGGCGCTAAACGCGCCGGGTGATGCGGCTGGGTTCGGGCGGCAGGAGATTTGAGAACACGACTGCTGCTGGAAACTTTTGACAGAATGTCTTGGATATGCCAATATAGGCATAACGCCAACCCAAGAAGAAACTCACGTGGCTCGCCGATTCGCGATCCAATGTGAAGTTGTTCCCGGCTGGCGTCCAGGACGACATTGGTTACGCCTTGTTCGTGGCGCAATTGGGCGAATTGAGCCCCAAGGCAAAGCCCTTGCACGGTCTCGGCAGCGGAGTGATGGAAATTGCAGCAAACGATGAAAGAGGAACCTATCGCGCAGTATACGCGGTCTCCATCGGGGACTCGATCTACGTGATCCACGCCTTTCAGAAGAAGTCTAAAGCCGGGATCGCGACGCCGAAGTCCGAAATCGAAGTAGTCCAGAAACGACTCAAGCGGTTGCGCAGCGAGGTGAAAAATGTTGAAAAGAAAAGCTCTTGAAACGGAACCCAGTTCAGGTAACGTGTTCGCCGACCTCGGCCTAGCCGGTGCCGACGAACAGTTCATCAAGGCCGGACTGGTAGTAAAGATAAGCAGGACGCTCCGGCAACGGCATTTGACGCAAGCGGCTGCGGCTCAGCTTATGGGTATCGATCAGCCCAAGGTGTCAGCGATGCTGGCGGGTCAGTTCCGGGGCTATTCGGTCGCGCGGCTGATGCGGTTCCTCGTCGCGTTGGGTCACGATGTGGAGATTGTGGTGAAACCCAGAAAGCGCGGCGTAGCAGAACTTCGAGTCGCATAGAGCATGCGGTTCGCAATTATGCACGCGTTGTTGCACCGATTGGGCAATAGCAAAATTTGATATTTGATACGCCACTTTATATTCTCTGGCTAGAAGCACCTGGAGGCTCACATGAACATCTCGCTGACTCCAGAACTTGAACAACTCGTCGATGACAAGGTCAAAACGGGCCTGTACCAAACGGCAAGTGAAGTGATTCACGAAGGTCTAAGGCTGCTGCGCGAACGCGATCAGCGTGTTGAGGCACTCCGCCGAGATGTTCGCGCAGGATTTGAAGCCGTTGAACGCGGCGAATTTACCGAGTACGACGCGAGCAACATCAAAGAACTCGCAGATCACATCAAGGCCAGAGGCCGCAAGCGCCTCGCTGAACAAGAACTCAAGACCGGCACGAGATGAAGCGTAGCAATGTCCGAGGCCTTCACGGAATGCGCGACTAGAAGTCGGCGTACTTCGCGGATGAGGACTAGAAGCCGAAAAAGTGGCGGCTACCAGTTGACCTGGTTCAGGAAGTCGCTGAGGTAGCGGCGCCAGACTAGCCAGGTGTGGGCTCCTTCGGTTTCTACAAACTTGTTCTCGATCTTCTTTGTCTTGAGCCATTCCACAAAAACCTGGTTATTCTTCAGCAACCCATCGGCCTTGCCGCAGGCGATCCACAAGAGCTTGATTCTTGCGTTGTCTTTTTCATTCAGCGTGGGGAAGGCGTCTTCCGGCTTGCCAAAAATCTGTGGGGCACTGGAGAAGGCTCCAATCCAGGAGAAACGATCCAGATGGCGGAGGCCAACATAGAGCGTTTCTGCGCCACCCATCGAGAGGCCCGCAATCGCGCGTTCGTTCGGCTTGGCGCTCACCTTGTATTGCTTCTCGGCCATCGGGAGCACTTCGGCCATGAGTGTCTTTTCAAAGTCTTCCGTATTCTTTGAGAAGTTGTTGCCGCGGCGGACTGCGCCGGCTTTGAGGTCCTTTACCGAAAATCCGTAGCCGAGCGGCATCACAACGATGAAGGGTTTCTTGCCTCCCGCAATTAGCCCATCAAAAATCCAGTTCGCTTTGCCCACCGTGGTCCAGCCGTCGGCTAGATCACTATAGCCGTGCAGCAAGACAAGGAGCGGGTAGCGCTTGCCGGGTTGGTAGCCGGGTGGAGTGTAAACGAAGAAGTCGCGGTTTTCGCTGGCGACTTTCGAAGCATAGAAGTGATGGTGTACGGTGCCGTGCGGGATGTCCGTAAAATCCCAGGGCAGTGGCTTGTCCCCGGGGACCAGCACCATGTTTGAGGGATTGAGCGCGTTGGTCTTCATGTCGCCGTTGACCGGATCGATCGTGCCGACGCCATCGACCAGAAAGCTGTAACCGTAGAGGTCAGGGGGGAGGGCTTCTGTGGTGCCGCTCCAGATGCCCTTTTCGTCTTTGGTGAGCGAGATGCGGGTGCCGTTTTCGAGACGCGCTTCCACCTTTTGGGCGTTAGGGGCTCTCATGCTGAAGCTGACCGTTCTGTCGGGATGGACGACAGGAGAAGTGATCGGTTGGGGTTGTGGTTGAGCGCTGAGAAGGGTGCTGAGGAGAATTGCCGACAGGGCGAGCTTTTGCATGTGTGCATCCTATCAAAAAGCGTTTTTGGTGGTGATACCGTATACTGTAAATATTTACAGTATCGCGATGAGAAGCATTTTACATTGGGATGGCGACAGCTTTTACGCTTCGATCGAGCAGGCAGCCGACAAGCGTTTGCGCGGGCGGCCGATCGCGGTGGGTGGGGAGAGGCGGGGTGTTGTGCTTTCTGCCAGTCTCGAGGCGACACGCTACGGGATTCGCCCGGGGACACCGATGCAGAAGGCGCGGCGGATGTGTCCGCCACTGATGACGCTGCCGGCGCATTTTGAGATTTATGAGCGGTTTGGGGAACAGATTCTGATGCTGTGTGAGGAGCGAACGCCGCTGGTGGAGCGAGCCGGGGCGGGCGCGGCCTGGCTCGATCTGACCGGAACAGAATCGATCAATGGACCGGCGCTTGGCTATGCGCAGGAGTTGCGGCAGACGGTTGTGAGCTGGTTGCGGGTACCGCTGAGTTTTGGGCTTGCGACGAACAAGACTGTGGCGAAGATTGCAGCGCGGGTGCGTAAGCCACATGCGCCTTATGAAGTGATGGCGGGAGGGGAGGGGGCTTTTCTGGCTCCGCTGTCGTTGCGGTGGCTGCCGGGGATGACGAGCATCCATGCCGATACGCTGGAAGTGGCGGGGCTGAAACGAATTGGAGATCTGGCGGGTGCGCCGATGGATGCAACGTCGCTGATATTGGGGCGGAATGCGCTGAAGCTGCAGCGGCGGGCGCAGGGGATCGATGAAGCACCGGTGGGGAAGGCGAAGCAGGGGTCGGAGCCGCAGTGGAGGGAGGCAATGGAGTTTGCCGAAGATGTTTGGGAGACAGTCCGGATTTTGGCTGCGCTGCGGAGTCTGCTGGAGAACCTGATGGGGGCGGTACGAGCGGAACAGATGGAGGTGCGGAAGCTGACGCTGGGCTTGCGGTATACGGACCGGGAGGAGAGCGAGCGGAGCGTGACGATTGCGGAACCGAGCGGGGTGGAAGCAGATTTTTATGGGCTGCTGCCGGGATTGCTGAAGCAGGCCTGGGAGAGGAGGGTGCGCTTGCGGGCGATCTGGTTGAAGGCTTCGCGAGCGCACGCGCCGAGTCCGCAGTTGAGCCTGTTTGATGTGTTGCCTGCTACGCAGAAGCGGGAGAAGGAAGAGCGGCTGGCGACAGCGATGGACAGGCTGAAGAAGACTTTTGGAAGCCAGGCGGTGAGGCGGGGCTTTTTAGAGTTTTAAGCAGAGTTTTAGGCAGTGACAGAGATCAGGGTGGACTTGTAGCTGAGCTGAGAGGACTGCTGGTAGGCGAAATTGTAGCTTTGGAGGGTGCCGAGATCTTCTGGTGTGGAAGCGATCTCTTGTTGAGATGTGGAGGTGTCGCCACCGTTGCGGGCAGTGTCGATACCGGCCGAGAGCCGGTTGACCAGATCTGTGATGTCTTTGAGTTCGGCTTCGCTCAGTTGGCCATCAAGGGAAACCGAGAGTTGTGAGGATTCGCGGGAACGGGTTTTGGTGGATTCAAAGCTGCCGTTGGGGCCGTAGAGTTTGGTTTGATCGACACGGGTGCTCTGTTGATTGCGGAAAGAGATGGTGACGGTGTCACCTTCGTCGGTGGTGAGGGTGAGGGAGCCTTCTTCGGATTGACGGGAACGGAGACGGGTGCGCTCGGCGGTGGTGGGAGCGTCGGCGGGGCGTGGGGCCTGGACAGAGCTGGTTGGATTGGCGGGGAGACGCTCGGGACTGGTGCGCTCTGGACTGGTGCGCTCTGGACTGGTGGATTCCGTATTGGCAGGTTCGGGCCTGGCTGGTTCCGGCCTGGAGCGTTCGGGCCTGGAGCGTTCGAGTTTCGATACTTCGAGCTTCGATTGCTCGGTTCGTTCCTGGGCGATGCGCGGGCGAACTGGTGTAACCGCGTTCACTCGACTAATCGATAGGCTGGTAGAAAAGTTGGCAGACAAGCTGGCAATAGACATGGGTCATTCCCTTCTCTGGATCGTATCGGTTCAAAATGGAACAGCTTGAATGATTTGTTTCAAATTGGAAAAATACTTGGCTATACTGTGCGGATCTATGATGAGGATATTGAAGCTGCTGATCGCGCCTCTCGCCCTTTTGATTTTTGTGTGCTCGCTTGAGGGGCAAACGGCGAAAGAGCCTTTTGTAGCGGCGGATTTTCAAGTGCCGGAACTGTATGTATCGCGACAGGGCACCTTCAAGCTGAAGCCGCTGGGGCCGAAGTATGCGCGTCAGGATTATGCGGCGTATATGGGTTCGATCGAGCATTTGCAGAAGACCTTTACGTTCTCGACATCCTGGCCGCATGCCGGGCTGACGATGGCGGAAGCAGTGAAGGATGTAGAAGGGGAAGAGGCGGGATTTTTAGCGCGAAAGAAGTTTACGTTCGCGGTATTGAACCCGAATGAATCGCGGGAACTGGGTTGTGTTTATATCAGTCCGAGCAACAAAGAGGGCTATGACGCGACGGTAAGGATGTGGGTAACGGAGAACCAGTTTGTGATCGGGTTTGAGGACCGATTGTACCTTGAGGTGAAGGCGTGGATGAAGTCGAGATGGCCGTTTGCCCGCGTGGCCTATATTGGCAGAGAGGTCACGCGGGAAGAGTTTCGAAAATTGACTGACAAAGCGAAGCCCTGAGCGGGTTGCTTAGTCGTGCCAACTGAGTTCGTAGCGGTTGCGCCCGCTGTTTTGACGCATAGAGATGTTCTGCACACGGTTGCGACCGTCGGTATCGATTTCCATGATTCCACCCCAGTTGCTTCCGTTCATGTCGGCATAGATGCGATCCCGATCCAGACGCTGGATGCGGCCGTTGAAAGAAATCCTGTTTTGACCATTGGTCTCAAAACTAACCTCAATCTCGCCACGGCGGCTGATGGTGACGCGGCAGTTGAAGAGACGCTCGTTTGAGCCACGTTCCTGACGGAAGTAACCGTCGCCGCGGCCGCGGTAGTTGACTTCGCGGTTCCAGTTGTTGTTGCCATTACCGAAGCCACCGCCATTGCCGTTACCATTACCGAAGCCACCGCCATTGCCGTTGCCATTACCGAAGCCACCGCCATTGCCGTTACCATTACCGAAACCACCGCCATTGCCGTTGCCGCCGCGCCAAAAGATATCAAAGGTGTAGCCTTCGCGCCCGCCTTTGCTGTCTTCAATGCGAATTACGGCTGGCCCGCGACCGGGATTGCGTACCAATGACTGCCGACCCCGGCCATCGATTCCTTGAAAGCGAAAATCGCTGGGATTGTTGGGCATTTCCTGATTGCACTCAAAACGACGAAAGCTTGCCGGACCACCCGACAAGGTGCGGATCTGAGCGCGGTTGCCGGAGATCTCAACTTCGGCGACATCATCGACGTCCACTTCGATGGTGCATTTGCCTTCCCCACCGCCACCACCCCGGAAGTCGGCAGTTTTTGTATCTGTGATGCGCTGTGCGCAGAGAGCGGCTGCAAGCATCAGCAACAGAGCAAGTTTGTTCATGTAAATCCCCTTTCGCATTCTAGCGAGATTTGATCTCAGAGAGAAGGAGGTTGCGGACGCGGGGCCAGTCTTCCTCAAGGATCGAGTAAAAGACCGTTGAGCGCTGATAGCCGTCGTCATAGATAAAATCTTTGCGAAAGACACCTTCTCGCAAAGCTCCTAACCTTTCGATGGCTCGTTGCGAGCGTAGGTTTCTGAGATCAGTGCGAAATTGAACGCGGACGACACGCAAAGACTCGAAAGCGAATCGCAGCATCAGGAATTTTGCGTTGCGATTGATGGAGGTGCCGCGAAAATCCCTGCCGAGCCAGGTGCCACCGATCTCAAGACTGCGGTTTGCGGGATCGATTTCGCGAAAGCGTGTGGACCCGGCGATACGTCCGCTGGCTTGATCGAAGATGACGAAGGGATATTCACGCCCGCTTTGACGGGCTAGCAGACCCTGGTCGATCCAGGCCTTGAGACGTTGGGGGTCTTCGAGGGATCCGGTGCGGAAATAGTGCCAGATTTCCTGTTCCTGCGCCTGGGCCAGAAGGGCGGGAAAGTGTTCGGGCGCGAGGGGATGGAGCGCGACGATTTCGTTTTCGAGCCGAGTGGGATGGGGGATCAAAGCTCAGGATAATGGGCCCAAAGGCGAAATAAAAGCGAATCCGGACCTTATCAGTGAAAAACCTTAGTTTTGCTCTAAGAAAATCCTTGACCCTAGTACTCATGGTAGGCATACTTAAGGTGTCCGCTTTAGTGCGGTGGTTCTATTCGTAGGACCGAAGTTCTAAGTAATTTGCTGGAGGCAAACAAATTTATGTTCATCATTCCGATTGTTCTTCCTGACGACGCGATCATCCCGATCGTTCTTCCGGACGATACTTTTTAGTACAGTCTGTTCCAATTTCGGAACAAAAATTTAAGAGCCACCGTAATTCTGTCTAGCGATTCAGCATAAGATAGGGTTAGCGGTGGCTCAAAACTTTTACGACGTCCTCAGCAAGTTCGGCCCGATTGTAGCCCTGCTCCTGCAAGCGGTTGTTTTGTATCGTTTTCTGGACCGTCGCAACCGCAATTATCCGCTGGCAATTGTCTTTACTCTGGTTCTTTTTCTGCTGACCTTGGCAGGCGTTTTCTTTGAAGATATTCGCAAGCTGTTTCCTCCTGATAGCTCCACCACTTTTGTCCGCACATTTCTACTGGCATATTCTGGCGCTGACCTTTTTATGCACCTGTTGCTGCTTGGGCTGATGCTGCAATTGACGCGAACGACTTTGAAGAGTCTGGATCTGGGCACACGAATTGTGATCCCGCTGGCATTGATTTCCTGCCTGATCGGGATTTCGGCTTATCAATATTTTGGTGCGGAGCTGACGAAAAAGATTCTGTTGCAGACCCGGCAGGTGGTGAGTTTCTGGATGGTGCTTTTGAACCTTTACTGGTGGACGCTACTGTTGCGGAAGCGGAAACTGGACCGGCGGGTACTGTTGTTGAGCGCAGGGATTGGACTGATGATGACAGGACAAGTGATCGGGGACGGAATCCAGTCGATGAGTGAATCGCGGATATGGATTTCGTTGGGGGCGATTGTGGTGATGTATTCGACGCATTTTGCCTGTCTGTATGCCTGGTACAACGCATTTAGTCCGAGCTACGCGCTGGGTGAAGCGAAGAGTTTGAACGAGTCTTTGACCTAGGCGACTCGACCCTATAGACTATAGACGAGGAAATTTCTCCCCGTATGTCACAAGAATCTGTAAACCGTCGCAACTTTCTGATGAGCGCAGGCGCCCTTAGTGCGTCCAAAGCTCTCGCCGCCGCCAAGCCCGCAACGGGCCGCGTAGTCGGTGCCAATGATCGAATCAATGTAGCCGTGATCGGCACTGGTGGCCGAGGATTTTATGTCGCACGCGAGTTCGACAAGGCTGGCAAGGAGGGCTCGAACGCTCAGATTGTAGCTGTATGCGACGTGTATCAGAAGCGCGTGAGCCGTGGCAAGGAGCAGTTCAAGTGCGATGGCACATTGGACTATCGCGAAATTCTGAACCGCAGCGATGTGGATGCGGTGATTGTTGCGACTCCAGACCACTGGCACGCAACGATTGCACTGGAAGCAATGGACAAGGGCAAGGACGTCTATCTTGAGAAGCCGATGTGCCACACGGTGGATGAGGCGCGTCGGTTGACCGAGACAGTTCGCGAGACGAAGCGGATTTTGCAGGTGGGATCACAGACGACTTCAGGCGACCAGTGGGCACAGGCTCGGAAGATCATCGCCGACGGGATGCTGGGCAAGATCATCATGTCGCAGGGCAGCTATCATCGCAACTCGGTAGAGGGCGAATGGAACTGGCCGATCGACAGTGAAGCGGGCCCGGATGGCAAGGGTGAAAACTATATCGACTGGAAGACCTGGCTTGGCCCGGCGCAGAAGCGCGACTGGTCTAAGGACATGGGTCAGGACCGCTTCTTCCGTTTCCGCAAGTATTGGGATTATTCGGGCGGCATTGCCACCGACCTTTACTATCACGTGGTAGCGCCGATGAACATCTGCTGGGGTGAGCCGCAATTCCCGCGTAAGGTAGTTGCCGGTGGTGGAATCTACTCGTTTGACAAGCTGCCGGAAGACCACAACAAGCCGGACCGCGAAGTGCCGGATACCTTCAGCCTGATCGGCGAATATCCCAAGGGCCACTCGCTGGTGTTGAGTGCGTCGATGGCGAACTCGCAACACATACCTGGTTTGATTCGTGGGCATGGTGCGACGCTGACGATGGTGGAGCACGGACGCTTTGAAGGCTTTTCGCCCTATCTGACGCTGAAGGCAGAGAAGAGCCGCGGCAAGTGGATTGTTCCGGAGCTTGAGGCGAAGTTTGAAGGCAAGGACGAGATCCGCTTTGAAGTGAAGGAGAACAACACGATGCAGACGCACGTGGGGAACTTCCTGAGCTGTATGCGTACGCGGTTGAAGCCGCAACTGGATGTCGAGACCGGAGCACGCGCACAGGTGCTGATCACGATGGCAGTGCAGAGCTTCCGTCAAGGCAAGGTGATGTACTTTGACGAGAAGAACTGGAAGATCGGTGACACGCCGCCGAAGGCGTAGTTTTTGATTGAAAGTTGGAAGAGCCCCGTCGGTACAAGTCGGCGGGGCTTTTGTTTTTTTTAGAACCAGAAACGATAACGGAGAGAGAGGGCTCTCGGTTGCACGACGCGGGTGCCGACAAAGGCGCTCTGGAAGTTATAGAGAGCGGTCTGGTTGGTGAGATTGGTTGCCTGGAGGGCGAGTTCCCAACGGGTTTGTTCGCGGCGCTGGTGGCGATAGCCGGCGACAAGATCGGTGATGGTGCGCGGGGTGACACGGGCAGGAGTGATGCCGAGTTTGACGTAGGGGAGAAGGTCGGAATAATCGGAGTCGTTGGCGACTTCGGCGGGATCGGAGGGGTTGGCAACCAGGCCAGAATCGTAGCGGGTTGAGAGTGTGCTGAAGTAGCCTCGTTTGTGGATGTAAGAGAGCATGGCACTGATGCCGAGCTTTTGATCATGGTCGATGACGAAGGGGCCCTGGGAAAGGGCTGCGACGGCGTCGTTGCCGATATAGAGACCGCCGGTGAAGGGCGGAGTGGAGATGGCTCGGGCGTGGGTGATGCTGATATTGGCGCTGAATCCGCTGCGGGGACGGAGCTCGACGCGGGCCTCGGCACCATTGACACGGATCTTGGCGAGGGTGATCGGGAAGATGATTCCGGTGTTGAAGAAGTTGTTATTGTCCTGCTGGTCTGTTGCGTCTTTGTGATAGTAGGCAGCGGCTACGCTGAGCCAGGAGGCGATGCCTTGCTGCATGCCGAGCTCGTAGAAATTCTGACGTTCGGGGCGGAGCTGAAGGACAGTGTCGCCGAAGGTTTGACGAACGAGAGGGGGAGCGAGAATTGCTGCAGCGGGGGAACTGGAGAGGAGTAGATTTTCGTTGGGCGGAGTCTGGTAAAGACGGTTGTAGGAAGCGCGGAAGACGGTATTGGTTTCTTTGAGGTGGTAGGCGAGACCGAGGCGGGGCTGCCATTGGGCGCCGCTCGAAAGGAAGCGGTAGGAATCATAGCGGAGGCCGAGTGTGGCGGTGAAGCGGCCGAGACGGAGATGATCCTGGAAGAAGGCGCTGCGCATGCTTCCCCGCCCTGATTCATCGAAGTTGAAGAAGTGCCCACCGAGGGGGAGCGTGAAGGCGGCAAGATCGGGATCGAAGTTTGGGTCGGTGACGGCGAAGCGGAAGCGCTCGCGGATGGGGTAAGTCTGGTAATCGATGCCCATTCGCAACTGGTGCGGCCCGGTAATTTTGGAATAACGGGCGTTGGCGTTGACGGTAGCACTGCGACGCTCCTGCCAGGCGGTGACGGGCAGATCGCCGGGGCTGGGGAGGAGCTGAGCACGCACGGGACGCCAGCTCAGGTTGAGCTCAGTTGTGCTTTTTGCATCGAGCACATGGAGCCAGGTGCCGGCGAGGCTGAAATCATTGAGCGCCTGACGCTGTTGCATGTGATTGGCCTGCTGGCTGCGGAGGTTGGCACTCTCGAAGCTGGAGCGGCCGCCCATGAACAGCGCGCGCAGGGTGTCGCGACTGGAGGCCTGGTAATCGAGGCGGCTGAAGTAGCGTTCGGAGTTGCCTCCGTTGTGTAAGTTATCGAGCGAAACGCTATCGAGATAGCGGTTGCTCTTGACGGCGAGGGTGGTGCCGGACCAGGCGAATTTTCGGTACTCACCGGCAAATTGGACGGTCTGACTGAGGGAATCGAATTGCCCGGCCTGACCAATCAGAGTGCCGGTGAACTTGCGGCCGAGGCCATAGCCGGAGCGCGTTGTGAGTTGAACCACGGCGCTTACTTTGTTGCCATATTCGGCGGGGATGTTGCCGGTATAGAGTTCGAGAGTATCGACGATGGAAGGATCGATGGCATTGGCGAAAGCGCCGCCAAGCTGGTCGCTGATGGGCATGCCGTCGACGACGAAGGTCATCTGATTGTGAGCGCCACGGGGATGGATGGAGCCGTTGGCATTTTGGGCAAAACCGGGGAAGGTGGCGAGGACCTGCTCTATGCCGCGGGAGCCGCCGCCCTTGGCGAGTTGATCGATGGAGTCTCGTGAGATTTGGGTGCGGCTGCCGGTCTGTTCGGGATCGATTCCGGTAGCGTCGGACTTTTCAACGACGGTGAGGCTCTCCGTAGAGTTTGCAATGCGGAGGATGAAATCCAGTTCTTCGGGAATGTTGGTACGGATGCTGATCGTGCGCTCGATGGGGGCGAAGCTGCCAGCTTCGATATGGAGGCGGAAGCGTTGCCAGGGAAGGCCGACGAAGCGGGCGCGACCGTTGGGGTCTGTTTTGAGTTGCTGGCGGGAGCCGCCTGCATCGAGAGTGAGATCGATGGTTGCGGCTGGAACCGGGGCACCGGATTCGTCGCGAACGAGAAGGTTGAGGCTGCCTCCGCTTTGCGCGGAGAGGGTGAGGCAGAGGCAAAGCATAGCGATAGGTAAACGATTCAGCACAATCACTGCTGCGAGTATAGCGTTAACTGTAGTTAAGTACAAGTGAGAGGTGCAAGAGAAAAAGGCCGGAGTTCAGTTTTGGCTGAGTTGTCCGGTTTTTCGGTATGAAAAGATTTTGACTAGTTAGCGGTGGACGGAAGAGAGGGACCTTCTCCGTTGACGATGATGGCGCTGATTCCGGTAATGTTGGCAGCGTCTCCCGTGACGGTGAAGGGTAAGACTAGAGCGAATTGGCCACCGAAGGGTTGGCTCGAGGCGCTGGCAAACCAGGTCTGAATTGCAGCCTGTACATTAACCGTCAACTGACTGGCAGTAGTAAGATCCACAGAACCAGCAGCAGTAAAGGTGATGCGGGCTTCGCTCAGTTGGCGAGTGTTGGTGGAGCCTTCGATGCGAAGCTCGAGAGCAGAGGCGGTGCGGGTGAGTCGGAGGTTGGTGATGATGGGGACTGCGCGGCGTACCGTAACAATGCGATTGGGTCCGGAGGCGGAAGCACCGGCGAAGGTCAGCATGCTATCGATACGAATGGTGCCGGCAAGTGTGCCTGATGTGACCGCGGGATTTGCAGTGACTATGCTGACTTGTGTTGAGCCGGCGGGGATTGTGAAGTCGATGGTACGTGCCGAATTGCTGAAGCGGATTGAGGGATCGTCCGAGTTATGGATGGTATCCGGGACAAAGCTGAGCGTGAGGCGGCCCGTAACCGGCAGGCCGAAGGCACTGGCGAGTCGCAGGGTGATAGGCAGATTCTGATTGTTAGTGCTGGCGTCGGGCAGACCATCAATCGAGAGCGCCGGTATTGTATCTGTAGTAACGCGCAGGCTGAGAACACGCGATAACTTAAGACCGAGTGAATCTGTAACTGTGACCAGGAAGCTGAGCGAACTGATGGAAGTTGGGGTACCGGAAATGGCTCCGCTGGGGTTGAAGTTTAAGCCGGGTGGGAGATCTCCGTTGATGGACCAAGTGTAGGGTGCGCGGCCGCCAATTGCACCGACTGACGTGTTGTAAGCAACACCGGCACTAGCGTTGGGGAGGGTAGCAGTTGTGATCTGGAGGCGATCAACGCCGGGTGGGCGAACTTCGAAGTTGTAAGCGCGCCGGGCGGTGGCACCACTGGCATCGAGCACTTCGAGAGCGACTGCGAATTGGCCGCTTGCTCCCGCGTTGCCGGAGAAGGTGCCGGAGTTCGAATCGAAGCTGACACCAGCGGGAATGATGCCGCTGACAACGGACCAGATGAGCGGCAGGCGGCCACCGTCGGCTGCGACTCCCAGGCCGTATGATTCACCGAGTACGCCGTCGGGGAGAGTATCGGTAGTGATGTTGAGACCACCGGCTTTGATTCGCAGAAGGAAACTCTTCGAGGCAGTGGCACCGGCGGCGTCGCGTGCGGTGACAGCGATGGTGGTTTCACCCGCCTGAGTGGGTGTGCCGCTGAAGCTATCACCGCTCGCGGTGAGACCGGCAGGAAGGCCATCGATAGACCAGGAGTAAGGCGCTTTGCCGCCGTCGGCTGCGAAACTGGCCGAGTAGGCGCGACCAACCAGGCCATCGGAAAGGGGCGCAGCAGTCGTGATACGGAAGCGCACTGGGCCAGCGGCGATACGCAAGACGAGAGACTTATTGGCGCGGCGCTGGATTTCGTCGCTGGCAGAAACACCAATTGTGAAGTTGCCCTCCTGACCTGGAGTGCCGCCGATTGTGCCGGAATTACTATCGAGTTCGAGGCCTTCAGGAAGACCAGAACTGGAGAGGCTGTAGCGAACACGACCAACGCCGCCACGGGAAGCAACAGCACCGGAATAGGCAGTGCCAACAGTAGCTTCTGGCAGGGAATCTGTGGTGATGACGAAGGGTTCACCTGTGACTTCAAAGGTGCAGCGAGTGGTGACGGTCGTGTTCGTATCATCGACGGCCTGGAACTGGCTTTCGAAGGTACCGGTGGCGAGAGGACGGACAGTAAAGCTGGGGCGGCCGTCAGAGTTCTGCGCCGTGAAGTCAAAGCCAGAGGGGAGAGTTCCGGCGAGGAGACTGAGGCGGTAAGCGGGAAGTCCACCGCGGATGGAGAAAGTGCCGGTGGTGGTGACGCCGAGAGGCAAACGGGTGATGTCGGGGCAGCTTAGTGTGAGGGTGGAATCTCCGGCGATGGTGGAGATGGAGCGAGAAGCAGTTGCGCCGGTGGCGTCCTTAACCTGGATGACCGTTGGGTAACTGCCTTTTTTTGTAGCGCGACCGGTAAAGCCACCGTTGGAAGCAAGAGTGAACCCAGATTCGGGAACGGAGTTGACGAGCGTGAAGAGATAGGGCCCTTGACCGCCGGCTGCTTCGATGGTGCCGGTGTAATCCTCACCGGCTTTTACGCTGATGGGACCTTCCGTAAGCATGCGCAGAGCCCCGCTCTGGACGGTGATGCTGCATTGCGTTTGAGTACGAGCCTGACGGGCATCGCTGACACCGAAGGTGAAGATGAAGGGCCCGGAGGCGCTGGGACGCCCAGAGATGCTGCCCGAAGCGCTATCGAGTGTAAGGCCTGCGGGGAGTCGGCCATCGGCGATCGAGAACAGATAGGGTTGTGAACCACCGAGAACATTGGCTGCGGAACTGTAGGGAACTCCGAGATCAGCGACGGCGTTGGGACAACCAAGCCGGAAGTTACCCTGGAAGACAGCCAGCGAGTAAGTTCCGGAAGTGCTGGCACCGGAATTATCGGATAGGACAACATCAAATCGAAAATTGCCGGCGGTGGTGGGGACGCCGCTGATGAGGCCGTTGGCAGAAAGGGTTGTGCCAGGTGCAGTAGCGCCAGAACTGATTGCGAAGCGGTAAGGCGGGGAGCCTCCAGCGGCTTGCAGAGCTTGTGTGAAGTTGACGCCGACAGTTGCAGTGTCAAAGAGATTGAATAGCAGACGCAGTGGATCAGGAAGGCCGATCACGAGGGTATAGTCACGGTAGACCGACTGTTCCAGGTAATCAGAAACGGTAATCCGCAAGGTGAGCGACTGCGGTTGCAGTGGGAGGCCGGAAATGACACCGGTGTAGGGGTTGAGAGTGAGCCCGCTGGGCAGGCTGCCGGTAAGGGAAAAATTGTAAGGAGGAAAGCCGCCATTGATCAGGAGCGCAGTGGAATACGGGGAGCCGACCTGACCGTTTGGAAGGCTGGTGGTCACAAAAGTGAGGGGCGGAGGATCAGCAACAGCCACGCCGCAGTAGGGGGCAGAAGTGATCGTGCTAAAGCCCTGGCCATCCACAACGCGGAGGAGGTAAGTGTAGTTCTGAGTAGCAAATTTTTCCGGTGGAGTGGCAGAGGCTGACAAAGGTGCGCCTCGCTTGGCGCCTGGCTCTCCGGCTGAATAGCTGTAATAGGTCTGGGGAAAGGGGATTCCTGAAACCAGCCCTGTAGCGGCATTCAAGCTCAAGCCCGGAGGCAAACTGGATTGGTAAAGGGAATAAGTATAGGGGCGGCGACCTCCGGTTGCGATTGCAGGAGACGCGTAGGGCTCGCCGATTACCAGATCCGACTGATCGGGACAAGCGAGGTTCAGATTCGCAGTTGCAGATTCGGCGACATCAAGATTGCAGGACGTTGTAATGGGGCCAAAGCCTGGACCGGATACAGATGCTGTGAATGGAAAGAGGCCCGTCTGGTTGGTGCTGCCCGAGATGCGACCAGTAGCAGGATTGAGCGAGAAGCCTGTGGGGAGAGTGCCCTGAATTGCAAAGCTAAGATTGCCGCTAATGTTTATGCTGAGTGCAGAATTGTAAGAATCATAGGCGATAGCGACTGGCAAGGGACAGCGCAGGGTTGGTGGTGGATTTCTTGCCACAACGTACATGGTGAAGTCCCTGTCAGCGCTCAAGTTTTGAGAGTCCTGAACGCGCACCCTGTAGCCTGCGGAGCCAGGAGTTGTGGGGGTGCCGGTAATCAAACCGGTGCCGGTTTGAAGAGTAAGACCCTGAGGAAGGGTTCCAGCGACGATTGAGAAGTTGTAGGGGCCGATGCCACCCAAAGCGCCTACAGCCGAGGAATAGGGCACGCCAACGCGAGCTGTGGTGCGAGGACTGGAGAGTTGGATCACGCTTTGAACTGTGATGGAACATGATTTACTCACAGCTCGCTGCGTATAATCGCTTGCGGTAATGATGAAGTTGAAGGTGCCTTCGGCAGAGCCGGAGCCAAGAATCTGCCCGGTGTTAGCGGCGAGACTGAAGCCGTTAGGGAGTTGACCGGAAGCGAGCGAGAAAAGCGTAGCCGGAAATGGGGCTGTAGTGAATGCGGAGGTGTAGGGGCTGCCCACCAAGGCGTAACTCGTCGGGCAAGCAAGATCAGCGACGGATAGAATGTAAAGTCTGCTGGTGAAACCATTTGCGTTGTCATTGAGGCCAATCGCAAAAGAATAGTTGCCGGGCTGAGTGATCGTGCTTGTCAGAAGGCCTGAGCTGCTAATCGCGATACCGGGCGGATTGCCTTCGGAATAAAAATAAAAATTGTAGCCAGTACCGGAGCCTCCGGTTGCGGCTAATTGGGTAGGCGGGAAAGTGTTGCCGACCATTACAACGGGAAGCGAGAGTGTTGTGATTTGTAAAGCGCCGTTGGGCTCAACGACGTTGATCGTGAAAGCACGTTCGCCGAAACCGCTATTCTGACCTACAAGGGTCGAAGCTCTAGCGGTGAAGGAGTAAAGACCTGTCGAAATTCCCGAGTTGACAATTCCGCTGACCACGCCTGCGCTGCTCAGAGTGAGCCCGAAGGGGAGGGCACCGGCAGAAACAGACCAATTCACTAAGCCGAGGGAGGCAGTAAGCTGATGGGGGCCGTAGCTTGCGCCCTTGGTTGCGGTGGGAAAAGTGAAGGAGTTAACGGTGATCTGAGCAAATGCAGGGGTTGCTCCAGAGAGGAGGCTGAGGAGGAGGATTCTCTGGATCATTAGCGTGGTGCTCCTGCCGAGGGGGTTCCAGGGTTGACACCGACGCTGCCGCGTGCGGGATCATTGTTGCGAGTGAGAGCGACCGCAGTGCCTGCGGCAACAGCAGCGGCGACTGCAATGATTGCGATAGTGAGACCCGAAATGGCCGCGCCCGCCGCTATTATGTTTGACTGAGCTACGACCAGTTGCCCGAAAGACTGCTGGTAGTTGGCGCGAACCTGGAGGTTGAAGCGTCCGGACTGGCCATTGGGCTTAAGGCCTCTGGCGGCAGCCCGGCCATTGGCATCCGTCATGGTGGTGATCATGCGAGTACCGTTTGAACTCACGAGGCCGGGACCGGAGTCTGGCAACAGAAAGGCGACCGATGCACCTGCGACGGGCTTGTTGTTTTCATCGCGGACTTCAATGATCGTCTCGCGGGCGGTGCGGCTCTTGATGTTGTTGATCGCTCCCTCGCCGCTGATCACGATGATGCTGAGCTTGGGCGCGCCCTCGGGAGGCTTGACCGCCTGGGCCGGGAGCAGGCCCGCAAACAGAAGCAGCAGGAGCGTTTGCGCTAGTAGTTGACTTGCTGAAAACTTATACATGTCGTTCTATAAGAATATACTGAAGAGAAAGTTGGAGGCTTAACGATGTTTCAAAGAATTGTTCCAGTTCTGGCCATCACCGCCATGATTGCCTGGCCGCAGGATGCAGCAAAAGAAAGCGGCCCAAGACTTACTGCACGCGAGATTTTTTATGCGGCTCAGGCCCCGCCGCCGACGGTAGCGGCTGCCAAGCCAAAGCCTGTTGTCGCGGCAGTTCCCAAAAAGGGGAAAGAAGCGGTGGAGCAGGCGACGACGCGAATGCCTGCGTCACGCCCGGTGGATGTGCCGGTGCGCCTAGCCACCGATACGGTGAGTGCAGGAGCGGGCCTGGCGATGCGTTGGTCGATCACGCAAGTGATGCCAGATGGCAACAAGAAAGAAGTACCGACAACCAAGGCATTCAAAAGTGGCGACCGCATTAATGTCCGCGTCGAGGTAAACGATTTTGGTTATCTGTACATCCTGTCGCGGGGAAGTTCTGGCAAATGGAGCCCGCTCTTCCCTTCTCCTCAGATCGCAGGTGGCGACAATCGCGTTGGACCGAATCAGCCTTATACGATTCCCAGCGGTTTTGTTTTCAAGTTTGACGACCAGCCTGGGGAAGAAAAGCTTTTTATCGTGTTCAGTCGTAAACCGGAACCAGACTTTGATGGCTTGATCTACAAGGTGGCACCGGAGCGAACCAACCTGCCTATGCCAAAACCAAATGAAGCGATCCGGCCGGCACCGGGAATTATCCTGGCACAGAACTCCTTCATCGGCGACCCTTTCGTGGACAGAGTCCGGGTGATGTATGCGCGAGATCTGATCGTAGAAAAAGTGGAAGGCGATGTGAAGACTTCCAGTCTCGGACCGCGCTTTGAACACGCCGCCTATGTGGCCAGCAAGAGGGCTGACGAGCCTCGCGTGAGTGCCGAAGTGACGCTCATTCACAAATGAGGCTGTTTTACGGTGTGCTGCTCTGCATTACGCTGTTGATCGCGCAACGGCCTGATACGAAGAAGGCCCGCGATCTAAAAGTGGAGGTGGATGCGTTCCCCGATGGGGAGAGCCAGCTACTCACAAAAAAGGTTGAGATCCCTCGCAGCTACGCCATTGTGATGGGCGTAGGAGCTTATCAGAATTTGCCGAAAGACTTGCACCTTGCGTATGCCGAGCGTGATGCAGATTCGCTGTACTCGATCCTGATCAGCCTCGAAGGTGGCAATTTTCGCGCCGAGAATGTAAAAAAGTTACTTGGCCCACGAGCGACTCTGGCGAATTTGAAGCATGAACTGGAAGTGTGGCTTCCGAGTGTGGCAAATGAAAATGATCGTGTTTTTATCTACTTTGCCGGACACGGGTTTGTGCACCAGGGCAAGGGTTATCTGGCACCCTACGATTTTTCTTTGAACAACATCGCCGGAAGCGGTTATGCGATGGAGAGCCTTGCCAAGACAGTTGGACAAAAGGTGAAAGCCAAGTGGAAGGTACTGCTAACGGACAGTTGCCATTCTGGCTTTGTGACGAGTGAAACACGTGCTGACAATCTGAACAACCTGTGGCAGAACCTGGACAAGAACATGTTCAGCCTGACTGCTTCCCGCGATCAGGAACGGAGCTTTGAGTCGCCTGATTTTGGGGGTGGTCACGGGGTGTTCACCTATTACGTGGTGAAGGGTATGGAAGGCGAGGCCGATGAGGATCGGGATGGGCAAGTGACTGCGGCAGAGATGACGGAGTATGTGCGCAGGAATGTGCGCGAAGCGACAAAGGGGAAGCAGACGCCGCGTTCTGACCGCGGGAGTTTTGATCCCGAAATGCTGATTGCTTATGTACCTTCTTATGCGACGGCAGCACCTCCGCCGGCTCCGAAATTTGGGGTCTTGATCTTTGAAGCAAATCGGGAAGAAGTTGAAGTATTTGTCGACGGCAAGAGTGCAGGCGTGGCAAGCAAGGGGAGTCCGTTGCGGCTGCCAGGATTGCGTCCGGGGACGCATCAGGTGCAGGGGGTAAAGATGGGTTATGAGCCCGATGGGCCGCGCGAAGAGATGGTCTATCCTGGCCAGGAATCGACAGTAAAGATACAGATTCTGATTCCAAGAAAGCGTCCGAAGGCGGCGGTCGATCAGTTTGACAAGGGGCTTGAGTACTACAACAAAGGCTTTGAACAGAACTATAAGCAGGCCGTTGAACATTTTACGCAAGCGTTGACCGGGGACCCGAGCTACAGCCAGGCGGCGCTGTATCTTGGCCGCTCCTATAACGCACTTTTTGATCAGGCCAAAGCGAAGCAATATTTTGAGGCAGCGATTCGTATTGATCCTGATTATTCGGAGGCGCGCTCGAGCTATGGCGGAATGTTGCTCGATATCGGCAACGTGGATGAGAGCATCCGGCAATTTGATGTGGTGCTGAGACGAAACCCGAAAGACCTGCAGACGCTGTATTTGCGGGCGCAGGCTTTTCGCATCAAGGAACGGTACGACGAGGCAATCGACAGTGCGCGGGCAGCAATTGCGATCTCACCGAATATTGCAGAGCCACACTTCTGGCTGGCTGAGAGCCTGCGGATGAAGGGCAGCTATCATGACTCCCGCAAGGAGTATGTCGATTATTTGCGGTACAGTAATTTTGATTCCGGGATGGCCGGAAACCTCAATTACTATGTAGTTGGTTTTTTGGTTGGCCACGGCAAGCGGAGGCGTGCGGCGCAGAAAGACATCTGGCAGGATCTGCGAAGCATGGCTTATTTTGGGCTTTGTGATTGTGCGTACCGTGACAAGAAACTGGTGGACGCAACGCTGTTTTGTCAGAAGAGTTTGCAGTATGACCCCGACTATCCCTACGCGCACTATCTAAGCGGACTGATTTATGCGACGCAGGCACAGAGTTCAGGGAGTCTTGAGACGCTGGCAGTAGCGCGAAAGCATTTTCAGCGCATGCTGACGCTCAACCCGGACATGGATGAAGCGAAGAGTGTAAGGACCATGCTCGGAAGTTTTGACCAGGCACTAGCGGCCAATCGCTAGAGACTGATCGCCGTCGATGTAGGCGACAAAAGTGCCGCCCTTTTCCGCCGCAAAATTCTTTCGTCTGCTCGCGTTATCAAAGGGTCTGTCCGCACGACGCAGTTTCAGCATTGTGCCGGCGACGGTAGTGACTTCAACCAGACGATAGGTCATTCGTTGAGAACCGATCATCTTACGGCGGGGACGCTCTGCCACTTTTCCTTTGACGCTTGCCCCGCGAACAATGACAATTTGCCCATCCACTTTGACGTCTTCTTTCACGACGAACAGGAGATCGGTACCGGGCTCTGCGTCGGACGGGATGTCCTGATCGAGAGCAATCGAAATGGGCGTAGCGTCGGCAACAAGAATTGCTTTGGCAGGCTCGGGTGCGGTAACTTCCGGCCTGGCAGGAGATGGAGGCGGGGCAATCGCGACACTGACCTTCTTTGGATCACGCATCGCCTCGATGAGTTTTTCCGAGACTCCGCCTTTCACGAGTTCAATAACACCGTCGCTTGAGAGATCGAAGTCTGTTTTCGAATTCCGCATCTGGCTGAGAATCAGGGACTCGGGAACTTTGGCCTTCACCATGTCGGCGATGTCGTTGTTCGTCAGAAGGTCTTTGGCAACAGGCTGAGGAGGCTCAGCTATTGTTGTCGGAATGTTTGGGATTTCGGTGTTTGGCTTTGAGCCGGGTTGCAGATTCCACCAGATAATTCCACCGAAGATCAATACGAGCATGAGGCCGAGGCCCAAGGCGACAGGAGTCTTGTTGAGTGAAGAACGGGCTGGAAGGGACGGAGTGGGAGCAGCAATGGAAACAGATTCCGGGGCTGTTGTTCGGACGCGGTACAAGACACCAGATTCGCTCACGGTGTAGAGGGCAAGGAGCGCTTTGTGAAGCTCGTCCATTGTCTGCCAGCGCTGTTCGGGATCCTTGCGGAGGCACTTCCAGATTGTGCGTTCGAGCTCTGGAGGAATGTCGGAAGCGAGATCGAGAAGGCTGCGGGGTTCATCGCGCAAAACACTTGTGAGAATCAGGGCGCTGCTATCGCCGGCGAAGGCGCGCACGCCACAAGCCATCTCGTAAAGTACTGCGCCAAAGGAGAAGATGTCGGAGCGGGCATCCACTTTTTTGCCCTGGGCCTGTTCGGGTGACATGTAAGAAAGAGTGCCCATGATGGCACCCTCTACGGTAAGAGCAGCTTCGCTGGTGGCATCGGGATCATCGGGAGCGGTGGTTTCTGTGAGTTTGGCCAGGCCGAAATCGAGAATCTTGGCGATGCCGCGATCCGAGATCATGATGTTGCCGGGCTTGAGATCGCGGTGGATGATTCCGGCTTGGTGGGCGGTAGCGAGACCATCGGAAATCTGCACGCCATAGCCGATGACCATGGGAGAACGGAGGCCAGTGCGGGGTATCAATTCCTGAAGAGTCTTGCCGGGCAGCAGTTCCATGACCATATAGTCGGCACCGTTTTCTTCGATGATGTCGAAGATGGTGATGATATTGGGATGATTGAGGGCAGAGGCGGCCTGTGCTTCGATGATGAATCGACGACGCTTATCTTCGCTGCTGTTTCCTGCAGCAAGCAGGCGCTTGATGGCGACACTGCGATTGAGCTTCAGGTCTTTGGCCTGATAGACCTTGCCCATGCCACCGGAGCCAATCTCCTGCTGCAGTTCGTACTGTCCGCGAATCGTTACGCTCACCCATCGCAGTATCTCAAATCCTGAGCGAGTCTCGCAGAAGAAGTCTTGTCTAATGCAGGATGAGCCTGAAGGAGGGATGGTGGATGCTGGGGATTGATCATCCGTATGAAGGCTGGAGAAACGCTGAGCCTGGAGCAGATCGGGGCGCTGGTAGAGGCAACCGAGCCACTGGAGTTTGAAGGGAAACAACGCGAGGAAATGTACGAGTGGGTCACACAGGTGTTGCAGGGCCAACAATACCGCACGCAAGGTAAATCGGGGCGCGGATTACTGCGGGGCTACATCGGCAAAATGACCGGACGAAGCCGGGCGCAAGTGACCCGGTGGATCGCTCGGTATCTGGAACACAGCGAGGTGAAGGAAGTGAAGCATAGGCGCCACAAGTTTCCTGGCCGCTTCACACGGGCCGACCTGGAACTGCTGGCCGAACTGGACGAAGCACACGAGACGCTCTCCGGCCCGGCCACCAAGAAGATCTTGCAACGTGAGTTCGAGCAATACCAGCACGCCGCCTACGAGCGCCTGGCAAGCATCTCGGTGGCGCACATTTACAACTTGCGCCGTCGTCCGCGCTATCGCGAGCGGCGTCTGAACTACACCAAGACACGCGCGGTGCAAGTGTCCATTGGCGAGCGGCGCAAGCCCGATCCGCAAGGCCGTCCGGGCTACATCCGGTTCGACACCGTGCATCAAGGAGACCTGGACGGCATCCAGGGCGTGTATCACATCAACGCGGTGGACGAGGTGACGCAGTGGCAAGTGGTGGGCTCGGTCGCGGCTATCAGTCAAGCGCATTTGGAGCCGATTTTACAGGCGATTCTGGCACAGTTTCCGTTTTTGATCCGGGGCTTTGATTCCGACAACGGCTCGGAATTCATCAACGACTCGGTGGCGGGTCTGCTGAAGAGAATGTTGATCGAGCAAACCAAATCGCGCCCGCGCCGGAGCAACGACAACGGCCTGGTGGAATCCAAAAACGGAGCGGTGATTCGCAAGCACATGGGTTACGGCTACATCGAGCAGAAGCACGCTGCGGACATCGATGCGTTCTATCGGCGGGACTTCAATCCCTATCTGAACTTCCATCGTCCCTGTGGCCAGCCGGAGCGGATCAGGGATGCGCAGGGCAAAGAAAAGTTTGTGTACCGGCGTTACGCCACGCCGTGGGAAATCTTGCGCGCACTCGAGAGCGCCTTGCCCCAAGGGGAACACTATCTCAAGTCCGGCCTCAGTATCGAGAGTCTGGACCGCATGGCCCAGCAGCACAGCGACACCGAGTCGGCCCGGCGCATGCAAAAAGCAAAGTGCCAACTTTTCCTGGGCTTCCGCCAGGAGCGCAAAACCGCATGAAAAACTCCGAGGAGAACACGGGGAGCGCGGTGGAAATGGCGGGCCCTGGAAAACGAAGGAAAACCAGGTTTCCCTTCGTTTTCCCCCGCCCTTGGAAATCGCGCTGTGCGATTTCCACATTCCCACCGCGCCGACGACGATGCCCCCCTTGCTACCGAAAAAACCAACTCAAAAACCATCGAAAGGAGCCCAAAAATCACAGCCAGCCCAACTTCACCCCTTCAGGCTCATTCTTGGATTAGAAAATGCTGAAGAAACAGCAGGCCGCTCAATTGTGTTAAACCAGAGGGTTAAATCAACATGAACAGATTGTGGCTTGGCATCGGTTTGATCGGCCTCGAAGTGATGGGGCAAGAGGCGCCCAGTCTAGAGAGAAGAGTGCAGAACATTTTTAAGGATAAATGTTTGCGTTGCCATGGCGGGGATACTACCTTAAGCGGACTGGATCTGACGAGCGCCGAGGCTTGGAAGCAGGGTGGGAAGCGTGGACCGGCAATCGTAGCGGGAAAGCCGGAAGCCAGTCTGCTTTATCAGTGGACCGCTTCGGGGAAGATGCCGCAGATTGGCGAGAAACTGACCACGGCGGAATTGGGAGACTTGCGGCAATGGATCGAGGCGGGTGCAAAGCAGGTGCAGAGCAAATCCGATGTTGCGATGTCGAAGCGGCGGGAATTCTGGGCCTTTCAAACTCCAGTGAAAGCAGTTGTGCCGAAGATCGAGGGAACCAGTAATGCGATTGATGCCTTCTTGCAAGCAAAGTTGCAGAGCAAGGGACTTGCGTCGAATGCGCAGGCCGACCACCGCACACTGATCCGGCGCTTGCATTTTGATCTGACGGGTCTGCCACCGCAGCCTGAAGATTACAAGTTGAGCTACGCAGAAACAGTGGAGAAACTGCTCGCTTCTCCGCACTATGGGGAACGATGGGCAAGGCACTGGCTGGATGTGGTCCGATTTGGCGAAACGGATGGAGGAGAGCACAATCATGAACGACTTTATGCCTGGCCGTATCGCGATTATGTAATTGATGCCTTTCGGACAGACAAGCCATACAACCAGTTCATCCGTGAGCAAATTGCGGGAGATTTGCTTGAGCCGAATAACCCAAAAATGGTGGCGGCAACAGGATTTCTTGTGGCGGGGCCATGGGATCAGGTGAGTGCGGAATTGAACAAGGACAAGATCCTTGCGGCGACAGCGCGGGTGGATGAACTGGATGACATGGCGACAACGACTTTTCATACTTTTCAGGCCATGACGGTGAATTGCGCCCGCTGCCATGATCACAAATTCGATCCGATTCCGAGCAAGGATTTTTATCGGCTCACTGCCGTATATAGCGGCGTTACATTTGGGACGCGCAAGGTGGCGAGTGAGGCAGAAGCGAAGGCTTATGAGGAGAAGACGAAGCCGATCCGTGAGCGACTGGCCAAGGCAAGCAGTGGCATCGCAGACATTGAGGATCCGCTGAAGTCAAAGCTGCTGCTGAGCCGCTATCTGGCCTTTGATCAACAGCGGCTGAGCGAGCCACGACGGATCCCATTGAACCCGATCTGGAACCGAAATTCATTTGCTCCAGCGCACCCACGCAAGTTGCGGCTGGTGATTACAAATCATGAGGGCGACCGGGCAAGATTGGCACGAATTGAAGTGCAACCGGGCAATCTTGTTGTCGAGAATTGGACATCAGAACGAAAGGCAAGCGACGATGCGCCGGTTTATCTGGAGTTTGCTGATGTAGCGGGAAGAGAGATTGGCAAGGTTGTCTGGTGGAGTGATCAGAAGCTGGGACGCAAAAAAGGCATGCCGTCAGTGTTTCGACTCGAGGGCTCTGAGGACGGTTTGGAGTGGCAGACCCTGTGTTCGTCGATGGACCATGTGCGTGATCTTGAGCTGGATTTGCCTGTTGTGAGCGAAGCAGTGACTGTTGGCGAGCTAACGGGGGTTGAGAAGCAACGGCGGCTTGGGCTGTTGGCAGAGCGAAAGATAATTCTGGGGGAGCTGTCGGCAATTGCCGAACCCATGCGGATCTATGCGGCAAAGCCGCGAGAGATGGACAAGGCGTTTCTGCTCGACCGCGGAAGTGTGGCCAAACCAATAGAAGAGGTGACCCCGGGTGGGTTGAGTGCGGTGAGTCAGATTGCTCCAGACCTGAATCTGCCCCCCAATGCGAGCGACAGGGAGCGGCGATTGGCGCTGGCTGACTGGATCGCCAATCCGAAGAATCCATTAACGGCGCGGGTGATCGTGAACCGCATCTGGACAAACCACTTTGGCAATGGAATTGTGAATACGCCGAGTGATTTCGGGTTGAACGGAGATCGGCCTTCGCACCCCGAGCTGCTCGATTATCTGGCTGTGGCCTTTATGGAAAACGGTTGGAGTATTCATTGGCTGCAGCGGCAGATCCTGCAATCGGAGACCTACAAGCAGAGTTCTGCGCTCAATGAAAAGGCTTTCGCAGCCGATGCTGATAACCGACTGCTTTGGCGTATGCCCTTAAAACGTATGGATGCTGAAATGTTGCGGGATGCAATTCTTAGTGCCAGCGGGCAACTTCGTCTTGAGCCAATCGGGGGCCCAAGCTTTTTCCTGCAGAAGAAGAATGATCGAGGAGCCTACATTTACAAAGCACTCGACAACGACGGGCCAGAAGTGTGGCGGAGAGCGATATATCGATTTGTTGTGCGCGGCGGAGAACGGATCATGATGGACAGTTTTGATTGTCCGGATCCTTCTGTAGCGACGCCACAGCGGACTGTTTCGAATACACCGGTTCAGGCGCTCACGCTTTTGAACAATGATTTTGTGATTCGTCAGGCCGGGCTAGTGGCGGAGCGACTGAAGAAGGAAACTGGTGACGATACAGCGAGGCAGATTGAGCGGGCCTATAGCCTGCTTTATGGCCGCAAGGCATCGGAGCGGGAACTCAAACTGGGCAGGGAGTTTCTGGCGGGGCAGACTCTCGCCAACTATACGCGGGCCCTAATCAACGCAAACGAGTTTGTCTATGTCCCATAAAAACTGCATAACGCAACAAGTGCCGCTAACCCGCCGACAAGCTCTGTGGGAGATGGGCGGCGGCTTAGCCGGGCTTGCACTAACGCAGATGCTGGCTCAGGATTCGCTCGAAGCAGCGAGTGGCAAACTACGAGAACCCAAGCCTGATTTCGCCCCCAAGGCCAAGAACATCATCATGATCTTTTTGCCTGGCGGATTTAGTGCGATCGATTCTTTTGACTACAAGCCGGCGCTGGCCAAACACGATGGACAAGAGACCAAGGGTGCCAACGCCATCACGCCATTTTTCGGGCATCGCGGAACGGTGATGAAGTCGCCATGGAAGTTTGCAGCAAAGGGTAAGAGTGGCAAGTACGTTTCTGACCTTTTGCCCAAGATGGGTGAGTTGGTTGACGAGATGACATTTTTCCATTCGATGGTGTCACGGAGTAATGCCCACGGGCCTGCGCTGTTTCAGATGTCGACGGGATTTATCTTTCAGGGCTTTCCTTCCATCGGATCGTGGGTGAGTTACGGGCTTGGCTCGGAGAACAAGAATCTGCCTTCGTTTGTCGTGCTGCCAGACCGGAGGGGATTTCCACCCTGTGGCGTCGCAAATTGGGGAAATGGCTTCCTGCCAGCGTCGCATCAAGGAGTAATTTTTGGAGATCAACGAGCGCCGATCGCTGATTTACGACCGGGCGCTTCTGTCAGCGCAGGCACGCAGGCAGCTTCTTATGATCTGCTAACGGAACTCAATGAAGAGCATCTCAAGCAGCATCCTGGAGAGGATGCGCTGGTATCGCGAATTAAGGCTTATGAGCTGGCCGCCAAAATGCAATTGAGCGCGCCCGATGTGACCGACATCCGTGGGGAGAGTGAGGCCACGCGCGAGAGCTACGGTATCAACAATCCCGTGACACGAGAATACGGCTACAACTGCCTGCTGGCGAGACGCCTGGTGGAGAAGGGTGTTCGATGTATCCAGCTCTACAATGGCGGGCACTTCGGGGCACCGCGGGTCAATTGGGATGCTCATGAGGATCTTGTTACCAATCACAATACCAATGCCGCCATTCTCGACCAGCCAACTGCCGCGCTGCTTCGCGATCTGAAACAGCGCGGACTGCTTGAGGACACGCTGGTGGTATTTACGACTGAGTTCGGGCGCTTGCCGATCAGTCAGGGTCTTGGCGAAGGTGGGCGTGATCACAATCCTGAGGGCTTTACTTCGTTTCTCGTTGGGCCGGGATTAAAGAAGGGTTTCAGTTACGGAGCAACCGATGAGATGGGCTACAAGGCAGTGGAAAATCCGGTTACGATTTACGATTTCCACGCGACGATCCTGCATCTGCTGGGCCTCGACCATAAGAGCCTGACCTGGTATCACAACGGCCTGCAGCGGCGATTGACTGATGTGCATGGGCATGTGCTCGAAGGGGCGCTGAGCTAAGAATTGGACGGCAGCGGCGCTGCATCGCGATAATAGGAATGTGCCTGATCTGATTGGGATGGAGCTAGCTGATATCGAAGCCGCTCTGGCCCCGCAATATTCAAAATTCCATGCCCGGCGCATTTTCGATTCTGTTTATGCGCAACGCAGCTTTGATGCAAGCGTTATGCCGGAATCTTTGCGCTTTGCATTCCAGCCAGGGGAACTCAAGGAATCAGCGCGCTATGAAAGCAGCGACGGCACTGTTCGATATCTGATGCAACTCGCGGATGGCAAAACCGTCGAAACCGTTTTCATGACGGAGGGTAGCCGCGATACGATCTGCATTTCATCGCAGGTGGGGTGTCCAGTAGATTGCAAGTTTTGCCTGACCGCCTTGATGGGACTGGAGCGAAATCTGACGGCGGGCGAAATTGTGGGTCAAGTACTGCATGTCATGCATCGGCATGATCTTGCTCCGAAGAACCGCACGATGAATATCGTGATGATGGGCCAAGGCGAGCCGCTGATGAATCTGGACAACGTGCTGAAGGCGACCAGGATTCTGGTGGATCAACGCGGGATCGGTATGGGCGAAAGGCGCATTTGTCTCTCGACATCGGGGTTGATTCCGAAGATTGAGGAACTGGGTCGCGCCAAGATACGGCCTCGTCTGGCAATCAGTCTGAATGCATCCAGCGAAGAACAGCGCATGGAAATCATGCCGATTACGCAGAAGTGGCATCTGGCAGAACTGCTTGAGACCTGCAGGCGTTTTCCACTCAAACCGAAAGAGCACATCTTTTTTGAATACGTGATGCTGGGCGACTTCAACGACAGCGAAGCAGATGCGGAGCGGGTGGTGAAACTGCTGGCTGGAATGACTTGCAAAATGAACCTGATCCCGCTGAACCCCGGGCCTGGAATTCCGTTTACAACGCCAAGCGATGAGCGGGTTGACAGGTTTCAGAAGATCATCATGCAGTCCATTCCCTGCTATGTACGCAAGCCTCGCGGGCGGGACATTTATGCTGCCTGCGGGCAATTGAACCGGATGAACCAGGAGAGTTCGCTGGTTCAGGTTATGGCTTAGCTTTCAGATCTGCGGAAAGTGTTTTTACGAGATCTTCGAGCGTGGTTCGATTCAATTCATCTGGTGCCTGTTTGAGGGCAAGCTGGGCGTGACTTAGGGCCTGCTTCAGATCGCCGACAGGCTGGTAGCCTCTCGCCAGACCGACGTGGACCGGCCAGGCGTCTCCGTTTCGCTTTTGATTCGTCAAGAACACTTCGAGCGCATACTGATTGTTGCCTGCGGATAGGACCTGTCTACCGTAACGGTGGATTTCAAAGGCTGTCGTGGAGGGGTGCTCGATTGCGGTCTGCATCACTTTCTTTGCTTCGTCAACACGGTTCAACTGGCGCAGCACCTGGGCCTTGGTGGAAAGCGTGTTGAAATTGACCTGGCCTACAAATGGCATGGAGACAGCAGCTTCGGCCCAGGTAAGGGCCTCTTCAAGATTTGTCTTTTCCTGAAGGCAAAACTGAACAGCGGCGAGGTAACCCTGCCAGGAAAATCCAGGGGTGTTGCCCAACTCCTTGCGCAATGCAGTCAAGTAGATTTCGTTGACGTTGGAAACCTGAATGGTCCAGCCCACGGCGAGATCTTCCCATTGCATTTCGAGGCTGGCTTCGCGTGGTTTGCGGGTCAGAAACTCGTAGGTGAGCCATTCGCGGTAGTCGTGCTTGTGTGGCTTGACGGTGACGCGGAGCGCGTCTGCGGACTCTTCATAAAAGAAACTGCCCCAGGAGGCGTCATTCTTCGAGAAGATCAGCGTCCAGTCCTCGGCGCCGGCGATCATGTGAAGGCCGTAGCGACCGGCGGGCAGCATTTTGCCGTTGATGGTAACAGGATGTGAAGTTTCGAAGACCGTATTTTCGTTGGCACCGGCCCGCCAGGGGCCGGGCTTTCCACTACCAAATCCCAAGTTGGTAAGCCCGTAGGGAACGAGTTTTCCCCAAATTTGACCGCGCCGATCCTTGCCGTCAGGACCGTGGACTGCGGGACTGGAATATTCGAGTTTAATCCTCACCGGTCCAATGTATTGAATGACAGCGGCTTTCTGGTTGTTACCGCTGGGTGGAAGGGTCATGCCTGGGAATTGGGCAAAGAGGCCAGAGGAGGCGCTGGTGAGCGCGAGACCAAACAGGAGGCGGTGCATAGCTTTCATGTTGCACCTACGAGCAGCAAATGTCCAAGGGACTTGGGACGAAACGGCGACCTACTGGGTTATGACTATTTCTTGACCTTTTCCTGACCTGACGGAGAGGCTTTCCATGAGCGATCTGGCGCTAAATAGAATCTGTTGCCACCGCATTGATGAATTCTGGCCCAAACGAGGTACTCCATGACTGAAAACCGATTTTCCCGGCTTCTGCTTTTTGTGCTGCTCCTGATCGGGGCAGCATTTTCTGTGACCAATGTCCCATTCACGAGAGTCGAAGCGCAAGAAGTTGCGCGCTTCGTTGGCTCGACCAATTCACAACCGCTGGCATTGAGCGCTGACGACGGCCTATTGGCAGTTGCCAATCCAGACAACAATAGCGTCACACTTTTTGACACGCGCAGCGGGGCCAATGCAAAGCTGGCGGAAGTACGAGTCGGTGAAGAACCGAACGGCGTTGCCGTATCGCCAGATGGATCTAAAGTGTATGTGGCAAATACGATCAGCGGCACGGTAAGTGTGATCGCTGTAAACCGTATTGCGAATAGCTACGACAACATCATCGCGACGATTGCCGTAGGCACAGAGCCATATTCGCTCGCGCTTACGCCGCGCGGACGCAAGCTCTACGTAGCCAATGCGCGCTCGAACAGCGTTTCTGTAATTGATACCGCGACCAACCAGGTTGTGAAAACCATTAGCGACGTTGGCTTTGAGCCGCGTGGCATTGCGATTCCCAATACAGGCGGCGAGGACAATCAGGAAACCGTCTATGTGACTCAGTTCCTTGCCCTGCCCGCGCCGGGCAAGGTAGATGGCTTTGACGACGCCAAGGTTGGCAAGGTGACGGTGATTTCGGCAGCTACAGATACTGTGTTGAGCGAAGTTACACTGCAGCCAATGGTGGACAGCGGCTTCAAAGCTGCGGGCGATGCGCTGAAGAGGATTGCAGCGCCTGCGACCGTAACTAAGGCTGACTTCAAATTCACAACGGGAGCGTACCCGAACCAGCTCAACAACATTGCGATCCGTGGGCGATATGCCTTTGTACCCAACACGGGCGCATCGCCGAATGGGCCTGTCCGTTTTGATGTCAATACGCAGAGCCTGCTGCATGTGATCGATTTGAATGCCCGGCAGGATGCTGGATAGACGATCAACATGCACCGTGCCGTCGCACTGCAGACGGCGACTCCCAAACGATTCATTACTGTTCCCTGGGCCTTGGCGATGAAGAAGAATGCTGACGAGGGTTATGTCGTCAGCGCTGCTTCGAACATTGTCGTAAAGATCAAATTCAACCCAAACACCGGAGCCACCAGTGTTGAAAATGATCCGGCCAGCCCGACGCGGGTTCTGCAACTTCCAACCGGCAAGAACCCGCGCGGCATTATCCTGAGCTCAAACGACAAGACAGCTTATGTGATGAATTATGTATCTCGCGATGTGACGGTGATGGATCTGACGATTGGCAATGAAAAAGTAAGTGGGACTTTGGTTTCGGCGAATTTGCCAACGCCTGGTTCTACTAAAGACAAAATCCATATTGGAAAAGAGTTGTATCACCTAAATTATGCATGGCAACAGTCATCCAAGGCCCCTTTGCAGTTGCATTTCGCCGCCCCGGTTTTTCCAGTCTCGCTAAGTCGATTTTCCGTTGTTAGAAGCCTCCTTTGCGTCCCTTTTGGGCTGGGTCGCGAG
>JANXLY010000041.1 GCA_025354885.1 Acidobacteriota bacterium | reverse complement strand
TGCAAGCAATCCGGGATGTTTTGGACGCTGCGCGGAGCCAACGCCATCCTCGCCCTGCGCTGTTGCCACATCAACGGCCAATTTGAAGATTACTGGGAGAATCGCGCGGCGTGACTTTCACTTTCATGTCGCGCACCCATTAAACATCTAGCGAGGCAGCGCTGAAATTCTAAATCATGCTTCGGATTCCGCCCCAGAGATACCAGTCGGCGGAACTTGGGGCGAAGGGCTTCATGACGCTCATAATTTTGAGAGCATCCTGTTCGGTAGGGCTGTGAATTGCTATGAAGCCCGCACCCTCTTTGGCCTGCTCAATATTGAGATCGGCATTGGCAGCTTCGGTACCGATGAATCTGGAGAGGGGACGCATTACGATGCCCCAGAGGCCTGCGTCTTCGCGGAAATGCTTGAAGAATTCGAGCATCTCTGCGCCTGTAGCAACTAAGGCTTCGTCTGCTGGAATGCCGGTGTTCTGCAAAGACTGATGTGCACTTTTCGCAGCTGAGAAAGTTGGAAATGTCGCGATGATGTAGTGCTTCGGAGAGAAGACGCCCAGAGTCGAGTCGGACTCTTTAAAAAATGTTGAGAGGTCGGTTGCGGAGTTCACACTCAATTTGCTGCAAGTATGCTTCCAATTGGGCTTGGGCGACCGATGTTGTTCATTCTGGCAAGAATGCGGGCTCTGGGGTGACGGCCTGCGGTCAAATGGCCGAATTTCGCCGGAAAAATTGCCGACTGGAAGTCAACACGCTCACGATGAACTAATCATTTTCAGGTCGAGCTTATAGGCTGGCTGCGGCTGTTGACCGTAGACCCTAAGGCTGGCGGCTACTTTGAGGAATCGAGGGTGTGGTGAGGGGATTGTGTCCTCCCAAATTCGTCGAAGACGACATCTGCATCTCGTGAAGAGTTGGCATAGGATCGAGAGCAGTGAAAACAGCGCAGTTCGAGATTGCCGCGACTGCGGATGGTATTCGGGTTCGGGTTCCGTGGACTGAGAAGAAATGGCGCTGGTGGCTGTTCCTGATCGTTGTTGCGATGCTCTGCGGTGGGTCTCTGATGTTTGGGGGATGGCAGATCATGCTGGTGCTGAGCCCAGTAATTATTTATTGGCGGCAGGTGGAGCATTCAATCGCACGGAGATCCTCATTGAGACAAAGCATGGAGCGTCGAAAGCGCGCTCCCTTCCTTGGGGGAGGCAGCGCCGGATCAAACTCGGCGATATCGTGAAATGGGTTTACGGTCGCACACCGGTCTCGAAGAGGACCGAGAGAAGCCAGACCACCCCTAGCTGTTCGATCGTAATTGTCCGCAAGAATGGCAAGATCACGCGTGTTGCCGACCGAATTTCTGAGCTCGCCGACGCTCGGGAGTTGGCCGCGAAATGCGCGATTGCAACAGGACTGGGGAACGACGAGCGAGATTCGTTGCGCAATCCGTCGAGCAAATCTCGCGACATCTGGTGGTTCGTCACTGCACTTGCCCTATTTGCGCTGATCGCTGGCCTGGTGATCTGGAGCGCGCAACAAGTATGAGGATCGAAGCGAGATCCATGTTCGTGCCCCGGATTGTCGCCTATCCGATGATCCTCCCGGCGGGCTTTGCAGTGCTGGCGCTGTATGCGATTTCAGGCCGGCCCAGCAAATGGAAGGAGTGCCACTCGAAGTCCGAAGTGCGGGCACTGTTTCGGCGGAACCGTCCGCTCAACTTGGGCCGGAATCGAAGCGAGGCGCAAATTTTCGCAACTGTTGAAATAAACGACGTCCGTTGGCTCAATTTGATGGGTTCATTTGGCAATGCCTCAGCGGCAGATACAGCCGTCTCGCAAATCGTTGCTATCTGGCCCGGCGTTCCTGAAGGGACTCCACGATTTGGAGATCCGCCTGGTATCGACAAGAAGGCCTTGCGGCTGTTTTTATTTTGGGGAGGATTGTTTGTTGGCTGTGTCAGTTGGGGCATTTTTGCTAGCATCTGGAGGGCATGAGGAGTGGAGCATGGCATTTGATGAAGGGCTGGCGGATCGAGTCCGCATGGTTGTTTCTCGAAATCGCGGGATCTCGGAACGAAGAATGTTCGGCGGGTTGGCGTTCATGATGAATGGCAACATGTTTTGTGCCGTCCTGAAGTCAGACCTGATGCTCCGGCTTGGCCCGGTTGCTTCGGTCGCTGCGCTCAAGCAGCCGCACACCCGACTCATGGACTTTTCGGGCAAGCCGATGAAATCGATGATCTACGTCGATGCCGCAGGTGTCGATTCGGATACGGATTTGCAGCGGTGGGTCGAGGCCTGCCTTGCGTTTGTACAGACGCTGCCGACAAAAACGTAGTTTGCATCCGCTGGATGTGCGCTAGCGTTTAAGATCTATGCCGATTATTTGCCTTGAGGGTCCAAGCGCCGTAGGCAAAAGCAGCACAGCTCGTTGGCTGGCGGAGCATCATCAGGCGATTCACATTCCCGAGGTCAATTTCCTCTTCACGCGCCCGGGCATCCCAGAGCGGTTTTGGTATTACGAGCGCCAACTCGAGCGCGTTCAGATCGCCAGAGCACACAATGCAGACCGGTTGGTGATTCTCGATGGCGACCCCTTTCAGCCTGTCTGGTACAACCGTCTGTATCCTGCGGTTGACGATTTGAGTTTTGACGAGGTACTCGGTTTTTACCGCTTGCATCTAGAGCGCAACACTCTGTGTTGGCCTGCGAAGTATGTGATCTTGAACGCTAGTGCTGAAAAGCTTCGACAGCGAAAAGAGGGCGATGAAGAGCATCAGCGCAGAAACTTTGAGAAGCATTTGGCCTTGGTGGATTATTTGCCGCAGTACTTTGGCAAGCTCCAGCAGATCGCTCCGAGCCTTGTAGCTTTTCAGGAGGCAGACACAATTCAGGGCACCGCAGGAGCGGTGCTTGTGGCCAGCGAACGAATTGAGCAGCGGAGAGATGACCTCAGGATATTTGATGAAATGGCGGCTTGGGTCAGCCCCTCCGCAGCTGTCTGACATCAGGGTTTAGCGCTTCGGCTCTGTGTGGTGATAATCAGGAAACTTCGGGACCTTCGGAGTCGGCACAGTGGTTTTCTCAAGCTCAGCCAAGGCTAGGCTCACGGCCTTTTCCAATTGCGGATCGCGACCAGCAGCAACAGACTTCGGGTCTAGTTCCACCTCGACATCCGGCGCAACGCCCCGGTTCTCGACATCCCATTCGCCCGCTGGGCTGAAGAAGCCAAAGCTGGGCGCAGTGACATTGCCGCCGTCCATCAACGGAGGGTAATTTCCAACGCCAACCAGTCCACCCCAGGTGCGCTTGCCAACCAGCGTGCCGAGTTTCGCCTGACGGAAAAGCCACGGCATCGCGTCTCCACCAGAGCCGGCAAATTCATTCACGATCATAACCTTGGGGCCTTGAATGGACCCGGCAGGTGTCTTGTAAACATCGCCGTAGCGCGGCTTCCAGTAGCTCATCAGTGGACGCTTCAACACTTCAATGACATAGTCGGCCACCTGGCCGCCTCCGTTGTAACGCTCGTCCAGCACCAGCCCCTGGCGGTCGGTTTGGGCAAAGAAGTAGCGATTGAAACTCGTCAAACCGCCCAAGCCTGTATCGGGCATGTAGGCATAGGCGAGCTTGCCGCCGCTCAATTGATCAACTTTCCGGCGGTTGTCATCAATCCACGAAAGATTGCGCAAGGCAGTCTCGGAAGCCGCCGGAATCACCGTCACTTCTCGCGCGTTGGTGCCGTTTGCATCTGACGCAACCCGCAGCCTGACACTGTGGTTTGCGGTTGCTTCGAGCAACTGGGAGATGTCATCGGTGGCGCTCAGATTCTCACCATTGATGGCGAGAATGAAATCGCCCTGCTGCACCTTCAAGCCGGGCTGCACCAATGGCGAACGCAACTGTGGATTCCAGCTCTCACCCGAGTAAATCCGCTTGAGTCGATAGCGACCGTCCGTGATCTCATAATCTGCACCAAGGAGCCCGCCCGGAACGCGCTTCGGATTCGGAATGGTGCCACCGCCTCCGCGCATATGGCCGACGCTGAACTCGCCCAGCATCTCCTGGAAGATGTAGTTCAGCTCGGCGCGCGAGGCGATAGTCTTCACGTATTGCGCGTAGGTCTGTTCGGCCTCCTGAATGTTGACTCCATGGAATTTTGAGTCATAGAAATAAGCACTTTCAATGCGCCAGACTTCTCTATACATCTGCTGCCACTCGGCCATTGGTTCAACGCGGATCTGGAGATTCGCAAGCTTCAACGCTCCATCACCTGCCTTCATGGCAGTGGCCGTGCTGACGATCGCATAGTTAAGGCGGGGGGCCACCCCAGGTCCTGCGGGGACAGCATCTTCACCAGCGCCACCCATGCCAACAAGGATCTTTTCGCCATCGGCGGAGATGGCATAGTTCATCACACTCTGCGCAAAAGTCTCCAGCTTCTTGGTCTTCACGTCGAACTTGTGGAGAGTTCTACCCGTCCCTTGTCCCGCACGACCGGAGGCTCTGCTTTCTGCCACGAACAGGACACCAGCCTTGCCAGCGCTGAGCGAAACGTAGGACCGTGCCGGGATCGGCAATGCCACAATACGGCCGGAGATACCGTCGAGATCGATGCGAGTCGGCTTCGCTGGTGTTGCTGCATTTTCAGGTGCTCCTGGGCGACGCACGGGACTCCGCTCTGCAACAGCCTTTTCTTCATCACTCTCTGGGGCTATCGGAGACATCGCATCATTACTCAACACGACCGCGTAGATGCTGCGGGTGGTGGAGAACGCGTCGCTGCTCATGTCGAGACCACTGATGGATGTGCCGAAGTCAGTGCTGGCCGCGAAGTAGAGATACTGCCCATCGCGATCAAAGGCAGGCATGCGGGCGTCACTCATGCCATCGGTCACTTGTGCAGACTTCGCAGAATCGAGGGAGTAGAGAAACACGGCGTGCATCCGATTGGCGAGTGCGGGAGTGAAGGCCAGCCACTTGGAATCGGGCGACCATGCGGTGTCGGCATTGTTGTCCGAGATTCGGTCTGTGTGTAGCTTTGTCACTTTGCCCGATGCGATTTCGGCCAGCCAGAAGTTGAGCCGGTTATCGTGGAATGCAATGTGCTTGCTATCGGGGGACCACTGGGGATTTCTGTAGTAGGCAGCGTCCTTCGATATGAAGATCTTTTTCGTTTCTCCCAGACCACTTTGCGCCTTGACGTGCAGTGCATAGGGGCCATCCTGGTCAGAAAAGTAGGCGATGCTCTGGCCATCGGGGGACCATTCCGGCGAGCGCTCCATGACGCCAGGCGTATTTGTGAGATTGCGGGTATCGCCTTTCGCGGCGGGGAGAGTCAGGATCTCGCCATGGGCTTCGATCACGGCGCGAACGCCAGTGGCAGAGATCCCTATATTGCGAATTTCCGTCGAGACATCCGTGAAGCGTGGACGCAGTTCCGGCATGTCGCCAGTGATGTCGATATTGATCTTCGCATCCTTGCCTGTCTTGGCATCGTAGATGTGAATGTCGCCGAACTGGTCGTACACAATTCCGCCAGGGCCGGCCTTGGCTGAGTTGATGTCGTAACCGGTGTTCTTCAAGAGATCGGTGACCGCCTTAGTGGCAGGGTCGTAGCGATAGAGGCTGGCCTTGCCGGTGCGATCCGACAGGAAGTACACTTTGTCACCCAGCCACATTGGGTCGAAATCCTGCGAGTCGGTGCGAGGGATCTTGACTGTTTCGAGAGTGGTCATATCGGCGAGCCAGAGGTAGCTTGCGCGGCCACCGCGATAGCGTTTCCAGGCCACGAAATTGGAAAAACCGCCACCCACGCCAAGCGGCGCATAGACGAACTTCTTTCCGTCGGGAGAGAAGGCTCCCGAGTAACCCATCGGTAGCGGCATTGATTGGGGAAGGCCGCCTTCAACTGGCACAGTGAAGAGTTTGGTAAATCGCGAGAAGGAATCGCGACCGGAACGGAAGATGATCCGCTTTCCATCGGGAGTCCAGCCGATGACGTTGTCGGCATCTGGATGGTAGGTGATGCGCTTGGGAGTGCCTCCGGTGACAGGCACAGTATAGACGTCGACGTTGCCATCGTATTCGCCAGTGAAAGCCAGGGTTTGGCCGTCCGGAGAAAAGGCCGCATCGGATTCAAATCCGATTCCGGAGCTGAGGCGAACGGCGGCACCCCCCGCACGTGCGACGGTCCACAAATCACCGGCATAAGAGAATGCAATGTGAGTCTGGCTGAGAGCGGGGCGCTGCAGGAGTTGGCGTCCTTCGGCTGCGTTGAGCAGCGAGGCACAAGCAAGACCAAGCAGCACGGCTAGATGTTTCGTCATGGACGTTAGCGTAGCAATTTTCGTCGTGATCAGGCTACGCCTGAGATATCCACCAGATAGATCTGCCGTCCGGTGCCACCGTGGGCGGAGTCGATGGCGATTTTCTTCCCGTCCGGGCTAAAGCGCGGATGAAGGTCGCAACGGAACTCTCCCCGGTACGGCGGAGCTGATGGGAACTCACCTAGCGGAACACGTCGTCCAGTTGCCGCTTCATACAGGTAGAGGGATTGAAGTTCCTTCTGCGGATAGGTATCGTTGAGGATCCATTTGTTTCCAGGTAGGTAGGTGCAGTGCCCGTTCAGGGTCATCACTTCTTTACCGACGACTTCGACGAATTCCGTTTTGTCCTGGTACAAATAGAATTTCTCGCCGTGCGAGGGATGTTTGGCCCATGCCAGAACATGAGTTGAATCGCGCCAGATGAAGTGCGAGGTTCCTCCATGAGGATCGAGAACGAAGAGGTCCTTGCCGCTTCCATTGACAGTGAACATTCGTGTGCCAAAACCCGCACCCTGCTTGGGGCCACGCCAGCGGTGCAGAAAGATGAAGCGGTCGCCGTCGGGCGAATGCAGCAGGTGATTGAACCAATGTTTCGCAGTAGGCTCCCAAGGTGAGTGCAGGTTGGGCACCTTCACCGCATCCGCAAAAGAGAACAACAGGTTCTGCTTGCCAGTCTTCAGATCCATGCGCCAGATTCCAGCATTTTCAGGAGCCAGATCGCTTTCAAAGGGATCGGGCACACCGGCGTAGCCATAGCCGGGACGCATCTGGTTCAGACGGCGAAAGTCGGGAGAGACGGCCCACTTTGCGTTGGGACTTATGCTGTACACGGGTCCGGGCAGAGTTCGGGTCTTGCCAGTGCGCACGTTGCGGATATGAGACACGAATTGTCCGTCCATACGGTCATTCCAGATCACTTCGTCGCGCGAGCCGGGCAGCCATTGGAGCATACAGCCCTGTTGCCAATTCCAGGCGTGGCTCTTGCCGAGTTCAACCCAGCGATCGTTGTCCTGAAGGTCGATCATGCCGATTTGGATCTCGTCACCGGCCTGCGGGCTGCGGTGTTCGAAGTCCACCTGATTCGACAGGATGTAGCGCCCGGTGGGATCGAATTCGAGTTTGTCGTAATAGCCGAACCAGTGATGCTTCGGCCCCTTGGTGATCGCACGCACCGGAGCGTCGGCGCGCAATAACAGTGTAGAAGCCGCACCACTGAGGAATAGTCGTCGATTGAGCATAGCCGTTGCTGATAGAATCCCACGTCGCGCTATGGTATTGCTTATGGTGCCACGCAGAAACCTTCTACTGACTCCTCTCGCGCTGGCCGCCGAGGCAGCCGCACACAAAATGAAGCTAAGCATGCACCAATTCACTTCCGCCGGCGCGGGCTATCGCAAGTCCCTCGAAGGCTGGGCCAAGGCCGGGATCAAGAATGTCGAACCCTCCTCCGGACTTCTCGAGGATTTCCTCAAAGTGGATTCACTGGCCAACGCGAAGCGGGTGTTGACCGACAACGGCCTCCAGATTGTTTCCGGCGCCATCGGTACGACTGGTCTTTGGGAACCAAATCCGAAATTTGCGGAGCATCTGGAGGAGTTCAAAAAGCGCTGTGCGCAGTTTGCTGAACTCGGCGCGCCTTTGGTTTATTCGCCGTGTGTGACGACGGCCAAGTTCACGCAGGACGATTACGCCAGAAGCCTGCAAAACATTCGCCAGGTTGCCGAGGTTGCCCGGCAGTTCCAATTGAAGGTAGCCGCCGAGTTCGTGCGCAACTCCACTTTCATGGCCTCGCTGCCTACGGCGCTCAAGCTTCACCGTGAGGCAGCGCATCCCAATTTCGGTATTCTCTTCGACTGCTATCACTTCTGGTCTGGTCCCAGCAAGATGGAGGATATGGACTTGATCCGGCCTGGCGAAATCATTCATGCCCATCTGAACGACACACAGGACCTGCCCCGTGAGTTGCTGGATCTGCAATCCCGTGTAGTGCCCGGTGATGGCGTTGCTCCGCTCGCCAAGATTCTTCGCAAGCTGGTCGATAGGGGTTACTCGGGACCGATCTCCGTCGAGCTGTTCCTCGCGAAGTACCAGCAGGCTGACCCCTTTGAAATGGCCAAAGAGATCCGGGTGAAATCGGAAGCGACGCTGCACTCGTTTTTCAAATAGACTGATTCTGCAATGAAATTTCGATTCTGGATCTTCCTGGCTGCCACGACACTAACGGCGCAGGTCCGCTTTACGGCGGAAGATGTGGCGATTGCGGTGGAGGGCAAGCCGTTCGCGGTGTTCCACTATGGGGGGGACGCGAACAAGCCTTTTCTCGCACCGTTGCGGTCTGCTTCAGGCAAGGTGGTGACACGACAGTTTCCGATGGAGATTGTGCCCGGGGAGAGTCGGGATCATTTGCACCACCGCGGGTTGTGGTTCAGCTATGACGATGTGAACGGCGTGAAGTTCTGGGAGAATGATCCGTCCTACAAGAAGGGCAAGATCGGGAGGATCGTCGTCAAGAGCGTGAAGTGGAAAGATGGGTCGTCGACGCTGACGGCGCTCATGGATTGGCAGGATCCTGATGGCAAAAGCCTGTTGCTGGAATCGCGCGAAATGACATTTTCGGGGGATGCGAAGACTCGGGTGGTGGATACGAAAGTCACGCTGACTGCGTCGATGGACGTGGCGCTTGGCGATACCAAGGAAGGCGCGTTCGCCATCCGCCTGGCGGAGGCATTTACGGAGAAACGGGGCATGAAGATGACGGATTCCGAAGGCCGCGCGGGGATGGTGAAGATCTGGGGCAAGCGAGCGAAGTGGGTGGATTATCAGGCGGAACTGGATGGAGAAAAACTTGGCGTAGCGATTATGGATCATCCGGGGAATCCACACTTTCCGACTTATTGGCATGCGCGGGATTACGGGCTGTTCAGCTTGAATCCGTTTGGGCAGAAAGCCTTTGATCCGGCGGCTGAGGAAAACATCACGAAGCTCAGTAAGGGTCAGAAGCTGGCATTTACGTGGCGCATCGTCATCCATCCGGCGGAGATGAGCGTTGCGGATTTGTACAGCCAGTTTACGGAAAAGAAATGAAGTGGCTTGTTGTCTGTTTCGCGGTGTCGTGTTTCGCGCAATTGCCTTTGCCGGAACTGCACACGGACGCTGTGGATGCCGGCAGTGTATTCAGGGTGAAGAACCATCAATCGGTGCCGCTGGTGGCATACATAATTGAACTGCTGGGTTATCCCGGCAGCTTCTACACGTTCATTGTGGACGAGGTAAATGGTCCGCCGGTGAAGCAGGGTGAGGAGCGTGCTTCGCGCGTGCAGAACATGACGGTTGGCGCTGTGCCGGATTACGTGAAGCTGACGGCGGCTCTTTACGCAGATGGCTCAGCGGCAGGAGATTCGGCAAAGGCGGCGGCATTGGTGGAACGACGGAAAGCGATGCTGGAGGCCACGCGCGGCGTTATCCAGAGGATCAACGCGACAAAGGATAAGAAGGCTTTGATTGCGGAATTGAATGCCTGGGCCGATACCATCGTGGCGCCAGGAAAGGCGACACGCAATTCGAACCTGAATGGGGGGCGTAGCGTCGTGGCAGACGCGGCGGCAGCGCTGGAGACCCTTAGCCTTGAGGCCGAGCTGGCCCAATTGAAGAAGCTCGAAAGCGCGTTGGTGGCAGCCTTAGGCTAGGCGTTTGAAGCACAACAAGAGCAGCGCGCCAGTAGCGAAGCTGGCGAGGGTTGCCGGTTCCGGGACGTCGGCAGCTGACGCAAAGCCAATATCCACAAAAGACTGGACTGTAGTCTTGCTGATGTAGGAGGAACTGTTGAGCCAACCGGTCATCAGTTCGAACTGCATATCTCCAAGAGCGCTAACTCGTCCTGTTGCGGACCCGCCACCATCTACCTCATCCCAATGTCCGTTGGCAGTGCCGCTGCCACCGCCCAGTTCGACGGGTACAAAGGCGGCTCCCGGCAGGTTGAATTCTGTGCGATACGTGGCCAAGGCATTGGCACCTGTGTAATGTCCGCTGCCGTTGACGTAAACGTTGTTCGAAGTCCACAAGGTTCCGAAACCCATGACATGGGCCATCTCATGCAGGATCACTGCGGTAAGAGAACCATTTGTCTCGAGATTGGTCAAATCGGCGGTGTCGAATTGCATCGAACCTGTGCCGGCAAGCCAAAAGCCAGAACTGGACACAAGGCTATTCGGGCCGGCAGAACCAAGAACTCCGCCTGGACCGTCTATGTTCACTCCAGCCGCATTGATCGTAAGTGGAGAAATGGAGATACCGGTCTGGTAATTCGGAAGCAATGACATCCAGGTATTTGCGGCCGTGGTGAAAACGCTCTGCTGGGAAGCCGTCAGGCCACCAGTGAAATTCACATTGATCACGAAGGGAGTTGCCATTGCCGGGGAGGCAAGACAAAGAAGAGCGGCCGGGAGAAGAAGATTCCATTTTGCCATTGCCTTGTTTCGCATGTTTTCCATTTCGTGACAAACTTCGCTCCGGGCAGAAAAACACTTGCTGCAAGAACCCCGGACAAAAGAATACTTATCGATAAGTTAGCGAAATGCGGGTGATGAAGCCATGAGTACATGACCCTAGTGCGATCAGTGAATGCCCTGTTCACTGCAGGGGTAAAAGCCTTAGAGGTTCGTTCATGGACATAGGTAACAATTTAGTCCGAGGACATGGGTAACACTCTATTGGGTTTGGATCTTATGGCCTATTTGTCATCATATCGGGTTCGTGCCTGTGGAAATGTGGGAATCGCCCGGCGATTTCCAAG
>JANXLY010000034.1 GCA_025354885.1 Acidobacteriota bacterium | reverse complement strand
ACTATGTCCAGTTTCCTCTTTTCCGCATCTCGTAGACCAAAAACACCCAACGCGACTCTGCTGCTCCCCTCGCAAATCCTCCATCCCACCACTTTCACAGGAGTTGCGCACAGCTTTACGGTTGGTTGCGGAATCGCTGCCGGTCACCAGCTCAATCCTTTAGGCTCATCCTTCAATGAGAAAATGCTCCCTGCAAGTGGCAAAGATTCTCGCAGTCTGGAAGTCCGGTTTGAACGCAATGGGTCCGTTCTGCCTATTCCTTTTGAGGATTTATCTGACGGAGAAAAGTGCTTTATGATTTGCGCCCTTGTAGTCGCATCCAATGCTGCCTACGGTCCACTATTTTGTTTTTGGGACGAACCTGAGAATCACATCGGAATTTCTGAAGTTGGACACTTGGTTGTCGCGCTTCGAAAAGCTTTCAGCAAGGGGGGGCAATTTATCGCAACTTCCCACAATCCAGAGGCGATCCAACGATTCTCGGATGAGAACACTTTGTTTCTCGAACGGAAGGGCCATTTGGAGCCCACCGTAGTTCGAACGCTCAGTGAGTTGCACGTTCATGGCGATTTGGTGAACGCGCTGATTCGTGGAGATGTTGAGGTTTGAGAAACAGGTATCAGCCCCATGTTTTCGTTCTGCCGGAAGACGATGCAAGTCGTCAACTGGCCAATGGATTCATTAACCACTTCGCCGTCGATCAAAACAAGATTCAGATTCTGCCTCCGGCAGGCGGTTGGCTCGATGTCTGCAAAAAGTTTGCATCAGATCACCTTGCAGACATGGAAAGGTATCCTGAGCGATTGATGATTCTGATGATTGATTTCGACAACGATGCAGCGCGGCATGAAAAGATGCATATCCCTCCTGGTCTAAGGGACAGAATTTTCGTCATCGGTGTTTTGAGCGAACTTGAAAAATTCAAAGCGGCGCGAAGCTACGACGTAATCGCGCACGAGTTGGCAGAGAACTGCGCAACGGATCAATATCGTGCCTGGGATGATCCGCTGTTGAGACACAATGCTTCAGAGCTATTGCGGCTACGAAGACTAGTTCGCCCAATTTTATTTTCAAGCAATGCCTAAATGAGCCAGAGTCGGCTACCCGGTCTCCCGCCCCATAAAGTAAATATAATCAACTGGCCCGCAGCTAAAATTGCGGGCCGCTTGATTTTCATCGTGAATCGCGTACAATTTGCTCATGCGCATTCTCTTACTTGCCGCCCTAAGCGCGGCGCTGATCTTCGCTCAGGACGCGAAAAAAGCAACTGACAAGATGGCCCCAAAGATGGACAAGATGGCCGCCAAGGCGACCGAGCTTCTTGACATCAATTCAGCCACCAAACCTCAACTCGAAGCACTGAAGGGCATCGGTCCGAAGTATGCCGAAGCCATCATTAAGGGCCGTCCCTATAAGGGTAAGGATGAGCTGGTTTCGAAAAAGATTGTTCCCGAAGCCACCTACGGCATGATCAAGAATCTGGTCATCGCCAAGCAGGCCGCCAAGAAGTAGTTTTATCTGGACAAATAATCCAGCAAAATAGCAGCGGCGGTCTTCACCCCTACCAGCAACGCAACTTCATCGATGTCGAAGTCCGCAGTGTGGAGACCGCTTCTGATTCCCCTCGCCTCATTCCCCACCCCCAGCCAGAACATCACTCCAGGCACTTCCTTCTGGAACAGACTGAAGTCCTCGCCTCCCATTTGCGGTGCCATCCTGGTTGCCCCCTCGATACCTACAATGCGTCTGATGCTTGGCAATGTTGCCTCTAACAGGCCTGCCGGGTTGGTCGTGACCGGGTAGCTTGGTTGCAGCCACTCAAGCTCGTAGGTAGCGCCCGATATGCCCGTGCAGCCCTGAAGAGTCTGCTTGACATAGGTCCGGTAAGACTCGCGCGTCGCTTCAGAAAAGGTGCGCAGGGTGCCTTCCATCTTGACTGATTCGGCAACGACGTTCGAACGGTCGCCTCCGGAGATGGTGCCCATGGTCAGGACACTGGGATCCATGGTGCTGATGCGGCGGCTGTGAATGGTCTGCAGCATATTGACGCATTGTGCCGCAGTGACGAGTGCGTCTGTGCCTTCCTGCGGAAACGCACCATGCGCCTTCTTCCCCTTGACACTGATATTGACGGAGTCGACACTCGCGAGAAACGGGCCGCTCGCATAGCCGATCTTGCCCGCCTCGATCATGGGTGAAACATGGAAAGCGAAGATCGCTTTCGGTCTCGGGTTTTGCATCGCCCCTTCTTTGATCATCAGCGCGGCACCGAAAAATTCGGCATTCGATACCCCCTCTTCCGCCGGCTGAAAAATGAACTTCACTGTGCCGGGTAAATCCTTTCTGATCCTGCTGAAAACTTCCGCAACTCCGAGCGCTACTGTCATGTGTGCGTCATGACCACAAGCATGTTTCACGCCCTTATTCGTACTGCGATAAGGCACGTCGAAAGCAGATTCATCAATCGGCAACGCGTCGATGTCGGCACGCCATGCAACCACGGGGCCGGGCTTGCCGCCCTGGATTACACCAATCACGCCATGACCGGCAACGTTCGTCTTCACTTCGTCGAAGCCAAGCGCACGCAGCCGGTCAGCGATGAATTTGCCAGTGAGCGATTCCTGGTTAGACAACTCGGGGTGCATGTGCAGCTCGCGTCGAGTCTCGATGAGTTTCTGCTCCATCGCCGCAACTTCTTTCGCTATGATGCTGTCGAGGGATTGAGCTTGCAGCGAAGCCGCCAGGAGGATAAGAACTTTCATTTCGCGTTCCTGTTCAGGTAGTCAAGAACAATGCTGGCACCCGCTCGCACGCCAAGCGAGAGTGCGTCTTCGTCGATGTCGAATTCAGCAGTGTGCACGTTTGCCGTGATGCCTTTGGCCGGGTTCGAGACTCCAAGGGCGAACATGGTGCCCGGGATGGCCCGCTGATAAAGACTGAAATCTTCGCTAAACATTCCGGCACCCTGTTGTTTCACATGAGCGGCACCGAGGATTTTCTGAAGGACAGGCAGCGCTGCCTGATTGAGCGCCGGATTGTTGATCATGGCAAGGTTGCCACGCCGGAAGCCAAGTTCGTAAGTCGCCCCCATCGCCGTCGTGCACCCTTCCAGTGTCTGGCGGATCTTGGCCTCGTATTCGTCCATCACCTTGTCAGAAAAGGTGCGCACTGTGCCCGTTACATTTACGGCTTCGGCGATCACGTTTCGGCGGTCGCCTCCCTGGATCGTTCCGAGCGAGAATACGCTCGGGTCGAGCGTGTCGATGCGACGACTATGGATGGTCTGGAGCGCAATGATGCACTGCGAAGCTACTGCCACGGCGTCAATCCCCTGGTACGGATAAGCACCGTGCGCACGCTTGCCTTTAAAGTGGATGCGGACCGTTGCCCCAGCAGCGGAAGCGGCATTGTCTGTGTAATTGATCGTCCCGATCGGCAGATTCCCTGCGACGTGGAACGCAAAGATGGCTGCAGGCGCGGGGTTCTCGAGAGCCCCTTCTTGGATCATCAGCTTCGCTCCTGCAATTGCGGCCCCACCGCTACCCTCTTCTGCCGGTTGAAAAAGAAATTTCACAGTCCCTGGAATCTGTTCCCTGATTTGCAGCAGAGCTTCTGCGATACCCAACCCAATGGTCGTGTGAGCATCGTGCCCGCAGGCGTGCTTCACTCCTTTGACAGTGCTCTTGTAAACGACATCCATGCTGCTCTCGTCAATTGGGAGAGCATCCATGTCGGCTCGCCACGCAACCGTCGTACCGGGCTTGCCACCCCTCAACACTGCCACAACACCGTTGCCCGCGACGTTGCTCCGCACCTCATCCATGCCCAGCGCTCGCAGCCTTTCTGCAACCAGCTTGCCCGTGCGCACTTCCTGATTCGATAGTTCAGGGTGCATGTGGATATCGCGACGGCACTCCACCAGTCGCGATTGCATCTTGCTGGCAATGGCGGCGATCTGATCCTCCAGACTTTGCGCAGGCAGTAGCGCAACCAACATTCCGAGACAGCAAACGAATCTCATAAACTAGAAGTGTATCCATGTCCCAACTTTTCACGCGTCCCGCCCTCGTTGAGCAACGCGCCATCTGGCGCCAGGAAGGCAAACGTGTCGTCTTCACCAACGGCTGCTATGACATCCTGCATCCGGGGCACATCCGTCTGCTCGAATCGGCTCGCTCGCTGGGCGAAGTTCTGATTCTTGCCCTGAACACAGACGCTAGCGTACAGCGCCTCAAAGGTCCTTCACGTCCCATCCTTTCCGAACAGTCGCGCGCCGCTATTGCCATGAATCTCGAAGCTGTCGATGCCGTTACTTTCTTCGATGAAGATACGCCCCGCGAATTAATCGCCACCGTGCTCCCCGACTTCCTCGTCAAAGGTGCCGACTGGAGCCATTTCATTGCTGGTCGCGAGGAGGTGGAAGCAGCAGGTGGACAAGTACTCGCGCTACCTCTTGAGCCGGGATACTCGACCACCAACCTTGTTCAGCAAATCCTGGATCGCCATCAGTGATTCGCGAGCTCCTTTTATCTGTTTCTCAACGCGACGACTTTGCAGAACTCCTCGCCCGTCTCGAATCTGAAGACGCGCATACTCTTTCTCTCGGTGGCCTCACACTCGCGGCCAAGGGGCTCGCCTTGGCCCTCTTGTGGCAGAAGACCGGCAAGACTCAGCTCATCATCACCGATGGCAATCGCGAAGCAGAGGCACTACTCGAAGCCACTAACAGCTTTCTCACGCTTCTGCGTCCCAACGATCTGCAGGCCCGCGCACAGCTCGTGCCGCCGCTCGATGTCCTGCCACATCAGAAACTCACGCCTCACTCCGAGATCCTCGAACTCCGTGCGATTGGCCTTTGGCGTCTCTCCAACAACAGCGCTCCGATCACCATTGCCCCGGTCGCCAGTGCCATGCTGCGTGTCGCCGCTCCCAGCTTCTACCGACAGCTCGTGCTCACGCTCAAAGAGAATGAAGAAGTCTCGCTCGACGATCTTGAACTTCACCTCAAACGCATCGGTTACGACCGCAGCGAGCCAGTCACCATGGTTGGTGAGTTTTCAATTCGTGGCGGCATTGTCGATATCTTTCCCGCCGAAGCAGAGCAACCGGTGCGCCTTGAATTCTTTGGCGACACAATCGAATCCATACGCCGTTTCGATGCGGCGACGCAACGCTCCATCGCCCGTGTGCCCGACCTGCGCATCCTTCCGCTGGTCGAAACACCTACCGATACCGATGGCCCGCGCGAACATTCGCTTCTCAATCTGGTCGGCAAAGGCCTGCTGCTGTGGGATGAGCCAGAGCAAATTCGAGCCTCAGCAGAACGCTTCTGGAAGCGCCTCGAAGATGGTGCGGCTGAAGTCGAACCCGAACTGCACTATTTCCACTACGGAGAACTTGCTTCACACGGCGTCGCCGGCATGCGTGAACTCGAGCTTCGAGAGTTGGCACTCGAATCAGGTCGCAATGCCTTTGAATTCGCTTCCCGTCCTGGCATCACTTTTCGCGGCAATATCCGCCTCGCCGTAGAAGAATCGCGCACCCTCGTCCAGTCCGGCTATAGCGTCATTTTCTTTGCCAACTCACTCGGTGAGGTGGAACGTTTTGCCGACGTCTTCAGCGAGTACAAAGTCCCTTACCAGGTGATCCTGCCTCCGGACGAAGCGATGCCGCAATACCTCGCCGATCGCGTTTATTCCAGTGGCACAGCCCATGTAATTCTGATCAAAGGCCGTCTCTCGCGAGGCACTGTCTTCCGCGAACCCAAGCTTGCCTTATTCGGCGGCGACGATCTTTTCGAGTCGTCCGATCTCATCGCCCGTTCGAGCCAACGCGGTCCCGTCTCTTCGATGGGCGCCTTTGCTGCCGACATCGCCGATCTCAAAGTCGGCGACTTCGTGGTCCATCAGACGCACGGTGTCGGCAAATTTCTCGGCATCAAAATCATCAACCAGGGTGAAGGCAATGGCGAGTTTCTACTGCTCGAATATGCCGGCGAATCCAAGCTCTACGTCCCCGTCACTCGTCTCGACTTGATCTCCAAACACCGGAGTGGCGGTGGCGATACCAAGGCCCCGCTCGACAAGCTGGGAGGCATCACCTGGCAAAAAACCAAGAGCCGTGTCAAAGCCAAAATGCGCGACATGGCCGACGAGCTGCTCAAGCTCTATGCCCAGCGCCGCATGGCCGAAGGCTTCGCCTTCTCACCCGATTCCAACTGGCAGCGCGAGTTTGAAGATTCCTTCGAATTCAACGCCACCAAAGACCAGCTCACTGCTGTTCGCGACATCAAACGCGACATGGAAAGTCTCTTGCCCATGGATCGCCTGATCGTCGGTGACGTCGGCTTTGGGAAAACCGAAGTTGCCATGCGAGCCGCCTTCAAAGCCCTTGGCGACGGCAAACAGGTCGCCGTTCTCGCACCCACCACTGTGCTCGCGTTCCAGCATTTCGAGAGCTTCAAGCGCCGCTTCGCCGCCTTCCCCGTTCGCATCGAACAGTTGAGCCGATTCCGTAATCCCAAAGAGACAAAGCAGGTTCTCGATGATATGGAGAACGGCAAAGTTGACATCCTGATCGGCACCCATCGCATCCTCTCGAAAGACGTTCTCTTTCCAGACCTTGGTCTGCTGGTGGTCGATGAAGAACAAAGATTCGGAGTGCGTCACAAAGAACGTCTCAAGCAGATCAAGCAAAACGTCGATGTGCTTACGCTCTCTGCCACCCCCATCCCCCGGACTCTCCACATGTCGCTCGTCGGCATCCGCGATCTGTCTGTCATCGAAACTCCTCCCAAAGATCGTCTCGCCGTCCACACCGTTGTAGCCAAATTCGACCAGGCTATCATCAAGCCCGCCATCGAGCAGGAAGTCTCTCGCGGTGGTATGGTCTATTTCGTCCACAACCGCGTGGAATCGATCTACGAACGAGCCTTCTCGATCCAGGAACTCGTGCCCGGTGTCCGCGTAGGTGTTGGCCATGGCCAGATGGTAGATGCAGAGCTCGAGAAAGTCCTGCTCGGCTTCATGCGTCACGAGTTCGATGTTTTTGTCTGCACGACGATTGTCGAAAATGGCCTCGACATTCCTCTCGCCAACACGATCATCATCGAGAATGCACAGAACTATGGCTTGAGCGAGTTGTACCAGTTGCGCGGCCGTGTTGGCCGATCCAATCGACGCGCGTACGCCTATCTGCTCGTTCCTCCAGATACCGAACTCACTGAAGTCGCCCGTAAGCGCCTCGCCGCTCTCAAGGAATTTTCCGATCTCGGTGCGGGTTTCAAGATCGCTGCCCTCGACCTTGAACTTCGAGGTGCCGGCAGTCTGCTGGGTGGCGAGCAGTCCGGCCAGATTAACGCCGTCGGTTTCGATATGTATGTCCGCATGCTCGAAGAGGCTGTCAAGGAAATGAAGGGCGAAGAAGTGCCGCTCGAAATTCACTCCACACTCAACCTCGGTTTCGAGATTCGCATTCCCCCGGAATATATTCCCGAAGACAACCAGCGTCTGCGAGCCTACAAGAAAATTGCCGATGCAAAAAGCCGCGAAGTCGCAACCGATATCGTTGCCGAATTCGCTGATCGCTACGGCCCTGTACCGGATGCTGTCAAGCTGCTTGTCGATTTCGGACAAGCCAAAAACCTCGCCCAGCAGATCGGTGTCGAGAGTGTCGATCGCCGCCAGGGAATTTTCCAGATCAAATTTCACGCCGAAGCAAAGATCGACCCGCAAAAGCTTATGGAACTCATCCAGAAATCCCCAGGCGCATCCTTCTCTCCGTCCGGAGTTCTCAAGGCTGGCGACACCACGGGTGCCCCTCCTGAGAAAATCGTTTCCTCTTTACACACTCTTCTCGACGAACTCCGTCACAAGCCGTTTTAGATCCAGCAGCGCGCCTTTGTCATCGGCGAATCGCGCACGCTCATAGAGCGACACAATCTCACTTTGCTCGAGTTCGCGAGCGGTCTGGTTGGGAGCCCGCTGCTTTTTTCTTGCCTCCAGATAACGACGATAGGCAAGCGTCGCTTCACTCTGCACCGTCTGCTTCTCGGGCACTCTGCGCCACCAAAACAATACGGCTCCCAACACCACTGCTCCCAACAGGAACACCGCCGCAATCCAGCCCCAGTTGAGTTCCAGCTTCGGCAGCGCTGGCCTGCGCAGCCCAGAACCGCCCCCCATCCACTCTTCGCTCATCACTACCAGACGGTCTTGCATCTTCAGCAGCCATCGCCGTGTCGCTGACATTTTTGGTTGATTACTGCCCGGCGGCGTCGGGTCAAAAACAATCCAGCCCCGGCCCTCAATCCAGACCTCCACCCAACTATGGGCGTTCGAACTGCGGATCACATACCAGGGCCCGATTGGTTCCGGCAGGCTCGCGTAGAACCCCGTCACAACGCGCGCCGGAATCTTCAGACTACGAAGCATCACCGCCATCGCACTCGCAAAATATTCACAATGCCCTGAGCGCGCCACAAAAAGAAAATCGAGCAGCGGCTCGCGCCCGCTAATCTTCGATGCGAGGCTGTAAGTGTATCGGCTCCGCAAAAAAGCCTCGATCCTTTGAGCAGCTTCGAACGGCCCCTTACTTGGTTCAGAAGCAACTTCTGCAAGTTCGCGAATCCTCGGATGGACATAGGGCAGCCGCACATAGCGTTGCCGCAATTCAGGCCCCAGACTCGCGTTTGTATCGGAACTCAAAGCATGATAATCCCGATCCAGCAATCCGGAAATCGAATAGTTTGGCAGTGCCTCCTGCAGTGAAAGTTGACGTAGCGCCCCCTCACCGTTGATGCGCAATCTTCCCTCCGGCAGGTAGACAAATTCGGGCACTCCAACGCTGAACAAAACCCGGTCCATTTCTGCCAGCGTCAGCACTTCGTAATAGAGCCGTTCGCCCGGCTTGCGCCGCTGCGCGTCGCTGGCAACTGTAATCTTTCCCTGTTGTGCAGACTCGGTCCAAACCTCATTCGAATTCGTCCAGGCAGAACCGTTAAAATCCGCCAGCCCGACGCCACGCCAGCGAATCACCGTCGGCGGACTTCCCTGCAAAAAGCGCACTCGGAATGCCGGTGTCTGATCGTCCTGCAGTTCACCGATCACCCCTAGCCGCACGGAATTTGAAAAGCCAACCAGCCTTCGAAAAGGCTTGAAGTTGAATTGAAAGGCCGCGATCGGGTTGCGCGGAAGCAGTACATAAATGGCTCCGGCAAACACGCTGACCCCGAGTACCATCACCAGTGTAAAGACGGCCAGCGGACGCAACAACTGCCAGCCGTCCAGCCCCTTCCAGTTTTTCTGGCTCTCCCTGCTGCGGCGCAATTCATTCAGACTTTGCACTACCAAAAACCAGACGAACAATCCCCCCAGCAGGACCCACTGTTGTGGTCCGCTGGTCGGAAACAAGGTGGCCAGCATGATCCAGATGCAGTAGCTCGAAACGGCGGCAAAATCCCTTCCTGTCTGAGCACTCAACAAAAAGACCAGCAGCACCGCCAGCAAAAAGTCTTTCAGGTCGAGCGTTGCAAAGCTTCGCAAAAAAAACCAGTAAAGTGGCGCTCCCGCCGCTACCGCAATCAGCACAGCGCACCCGGCATTGGTCGAAAGCGTAAGGCCTCCAATTCGCAACGACGCAACCAGGAGGCAAAGCGCCAGGGTTGGCAGCGGCAATCCATCCGTCACCCAGACGAGCAAGAGCGTCCCCACAATCAGCAGGTACACAGCGGCCTCGTGCATTCTTGGCAATACGTTAAAGGGCTTTTTCAAGGGCACGACTGAAATCCATCAGCATCTCGCGGTTCGGGTGTGGGCTTCGGATCACAATAAAGAGATTGCGATGTTGAAAGGGCCAGTCCCCGGTTGCGCGCTTCCACAATTGCGAGCATTCAAAAGCTGACGCATCACTCCGCAGCTCGTAGATATCTGCTTCCACTTCAATAGGCCCAGCATAGCGGGCCTTCACCGCCTGTTTCAAACCTAGACGCTGCATCCAGTCGGGAGCCTGCGCCACTCCCGTGCTGTTCAGCTTCCACCCTCCTTCCGTCGCCGCAGGTGGTGCAAACGCTACAGTTTCTTTCGTGCACGAAAAAAGAAACAGGCAAATGAGGGGGATTAGTAGTCGCATGGGATAGCATCGAAATTGTATGGCAAAGTTTAAACCGCAGCGCAACAGCCTGAAAAAGGCAGCACCTGAGACTCCCGGTCCGAAGTCTTTTCTGGGTGCGTTGCCCTGTCTATTCATCATATTGGTCGGAATCGGATTGCTCTCTTTACTCTTTTACGCTTCGCTCTCGGGAATGAAAGTCAAATAATGCGCATTGATGGAAGAATCGCCGCTCAGATGCGGCCTGTCAAGCTCGAAACTGGTTTCTTGCTTACCGCCGAAGGCTCCGTCGTGATCTCGGTGGGCCACACGCGAGTCCTTTGCGCCGCCACAATTGAAGAAGGTGTACCGGGTTTTCTCCGCGGTAAAGGAAGCGGCTGGGTTACCGCCGAGTATTCGATGCTCCCCCGCGCCACGATTACTCGCACCCCCCGTGAGGTTGTAAAAGGCCGGCAATCCGGACGTACTCTTGAAATCCAGCGACTCATCGGACGTTCGCTCCGGGCCGTCATGGACATGGCAGCCCTTGGCGAGAGAACCATCACCCTCGATTGCGACGTGCTCCAGGCCGACGGCGGTACTCGCACTGCCGCCATCACCGGCGCCTATGTTGCCATGTCTATCGCACTCAAAAAATTACTCAAGGCTGGCGTTCTCAAAAAATCTCCCTTGCGTGATTCTGTTGCCGCCACCAGTGTAGGAATCGTCAAAGGCATTCCCGTTCTCGACCTCTGCTACGAAGAAGATGCAGCCGCCCAGGTCGACATGAATCTCGTCATGACCGGCGAAGGCAAGTTCATTGAAGTCCAGGCCACCGCCGAACAAATTCCTTTTGATGATCCCCAACTCGCCGAGCTCATCCTGCTAGCTCGCAACGGCATCAAGGAATTAATCACGCTCCAAAATGAAGCTCTATCTAGCCACCACTAACCCCGGTAAGATCCGCGAATTCAGTGCTGCCGGCCTTGAAGTCGAGTTGCTCCCGGCTATGCGCGATCTTCCGCTCGCTCCAGAAACTAGCGATACCTTTGAAGCCAACGCAATCGAGAAAGCCCTCTACTATGGCGCTCATGCCGACTCCTGGCTGATTGCCGAAGACTCCGGCCTCGAAGTGGACGCGCTGGCTGGCGCTCCCGGCGTCCACTCCGCGCGCTGGGCAGGCAATGATGCTGCCAACAACGAGCGGCTTGTCCGCGAAATGGCAGGTCAGCAACTGCGCAGCGCCCACTATGTCTGCGTCATTTCACTCGTTGCAGGCAACCGCGTTCTAGGCTCGTTCCGGGGCACCGTCGAAGGCGAGATTCTTCAGCAGCCTCGAGGAGAGGGCGGCTTTGGATACGACCCCTACTTCTTCTACCCGCCCTTCGGTCAGACCTTTGCAGAAATTTCGAAAGAGCGCAAAACTTCCGTCAGTCATCGCGGTAAGGCTATCGAACTACTTAACGCGTGGCTGCGTGAAAACGCTTCCAGCTGAGATACCCGATCAGTGTCTTGCCGTCTTCTATTTTGCCCTCACGAATCAGCGTGTCCATTTCTTTGGAACTGAACCAGCGAGCTTCAATTCGTTCATCGCCCATCGGCGTTGCAACACCCGTCTGCAGCTCCGTCGCCAGATAAATATTCATCTTCTCAGCCAAAAATCCAGGACTCGCCCAGTAGCTCGCCAGCTTCTTCCAGCTCTTCGCCTTGTAGCCAGTCTCTTCAGACAGTTCCCGCTTCGCTGCCTGTAGCGCGTTTTCGCCTGGATCAATTTTTCCGGCCGGTAATTCCCATAACTTTTTCCCCGCCGGCAACCGGTATTGCTCCACCAGCAACACTCTCTTCTTCTCATCCACAACCAGCACCACTGCCGATCCCGCATGATGTACGATCGCCCTCTTGATCTGGAATCCGTCCCTCGCCTGCGCAACTTCCTCCGTTACGCTGAAAAGGCTACAACGATATTTTTCTTCCGACGAAACTAGTTTCATATACTAATCATGAACTGTGTTTCGGCTTTCATGCGTCTACTAATCTGCATTTCTCTAGTGCTCTGCCTCGAAGGCCAGGACAACCCGCTTGCGGATCGAGAACTGGTTCGCTCAGCACTTGCAAAAATGCAGGCTCGCTCCAAACAGCGGGACGTGTTTCTTTTCCATCGCCGTTATGAAAAACGAGAACTTTCAAGCGATGGACAACTCAAATCGCAATCGGTTCTCTCCATTCGTCGCGACCCCTGGGACGAGCAAACCGTCAACCGCATCGTCGCTCGCGACGACAAGCCGCTTCCTCCAGCTGAAGTAGCCAGGCAGGAAGAAAAGCTTCGCCATATTGTGGAAGAAAATCGTAAGAATCCGCCCAAGCCAAAAGAAGATGAAAACAGCTGGATGGAGGAGTTGCCCGACGCGCTCGACTTCCACAAGACCGGTGTTGAACTCCGTCACAACCGCCCCGCTGACCTCTTTGAATTCAAGCCCCATCCCGGCTACAAAGCAAAGCAGATGCGCGCCAGAGCATTTGAGAAAATTAGCGGCAAAGTCTGGATCGATCAGCAAGACGGCGAAATGACGAAACTCGACGTCTACGTTTTCGATACCATTAACATTGGCTTTGGTATGCTCGGCCGAGTTGAAAAAGGAACCATCTTCGAGATCGAACGTAAAAAATGGGAAGTTGGCGTCTGGTTTGAGGAATGGCAGCGTGTCCGCTTCGAGTTGCGCGTCATGATGGTGAAAACCATTCGCCAGGAACTCGAAAACCGCTGGTCCAACGTCAGACTGCACTCAGTCGCAAAGCCCTCGCCTCCCGGATTGTAGCTTCAAACTCGCGCAGTCCCAGTGTGTTCACTACATCAGTCTTTTCGAGCCAGCCCCGCCTCGCCATCTTCACGCCATAGCACATATTCACAAATTGCCTCGGATGGTGCGCATCCGTCGAAATTGTAAATTTGCACCCCCGTGCTTTCGCCGACCGGATCAGCGCCGCATGCAAATCCAGCCGCTCCGGACTCGCGTTGATCTCCATAAATACTCCCCGCTCCGCCGCCCTCGCCGCCACTTTCTCAAACTCATACGCATAAGCATCCCGGTGCAGCAATACGCGCCCTGTCGGATGCCCCATCGTGTGAATGTAAGGGTTCTCCAGCGCTGCCAGTAGGCGTTCCGTCATCGCACTTCCATCCAGATTCATGTGGCTATGTACACTTGCGACCACAAAGTCCAAAGCCCCCAGCGCTTCATCATCAAGATCCATGCGCCCGTCCTTCAGGATGTCGCATTCAATCCCCGAGAACACCTTCAGACCCAATTCGTTTTCTCCAATGCCCCGCACCATCTTCGCAAAATCCAGTACCCGTTTTTCATCAAGACCATTCGCCATTGCTAGCGCTTTCGAGTGATCCGTAATCACGATGTACTCATAGCCCATCGCCTTTGCCGCCGCTGCCATCTCCTCCAGCGTCCCTCGTCCATCCGACTCCCGCGTGTGCATGTGCAGATCGCCACGCATCTGCTCCAGCTCCAGCAGTTTCGGCAGCACACCTTTCTCTGCCGCCTCAATCTCGCCTGTGTTCTCGCGCAACTCCGGTGCAATCCACACCAGCCCCAGTGCCTCGTAAATCTGCGACTCCGTAGCACTCGCAATCACCTTGCCATCACTCTCGCGTGATAGCGAATACTCGTTCAGCGTGTAACCCATCTTCACTGCACGCGTTCTTAGTGCCACGTTGTGTTCTTTGCTGCCCGTAAAGTACTGCATCGCCGCCCCGAAATTCTCCGTTGGCAATGCCCTTACATCCACCTGTATCCCTTCAACACCCACCCGTGCCGAGGCCTTGTTCTCCCCTTTAGCCAGCAATTCTTCCACCTTGCTCCATTTCGCAAAGTGATCCAGCGCAACAACCGCATTTGGTCCGGCAACCAGAATATCCACATCGCCAATCGTCTCTTTGCCCCGCCGCAAACTTCCCGCCGCACTCACCGATTCCACCCCTGCCAATCCCTCAAACAGCACCCGCAATTCCTCTGCCGTGTCCGTGGCAAAGTCGATCAGAAACCGGCCCGCACTGCGTCGATAAATCGCAATCGATTTCAGGATCTTTTCTTCAAGCTTGGCACCCATCCGCGGCAGATCCCGCAGCTTCTGTTCTCGGCAAAGCCGTTCCAGATCATCAATCGTACTCACCCGAAAAGCTTCGATCAGCACCGCGATACTCTTCGGTCCAAGCCCCTGTATCTTCAGCATCTCGAGCGCCGTCGGCGGATACTTTTCGAGCATCTCATCACGACGGTCAAAACTCCCGCGCTCGGCAATCTCGCCCAGAATATGCGCGATCCCCTTGCCAATTCCGGCAATATTGGTCACCTTGCGCTGCGGGTCCGCGACAATCGTCATCACCGATTCCGGATACCCTTCAATGGTCTTGGCTGCATTCCTGTAGCTGCGAATGCGGAATCCATCCTCTGCCGCAATCTCCATCAGGTCCGCAGTCTCATCGAGTAACTTCGCAACGTGAATGTTATCCATCGTTCTTATCATCCACCGTCGACGGTTCAATATGCACCAGCACATCGGCAACCCACGGGATCCGCTCTCGAATCGACGCCCGCACTGCCCCGCTGATCTGGTGTGCCGCCTCCACCGTCAAATGTGGATTCACCTCCAGATGCAGGTCCACGTGATATTGAAATCCGGTCTTGCGCGCCCTGCATTTCTCAATCCCCTCTGTGCCTTTTACTCCCATTGCGCAGGCTTTGATCTCCGCCAGCATTTCTACCGAAGGCATTGTATCCAGCAGTTCCCAGCTCGATTCCCGCAACACTTGGATTCCCAAAAACACAACCAGCATCGCAATCAATACGCCGCCCACCGAATCTGCATGCGAAAAGCGTTCCGGCTGCCAGAGATTCAATCCAACCGCCGCCATCGCGATCAAACCTGACAACACATCCAGCCAGTCGTTCGCCGCATCCGCGTGCAGTGCCGCTGAACGAAACTCGCGCGCTGCCTTCTTCTTCCACCGCGCCAAACCCACCTTGATCACAATCGACAACACCACGGTCCAGATCGCATACGCGTTCGGCACAGTCTGCACCTGCTTCAGATGGATGCTCGCCTGCCAGGCCAGAATCGCTCCGCTCGCAATGAGAAATGCCCCAATCGCCTGTCCCGCTAGAATTTCAAATCGGCCATGCCCATAAGGATGATTTTCGTCCGCTGGCTCCGCCGACATCCGCAATCCAAGCCACAAAATCACCGACGCCACAACGTCCCCTGCGCTTTCCATCCCGTCCGCCATCACTGCCAGAGAATTCGCCCAATATCCGGTAGTGATTTTCAATATCGCCAGCAACAATCCCGCGATCACGCTTACTCGCGCAATGTTCAATGCCGATTGTGTCGCAAAACTCATTCCTTGTTTAGTGTACCGGGCACTCCTGCCTGTTTGCCCTGTTGTACAATCATCCTAATAGTAGTGACGGGAAGCGGGGATGTTTCACCCTATGCTTCAGTC
>JANXLY010000377.1 GCA_025354885.1 Acidobacteriota bacterium | reverse complement strand
ACTTGCCTCCACCAACGCCCGGATCTCCTCCAGGCTCAACTTCTTCCCATCCGTCATCCTGATGATCACTCCCCAGCATCCACCACCCCGTCAGGCTCATCCTGTGTTGGAAACCGTCCGTTCTTCAGGCTCACTCTGTGTTAGACAAGACTAGTATTTGCCGCTGGTCTTTTAAGATGGTATTCTAGAAGTTTGAAATACGCCAAGAGAGGGGGTGAATAGAGATGGCTGAAATTCTCCTGCAAGACGGTGAGACCCTGGAAGCTGCATTGCGTCGCTTTAAGCGCAAAGTGCAACAGGAAGATATCATCAAGGAAATTAAGAAGCACTCCTTCTACCTCAAACCCGGTGAAAGAAAGCGCGTGAAACAAGCGCTCGCCCGGAAACGCAACCGCAAAAAGCGGCGCGGAGACATGGAATAGTCTTTTTGGTTTTTTGACCCTAACAACAGCCACCTGACGCTAATCAGGTGGCTGTTGTTTTTTTGGACAAGAGGTGAAAGAGATGTCTATCGTCGAGCGTCCGCCCAGACTCGCCCCATACGATATGTTCCAGCGCTATTTGAGCTTGCGAGTTCCTAGAGCTTCGAAGGGTGCCGGAGATGAAATCAATCGCAACGGCCCCATCATTCCTTTCGCCCTGAACAACTACCTTTGCCTGACACCGAAGTATGGCGGGGCGGATCAGGCAATAAAGCTAAAGGACATCCTGCTCGGGCTCACCTGGGGCTCGGGGCCAAAAGCACCCTCACTGCGATCACGCTTCGGGCTGACCGGTCCAGAGCTTATGGCCGTCTTTTGTGGCAAGGGTTCCCCGGTACAAATGGAAACAGCCCTCTCGATGGTGGATTTTGTGATTCGTGAAATGCCAGACAAGCTCCAGAAGCAGTTTCCGAAGCTCGTGCAACTGGGAATAGCTTCTATGCAGGATATGCAGCCACAGAAGTCAGTTCTCATCGGATTGGACTGCAATGGCTTTGTGGGAAACTGGCAAAGCGCAGCTGGTTTTGTCGGGGTGAGCCCGGAAAACTCGATTGGTTTTTGGCCGAACCGAGGCAAGCGGAAGACTCTTGACGAAATTCACGAGTTCGACGTGGCCCCGTTTGCCGATGATTCCCATATCGTTGTTTTCGATGAAGTCTTCCATGAAGGCGGCAAAGTTTACGCCAACATCGTTCAGTCGACGGGGCGGATAGAGGGCAGCGCTTCATCCGGACCGCAGTACACACTTCGACATCAGATTACTCCAACAGCCACTCCAGGCGAATTTTTGATCCATAATAATGGCACTGCCTACACCTCCGTCGTGTTTACGAGCGCCAAAAAGGTGAAGATTGTATCTTCTGGCTTTCGCGATATGCCGACCTAAAAGGGGAATTCGAGATCGTTTGCTTTACAGAACTGCTCAAACTCAGCCCAGCCTTTGAACTCGAACATTTTTGATTGTTTACGTCCGAAACTGAAAAAGCCTGGCTTGGTTGGAAGCACTACATATAGCTTTTCCAATTGAAAAGAACCCTCCTTGGTGCGCGGGCTCCAATGCTTCTTACCAGCGGCCGCAGCTTCCCTGACGTGAACGGTCGAGGCTCCGTTTCCTCCGTGTTGTGCAACGTCATAGAAATGGGCCTTGCCGTTGGGATTGAGTGCAACGACTCTGTTGTTGATTTCCTGCTCTAATGGAAAGCTGTCTTCTTTCGGGCTGTTTTTATGGGCTGTTTGCGGGAGGTGATCGCCGGCCTGCTTCGATCCAAGCCGCTGTCGAGTGGCTATGTCCACATCACCCATCCACGGTCCGCGAATTTTGTCGACAACCAGGAATCGACCGTCCTTAAGATCCACAAGACACTGCCCTTCGAGTTCCTGAAAATTCTTGCTTCGCATCGCAGTGTAATCGATGTCCGATGTAAACTTTCCACCCTCAGTCGAGCCGATTGGCCGTCCGTCGCGGGGCATTTCGTACATGTCCAGCTTTGGGTTCTTGGCGATAAATGCATCCAGTTCGGCATTCATCCCTTTCAAATTTCCGGTTTGGTATTGGGTTGGCGCACGTTTCAGGGTATGCAAGTCCGGGACATTGGCCTTGGGAACGCAAACCATGTCATGAAATCCGAACTTGGCTTTCGCTTTCAGCCAAGTCATTTTGCCGCCGACCCAAACATTATTCTTTAGGGCAGACAGTCGCGCATGACCCGGATCTCGGATCACGATCATCTCGTCATGCATGTTCGAAACCTCTTTAAAGGCTTGTATCTCCTCAGAGCGAAACGGAGGATTGTCCAGTTCCTGCAGCAGTTCTGTGGCTTTCACCTTGTTTCTGCGAGCCGAAGCCACTGCGTGCCGATGTTCATTTTCAGCGCGCCTTTGCTTTGCGGCATCAATCCATTTCTGGGTGCCCAAGGGGAACAGTTGGCAGATTTTTCGCCACGCAATGGCAGCAGTTTTTTTGCGCGCCACTCATCGCCAGTTGGGATCCGATGTCCGTCACGACCCGTACGATGATCTCCTGAAAGATCTCTGCACCTTCGTACAGGTTTCTTTCGGTGCAAGGGTTCATGATAATGCGGTTGAGTTCTTTACCTCTCGGCTCATAAAAGGTGTAGGCCTCGTGTGCCTGCCCCAACCCAAGGAGAGTTCGGATTGCGCAAGCCAAGCCTACGACCCCGAGATATTCAGCTCCAAAGAAGGCCAAGAATATTCCTGCTAGCGGCAGGAGAATCATCGGATTTGCCAAGCCCCCTAATTCGGCGGCCAGCTTTCCTTTGAGCCGGGAATCTGTGCAGGCGATGTTGATCATTTCAGACATTTTGTCGAAGGGCGACATCCCGCTCGGGTCTAGCGTTCTCCACCAGTGGCTGCGATACTCCCTCATGTTTGGGACAGTTGCATGCCAGCCTTTCCAGGCGTTGCCGTGCATGGCGGGCGGGGAATTGGCTAAATATGCTCCGAATGTCATGCAAACTTGGCCTCCCATGCCTTGAAGGTCCACATCAATGTTGTTTTGGATCAGGATGCCTGATAAACACCCCAAATGCTTGCGCACTTCCTGCCAGTTGGATCGGGCAACCCACTGGCTGTTGTTCCAATCGAGGCAGACACTGCCTAGCGGTTCTGCGCGTGGAGGTTCGTGGAAGAAAGTGGTTCCGCGCTCACATTTTTCCCAGCTCAATCGAAAAACAACAATGTCAGCAAATCCCATATTAAGGAAAGCGTAAATCGAAGGCAAAGTGCTTCAAACTGAGGTTAGGATGGTCTTATGTTGCCTCTCGACATGGTTTTAGGCGGTCTCATGCGTCGCTATGAGGATCGGGTCCCTGATGTGGGCGTCATTCTGGGTTCTCTGAGAGATCACGGCATCTTAGAGATTGAAAACGACCATATCGCGTTTCGAACTTTGGGAGTGCCGCAGCTTGGGATCAGAAGCTTCGAGAAGATGTTTAAGTATTATGGTTATCAGAAGCGGGACGCCTATCACTTTGAAACCAAGAAACTAGACGCTTTCTGGTACTCGCCTCCATCGCCAGGCTATCCTCGTATCTTTGTTTCGGAGCTCCGAGTGTGGGACCTAAGTGAGGATGCTCAGCGCATCATCCATTCCTACTCGGATGAAGTGAGGGCGGACCCGGTCGATTCGCTGGATCTCGAGAGCGGGGAAGCTGTGGATCAATTTCTACATTCGAGCCTCTGGAGGATACCGACCTGGTCTGATTACAGCCGTTTATTGGAAGAGAGCGAATATGCAGCTTGGGTGATCTATAACCGCTATTATTTGAATCACTTCACAATCAGTACTAATTCTTTACCTTCGCCATTTGATAGTGTTGCTGGCATTAATGTTTTAGTGGAAGAAATAGGAGTTAAGCTCAACGATTCAGGAGGAAAAATAAAAATCAGCCCGGATGGTTTGCTCTTGCAAAGTTCCACAGTTGCTGAATTGGTGGATGCCCAATTTTCTGATGGAGATTGGCACAAGATTGCAGGTAGTTATGTAGAATTTGCCGAGCGAAAGGTTTTGCCGGAATTTGCTGCAATGCGCTCAGAGGATCTAAAGAGATGCCATCGAAGAGAGGGATTTGAGGCTGGGAACGCCGATAAGATCTTTGAAAGTACCTTCGCGAATCAGGTTGCCAACAGCTAGATCGATCTTGCGACAGAATATATGTTATCAGAACCAAAGAGCACCATGACTAGTCGTCGATCCTTTATACAAGCCGCAAGCATGGGGCGAAGTTCTAAGCTTAATGTATTGATTCTAATTACAGATGATCAGCGGGCCGATACGATTGCAGCCTGGGGGAATTCGAATATCCTGACACCGAATCTGGACAAGCTGGTGCGGCGAGGAGTGTCATTTCGCAATTGCTATAACCAAGGCGGGACACAAGGTGCAGTCTGCATCGCGAGCCGGGCAATGCTTTTGAGTGGCAAGAGTCTCTGGCGGGCGACGTCTCCCAAGGGTCTCGACGGGCCGCTACTTCCGGAACGATTTGCCGAGGCTGGCTACCGAAGCTTCATTAGTGGAAAATGGCACAATGGAGCGGCGCTCCTGAATCGTTCTTTTCAAGCCGGCGGACTGATCCACCTCGGTGGGATGGGGCCCCAAATCAATCCCAAGCTGCAAAAATTCGGAGATGCACGAGATATCGAGCGTGTTGGGAGAGCAACTCCTTTAATTGCTGAATCTTTGAAAGGTTTTCTAAGAGAAAGCTCGAGGAGTCAGGAACCATTCTTTGCCTATTGCGCTTTCACGGCTCCACACGACCCTCGTGAGGCAGCGGGAGCTGATTTGAAGCTGTACCAAAGCAGGGAACTGCCACTTCCCCGCCCCTGGTTCCCTGCTCCTCCGCTGGACAACGGTGAGATCGATATTCGAGATGAAAATGTAGTGCCAGCTCCTCGAACGCAACAGCAGTGCCAGTCGGAGCTCGCTTCGTATTACGCGCTTATTACAGAGCTGGACCGCCATATTGGCGAGATTCTGGCTACGCTCGAAACGACGGGTCAACTGAGCAACACGATTATTGTTTTCGCTGGTGACAACGGGTTGGCCTTAGGTGCGCATGGGTTGATGGGAAAGCAGAGTATGTACGAGCATTCGCTGCGGGTGCCGCTCATTATGGCAGGGCCAGGGATCCAAGCCCGAACAGAGCTACAGCCGATGTACCTCTATGAAGTTTATGGGCGGCTTTGCCAGCAGCTGAAGCTTGCTACTCCAACAGGGGTGGAGAAGCCTGGGGCTCCGCTTTATTTTGGATATCGGGATTTTCAACGCTCGGTTCGTATTGGAGAGCGGAAGATGTCGTGGTCGAAGCAGCTTCGGGAACAGTATGATCTTGCGAGCGATCCTTACGAAGAACGAAATCTCTGGGGTAGTAGCAAGGCATGGGCCGAGAGTGAGTTTCTTGCAGCGCAAGAACTGGCCAAAGCCCACTTCTCAGATCCGGTGTCGCACAATAACTAGATGGACGCACCACAATTTCGCTCCGCTAGCGAGGCAGCGATCCTGATCGAATTCGGCTCTGGCAAACAAGCGGATCTCAAGGCTGAAACAATCCAGCGAGTGCATCGGCTGGTTGCCTTGCTCGACTTGTCCACCCTCGACGGAATCGAAGAGCTCACGCCGGCCTATTCGAGCATTCTCATTGAATACGATCCACTGCGGCTGAGTGCGGCACAAGTGGAGGACCACGCCCGTTTTTGCCTCGAGAAGATTGGACAGATTGAAGTACCTGCGCCGCAACAGCTGGAAGTTCCGGTCTTTTATGGTGGTGAATATGGCCCGGATCTTCCATTTTGCGCGGAGCGGCTGGGGATGAGCGTGTCGCAATTTGTTGAGGCCCATTGCGAACAAAGTTATTCTGTAGCTTTTTTTGGGTTTCTGCCGGGATTTGCATACCTCTATGGGTGGCCGACAAAGCACAGCCTGCCGAGAATGGATAGTCCGAGGCCCAAGGTAGCAGCCGGGAGCGTTGCAATTGCCGGAGCGCAGTGTGGAATCTACCCGAGCGAATCGCCAGGCGGATGGCGCATTCTGGGACGTACACCGGCTAAAGTGATCGACACTAGACGGGCGAATTTCTCTCTCTTTTCGATCGGTGCCCAAGTGCGTTTCTACCCCTCGAATCCAGCCGCATGGTAAGAGTGCTCGATGCGGGATTCCTAACAACAATCCAGGACCGACCGCGTCATGGGCTGGCGCGCTACGGATTGAGTGAAGCGGGACCGATGGCCCCTTCGAGTTATCTTGAGGCGAACTATCTGGCTGGAAACGAAGAGGCGCTCCCGACGCTTGAAATCACGATGAAACCGCCACGACTGCTGTTTCATCAGGCCACTGTGATTGGGCTCGCCGGAGCAGATTTTGGTTGGCGTCTCGATAGCCGAACACTCCCAACCGGGCAGAGTATTGAAGTGCGAGCGGGATCGACGCTGCAAGGCGATTACTGCCGGTCCGGGCTGCGCGGATACATCGCCTTTCATGGCGGGCTTGCGGTGGCTCGCTGGCAAGGAAGCGCAGCTACACACGTGCAGAGCGGACTTGGGGGGCGACGCCTCGAACGCGGTGATGAACTGGCGCTGCATCCGAGATCCACGATGGCTCTAAGAGTGCTGCGGGAGCATGCAAATTCCCCGGTGTTCAATGGGCAGTACAAAGTGCTTCGAGTGGTAGATGGTGCTCATCTTCATCTTTTTCCTGCCGAGGCAAGTTCATTGCTCAGCGGCGCGATTTATCGAGTAACGGAACAATCGAGCAGGATGGCGTTGCGACTGGATGGGCTGGCGCTTCCGAATCCGACTGAGCCATTGCTCAGTTGCGGAGCGTGGCAGGGAGCGATTCAGATTCCGCCTTCTGGCATTCCGCAGATTCTTGGTGCCGATCATCCTGCGACGGGCGGGTATCCCATTCTGGCTTCAGTGATTCGAGCAGATTTTGAAACGCTTGGACAGCTTCGTCCGCGCGAAGAGATACGTTTTGGGCGAGTAAGTATAGAAACAGCGCGTCAGCTTTTCCGACGTCAGGATGAATGGTGGAAGGCACTCCGATGAAGCCGCCGGCAGCTATTCTTATCAATTGCGATTTGGGGGAATCGGAGGCACAGGTTCTCGATGGGACGCAGCAGCTATTCTTCTCGAAAATTGATTTGGCAAATGTGTGTTGTGCCGCGCATGCGGGCAGTGAGCGGCTGACGAGGCTGACGATGCAACAGGCAGCAGAGGCGAGAGTACGAGTGGGTGCGCACCCAGGATATCCCGATCGTGAGCACTTTGGAAGACGACCACTGTTTGGAAAAAAGTATGATGCGGCGCAGGTTGCGGAGCTTGTCTCGGAGCAGGTTGCTTTTGGTGTAGAGGCTGCGGCCAGTGTGGGACTCAAGCTGTATCACGTGAAGCCACACGGCGCTTTGTACAACGAGGCAGCGACGGATGGAGCAGTGGCTGAAGCGATTGCGCTTGGGGTGCGCAGGGTAGTGAAAGATATCTTTCTTGTGGGCTTGGCGAAGAGTGTGATGGTAAATGTTTTTCGGCGGCAGGGATTTGTTGTATTGCGGGAAGCTTTTGCGGATCGACGATACACCGAAGAGGGTTTACTCGTTCCGCGTAATGTAGAGGGCGCAATGATCGAAGACCCGGCTGAGGCGCTGAGGCAGCTTGAGGAGCTTGTCGGATTCAGCGACACGATCTGCGTTCACAGCGATAGTGCGAATGCGCTGGGGATGCTTGCGGCGCTGAGGCCCTAATATTTTGGGAGGAGGCCGTTCAACCTAAAAACGGCGGATTGACTGTCGCGGGAATAGCATTGCGGGGATAAGTCTTTCATACTGAGAGGCATGGCGAAACTCAAGAGCGCGGAAGTGGATCACCCTGCGGGTGAGCCGAACGGGGCAGTGGAAGCAGAGATGCCCAAGAGCGAAGTGGACACGTTTGGGGGCAAGATACATGTGTTCTGGGATCCAAACGCGCAAGTTACAGCGTTGGGGCCACTGACCTTTTTTATTGAGTTTCTGAAGACGAGCGGACTTTGGGAGCA
>JANXLY010000373.1 GCA_025354885.1 Acidobacteriota bacterium | reverse complement strand
CTCACGCTAACCACAGTAATGTCGTCGTTCTGGCCCCAGGCGCGGGCCGCCTCTGCAATCTCAACTGCTGGTTCGTGGCTAATAGCCCGTGTCCGCTCAAAACCGAACAACTCCCCCTTTTCATTCGCCGCCTCAAGACCTCCGTCAGACACAATCGTTAACTGGTCTCCCGGCTCCACCTCGAACTCGTGGCTTTGATAGGCTGCCTCTCGCACGACGCCAAGTGGAAGCCCGGCATCGAATTCGATCTCTTGCCCACGCCAGTAGGGAGCGGGGTGCCCGGCGCTAGCGACCCAGGCGCGGCCACTGGATTCGATCCGAACGCAACAGCAGGTGACAAAGCCGCCACCGGTGCGATCGATCAGCGCGAGGTTCAAGCGCTCCAGAATCTTGTCTGGCATCAATGATTTTTCGCGCTCAATTGCGCCAATAGCAACCGAGACCAGCATCGCTGCCTTTAGACCCTTTCCACTTACATCGCCAACGATCGCAATCCTGGCCCCATCCTGCGTCTGGAATGCCTGGTAAAAGTCCCCGCCAACTTCAGAGGCCGGGAGGTAAGTCGCCTCTACTCCTTCGGTCACAACTCCCGGGAGAAGCAGCGTCTGAACTTGAGCAGCGGCTGAGAGTTCCTGTTGCAACCTGGCCTGCTCCCATTCGGCCTCGGCCTTGCGCTTGTTCAGAACTAAACCCATGGCAAAGAACATCAGCAAGATGGGAAATCGCAGCAAAGTGTAGGAAAGCGAAAGCGCTTCTGCTTGTTGTCCGTTTAGATTCAGGCTGCGCTGATCGAATACTCCCGAAATGTTTGAGTAAGAGTTCGTAGCAAGGTAAGTAAGCAACGTTGCGTGAGTAAACCATTCCGATTTCGTTCGATCCCTCCGCCAGAGTCCCAATAAGAAATAAGTTAAGGGGTATGACAATGCCATCAAGATGCCGTTCAATGGCCGGGTTTGAGCAGAGTGAATTCGTATCCATTCGGAAATAGTCTCTAGTGGTACGAGAAGCTGGCCAAGAATCGCCGCTGCAGCAGTTCCCCAAACCCACAGGCTTGCGCGACGCTTGAAAAGCGAACTTAGCAGCAGGATCCAACAAACAATAAAGATGGACTGCGAAATGAAATTCAAAACGCTGACCACACTTCGACTTTGGATCGCAAGTGCGTCAGGGATCTGATAGAGACGATTCATCATTGCAGCCAGCAGCAACAAACCGCACCAGAGAAATTCTCTGTCGCCTTGCCGTGTGAGCGAGAGCATCACGAAGAAGAGGCCGCCAATGCCAAGCCCGGCACAGAGCACGCGCAGCCAGTTCGCACTCTTCTGCTGTATCAGGTTGATTTCCGCCAGCTTGAGAGCGATGCCCCCTTCACTGCCAAGCCAGGAAGTGCCGGAGAGGATGCTCTCACTGATTTGGCGACCAAACGTCATGCCTAGGTCACTGCTGCGGATCGCGATTACTAACTTGGATTGCCCTTTGGGCAGAAGAAATTTTTGGGGCCGGACAAAATGCTGACCTGTGGCCTCGCCCAGATTGCCACCGAAGGAGCCAATCTTTACTCCGTTGGCGAAGATTTCGTAGGCCGGGAACTGCGGTGCGATGGCAATCAGCAACGGGCAGTCTGATTGCGACATTTCAAGATGAATACGGTGCCAGGTGTAGCCGTACGCGCCAGGAGCGACGGGGCGCGGCATCATAACGCGCGTCCAGGAGGAATCATCAAAACCGGGGTCGGCATAGCGCGGATCGTCGCCGCGTTGCTCCCGCCATTCGCCTTTGAGTGGGGTAGCGGCGTCGAGGCTTTTGATCTGGATCGTTTGTGCTGAAAGTCCAGCAGCCAGCATCATGAGCAGCGGCAGCTTCATATTTTCCTCCACATTATTGCCTTACGAATCTGGCATTCTGATAGGGATGCACATATGGGGCTGAACAAAAAAGCTGCCATCTTATTCCCCCCGGATTTGTATGACCAATTGGCTAGCCTTGCCGAGCAGCGCCAATCCAGCGTCGGTGAATTCGTTCGCGAGGCATGCCGGACGCAATACTCGTTTTCAAGTCGAGCGGAACGATTGGCGCTGATTGACCGAACGACGGCTTTAAGCCTTCCGGTTTGCACGCTCGAAGAAATGGAACGGGAATCGGTCCCGGCTGTCGAGCCTCTGCCGTGATTCTGTCGCGGGAGCTCTTTCCTGAAGTGAGGCCTATCAACGGAGCGGTGATGGATGACGCGAAGGAGCTTGTCGATGCAGATCAATCGATCTCGGCTCACGATGCGGTGCATGCCGCCGTTGTCGTAACTGATCGGCTCGAAGGCATCTGCACATTGGACCGGGATTTCGACCGTATTCGAGGCTGCCGCCGCGTCGGACTCCAAACGCCTCATATCACACTCCGAACCGTCACCACCGTAATGTCGTCGTTCTGCCCCCATGCCTTCGCCGCCTCCGCAATCTCCGCCGCAGGCTTCCCGCTGATCGCGCGTGTCCGCTCAAATCCAAACAGTTCACGCCGCACATTCTCGGCCTCAACAACGCCGTCCGACAGCAACGTGAGTTGATCTTCCAGCTTGAGTTGAAAACTGGCGCTCACATAGCTGGCCTCAAGAATCACCCCCAAGGGCAACCCAGCCGGAACCTCCACTTCAACCCCACCGCAATACGGCGCAAGATGACCCGCGTTAGCGATCCTCATTTGACCATCCTGCCCAAGCAGCACCGCGCAACAAGTAACGAATCCACCTTCCAACTGCCCCGCGATTGCTCGATTCAATTCCTCAAGAACCTCGGCAGGATCGCTCGAGCGCCGATTCAAAAGGGCTCCTACAATCACGCTCACCAGCATTGCCGCTTTCAGCCCTTTGCCACTCACATCGCCAACCAGAAGCAGAGTCTCACCCTCAGGCGTTGGCAGGATCTTGAATAGATCACCACCAACATCCTCAGCAGACTGGTACACCGGATCAATGACATAACCCGGCGTGGCAGGCTGCTTGCCCTTAAGCAGCATTTCGTGAACGCTTCGCGCCGCCGACATTTGCCCCTGAAGCTGCAGTGCCACTGCACCAGACCGCTTCAACCGGGACAGCATTCCAAACAGGAGCGCAACCCCAAAAAAGAGGTGGCCCACTAGCGCCAGAGGCAAACCGCTATCGCCGATGTGGACAAAGGTTGAGACTCCTGCAGATCGCAACAGCCTGCCCAAACCAACGCAACCAAGCGAAACAGTGAGCACCAGTGGCAAGATGCGAGGAGTGAATCCACTCGTGCGCTGGGCAAGCATTACACCGACTCCGCTCAGCATCGGCATTAGGCCAGACCATATATAGATTGGGGCGGCGAATCCCAACCACAATGGAGAATCCTGATAAAGTGCTGCAAAGTAGTGAGGGAACGAGGTCAACATGTATAGAAATTGTGCAAACCTCAACCATCGAGGGCGCACACCCGCAAAGACTGCAATGAGTTCCATCGCCGTGAGCAGGAAAATGAAGGAGACAAGACCCGTTAGGATATAAACTGCGGAAGCCCAGGGAAGAAGATAACCAGCAACCCAGACAAGATTCCATAGCAGATAAGTAGTGCAGAAAACCGCCACCAGTAACAACTCTCTGCTCTTGCCAGCGGCCCTTCCAGCAACGCCAAGCAGGATCAATACCAACATCATTAGCACTGCAGACCAGAGATAGCCCCGCATCATTCGAATCTCGGTGGATTCGCGTTCGCGCAATGGTGTTTCTACACGAAAGTGGATCGATAGCTCATGAGGTCTGATCCACCCTCGAAACCTGGACCCGGGTGGATCCCACATACGAATCGCCACAGTGAGAACCCGTCCTGGAGTCGCTAGGTCAGCTGGAATTCCAAAGGTCGAATATCCCAAAGTGGAGTCCTCAAATTCCGGAGGCAATTCCCCATGACGGCCGATCAAGCGGCCTTCCACGTAGACCTCCATATTGGAACTATCGATACCGATTACAGGGTCCAGAAGCCGATCAGGAACTCTCACCTTATAACGTGCCCAGGACCTCGTATCCACACTGTCGCTATCGCGGACCCAGCCACTGTCATCAAAGTTCGGGTCAGCCCAGCGAAGATCATCGCCATAACGAAACTTCACCGACTCCACTTGTGCCAATACCGGCAAGGCGACAATCAGGAATAGATATTTCATGTCAATCTCCGAACAGTCACCAAGCTAATGTCGTCGTTCTTGCCCCAGGCAATTGCGAAGGCATGAAGAAGCCACATCGAAAGTGAGCTGCTCAGGCAGTCATTGTCCAGACACCCGGGGCAACCAGCCCTGCATCCCCTCGACCGAAACTCACACATCTCGAAGTCCAGCACGAACAATCCAACCCCCGCATGGTTTCCCGGCGGGCAGCGCAGTCGATCCACCGCTTGCCCCAGGGCACGATCTCCAATTGCGAGCTTGCTCAGAAATTTCAAACGAGTCTCCGCACCGTGGCAGCGGTGCATCACCTCACCGCAAAGGCAAAGCTCTAGGCGAATGCCGCGCGGCCCGCCGCTTCATCCGCATGCAGCGTCGTGTACTTCGCAAGGCCCAGCATCGTAAACACCTTGATGAAGTGCGCCGACAACCCGCTGCACACTACCTTCTGCGGAACTTTGCTCGCCGCCATCAGCAACTGGATCACCAGCGCAATCCCGCTCGAATTCAGATATGGCACCTTGCTGAAATCCAGCAAAATCTGCGTCGTTCCGCTCGCCAGATTCTTGTATTGCCCCAGCACCGCTTCTTCTGACGCGCTCGTAATATCGCCTTCAAAACGCATCACGGCCAGCTCGCCGCTCTGTTCCACTTTTGTTTTTGTTGGTATAACCATACTTACTTTCTGCTCCCCGCATTCAAATAAATCACCAGCCGCGCATAACTGCCGCCGCTCACTTCACTCACATATTCCACTTCATCCACCAGCGCCTGAATGAGAAACATTCCCATCCCGCGCGGGTCATCTTCGCCCAGCATCTTCCGATCAATGTCAGGCACATGCATGCCCTCTTTCACCCCAGTCCCCTGGTCTCGAATCATCACTTCTAGCGAAGCATCATCAATCGATAGAGTCACTACAACTCCCAGACTCTCGTTCAACTGGTTGCCATGCTCAATCGCGTTGATACAGGCTTCCGATACCGCCGTTTTCAAATCCTCTATGCGGTCGGCACTGAAACCCATCAGCTCTGCCACACTGGCCGCCGTACTCATCGCCACTTTTTCAAAACCGAGCCTCGTGGGCAACCGCAGCTCAGTGACTATCGGTACACCAATCATGCATTTCCTCCCTGATTCGCCGCGCGGCACAGATAAAGCGCGGTCATGTCATCGGTCTGGTGTGCGTTCCCCGCAAATTGCGCCAGAGTCTGCCATACATGCTCCAGAAATTCCGGCGCAGGCCTGGCCCCTAATAATGCCATCAGGCGATCCTCACCGAACTCATCATCACCTTGAAAAACTTCCGTCAGTCCGTCCGTGTAGAGCAGCATCTCGCTGCCCTCACCCATGTCAAATATCTCGCTCTCATAAGTCCGTCCCGGCATCATCCCCAGCGGCAGCCCGCTGGCATTCACCTTCACCGCTTCTCTCCCCGCACAAGTCCTGAGAAAAGCCGGATTGTGCCCCGCATTTACAACCTCAAGCCGGTGCGTCTTCGGATCGAGACACATCAATATCGCCGTCACATAGCGCCGCCGCGCCTCCATGCCTTCCTGCCAGTGCAGCGTGTTCAGGCGCGCCGCAATTTCAGCCAGCGGCAAATCGATTCCCGCAATCGCCCGAAAACTCGAGCGGAACGTCATGCTCATCAACGCCGACGCCATTCCCTTGCCTGCCACATCCGCCAGCGCCATCATCAATCGCCCGTCAGGCAAATGCACCACGTCCACATAATCCCCACCCACTTCATAACAGGCGGTAGAACGAAAGCTCAGCGAGTAACCCGCAACATCCGGCGCTTCCGGTGGCAGCAGACTCCGCTGAATCGCCCGCGCTGCATCGAGGTCCAGTTGCACCCGCTCAAACTCCAGCGTCCGTTCGTGATGCTGGGCATTCCCCACAGCCAGCGCCGACTGTAACGCCAGCCCTTCGAGAAAATCCTCTTCCTCCAGCGACAACGCATGCGGGCGATAAATCACCAGGTGCGCCAGCGTATCCTCGCGCTCGCTCACCAACCGCGCAAAAGCATATCCCGGCAACCCGCCCTCTTCCGTCCAGAGCTTCCAGTTCTCCGGCACTTCTCCGTACGTGTCAACCCGCGATCCCAGCTCTGCCGCACCAGAAACAAAGAACGCCCCCTCGGCTTCCAGTTCCTTCGCCGCGATCTCAAGAACACCGGCGAGCACATCATCCAGATGAATCGTGGCATGCACCCGCCGCGCTGCATCGAGCAGGCTCTGCACCCGAGCCAGCTTCTGCTGCAGGTCGATCGTCTCGTCTCTGTGGTGGGCAGAAAGCATCTCAACAGTCTCTCACTTTCCGCGCAAGACTCGCCGCCCCAATTTATGCCTCCCTTTATGATGGAGTTCAATGCGTTTCCTGCTCTTCCTTGCACTCACTGCCACCGCCCAAACCCCGCCCGTCGAATACACCCGTGCCGGCAACCCCGAAGACATCACCACAAAAACACAGCCCGGCTATCTCCTCATGGGTGGCGGCAAGGATGTCGAAGAAGCCTTCCGCTGGCTCATCGAGCGTTCCGGCGGTGGCGATTTCCTCGTCCTCCGCGCCGGAGGCACTCCCGCCTACAACCCCTTCGTTCAAAAACTCGGCACCGTCAACTCGGCCGCCACCATGATCCTCCGCACCCGCGAAGCCTCCTCTGACCCGGCTGTTCTTGATCGCATCAACAAAGCCGAAGCCATCTTCCTCGCCGGTGGGGACCAATGGAACTACATTCGATTCTGGAAAGACACTCCCATGGCACGAGCGCTCCAGCGCCGCATCGATCAGGGTGTCCCCATCGGCGGCACCAGCGCTGGTTTAGCGGTCCTCGGCGAGCATTATTTCTCAGCTGCGCACGACACAATTACCTCAGAGCAGGCCCTGCAAAATCCCTTTGATGAAAGACTGGCGGTGGGCTCCGGCTTCCTTAATATCCCCGCCCTCAAGAGCATCATCACCGACAGTCACTTCACACCCCGCAAACGCATCGGTCGTCTCATCGCCTTCCTGACACGCCTCGACAAGGATGCCCGCGGTATCGGCATTGATGAAGCGACAGCTCTGCTGGTCGAGCCCGACGGATCGGCCAAAGTAGTGGGCCGCAACAGCGTCTGGTTCCTCAACCGCACCAGGCCCGCCACCACTTGTGAACCCGGCAAGCCGCTAGCGATCGAAAACGTCCGGGTCTTCCAACTCAACCCCAACCAGGTCTTCGACCTCAAACGCTGGACCACGCCAGACGCAACACCCTCACAGCTTTCTGTAACCAACGGCACCCTCGCACCTGCAGCACCCTAGGCCCAATTCCCGCTCCGCCGCCTCACTTCCTCCCCCCTCACCGGCAACACCCGCATCCTCGCTCCAAACAGCGCCAGCGCCAGCGCAAACACCAGATCATCCTGCGCTCCCATCGTTTCAAACCTCGGCCCCCGCACACTCTGCACCTTCCGCATCCCCTTCAACTCCTGTTCCAGTCCGTCCCAGCCCCGCACTCCCTCCGCCACTGCCAACCCCTCCTGCTCAAAAGCCTTCTGCACCCCCAGCAGCAATTCCGTCTTCGGTGTCGGATAAAACCCGTCCCGGTAACTCCCCTCCAGTCCCCCCGTAATCACCACCGGATATAACTCCCCCCGCAATCGTTTCCGCCGCAAATCCTCACTCACTACAATCCCCAACCCCGTCGCATCCACAGCCGTCG
>JANXLY010000365.1 GCA_025354885.1 Acidobacteriota bacterium | reverse complement strand
ACGCTCATTGATAGTGGAGAAATTCATTTCGATGCGTCAGAGAGCTTGGCTGTTGACTCAGACGGTATTCAAAAGGCTGCCATCAAGATTCCTTTCCGTCGTCCTGAATCTGAAGTCGGATCCCTGAGCGGAATCCCGCTCGTCAGCTTTGCCTACATAGTCCAGTCCATGGGCGGCACACTCGCACAAGGGTCGTATTTTTATGCTCTGACTTCTGTCGATAGCGCGGGCAATGAGAGCGGCTTGTCCAGCCTGATTCCCGTTCGCATCGTCGGCCTCACTGCAACCAACAAGGTCGTCCTCAATGGGCTCAGTGTCACGGCGAATTCATCGAGTTTGAATTTGTATCGAGGCGATTCACCATATCATCTCTTGCGTGTGGGTACTGGAATCGCAGTCTCGGATTCAGTGGCTGACACTGGATCATCACTGGACAATCTTCTTCCCCCGGATTCAAACTACAGTAAGCTCCGCGCCTGGTTCCGACAGAATTTCCTGCTCGAACAAAGTGCTACTTCCTGGTCCTCGACTTCGATTAGTCGCACCGGACTCAATCTCTTCGTGAATCGCTGGACTGGCAAGAAAGTTGTCATTCGATCTGGCTCTGGTAAGGGGCAGGAGCGGCTCATCATTTCGAATACCGCAGAAGTCATTACCATTGATTCCGGCTGGGATGTGCTGCCAGATGCTACCAGCAAGTTTGCAATTGTTGAATCCAACTGGACTTATGCGACAGACTCCGATACAGACTTGATCACTGTGATGCTTCCACTCTTTTCCACTTCCACATTTGAGATCAGCTTGCGCTCCGTTGGCAAGGATGATTCCGAACTGGATGCTCTCGAATCTCCTTCCTTGAATTGGCAAATTGGCGTCGGGTCTACGTCGAACACCGATAGCGGAGTGCCTGCTGAGCCCGGCTTCGGCTTTGGTCTTATTGAGGAAGGCACTGTTTCGATCGGCGGCATCGGATTTGATACCCCAGAGAATCTCAATTCGGTTTATGTTGGCCAACTGGGCATTCTCTTCTGGGAGGAGTTGAATGCTCCAACACCTGTCAGTCTGGCCTCCGCCCTCAACGCTCCGGACTCTTCCGTCATTCTGGTTGGACAGAGTTTTGCTCTCCCCATTGGCACCTTGATCCAGGTTGATCGCGAGATCTTTGAAACAACAGCCTTGCCAACTGGCGGCAATACCTATGCTGTGAACCGAGCCCGATACAAAACAGTGGCAGCCGTTCACGACCTGAATGCCCCAGTCTTTGTCCTGGTAAGGCGAGATATGACAATTCCTTTTGTGCCAGGTTACTTCAACTCCAGTTCTGCCGTAGGATTTCGATACAATTTCCGCCTGCCGAATGTTCGCATTTCTGCAGCCGACCTGACGCTCTACAATCGCGTTGGAGCCAGTCCACGCTCTGAAGAAAACTACACTAACGTCACCGGTTACGGCGTGCGAACTTTGTCGGGCGGACAAATTGCAATGACTGTCCAAGGCTATCTGGCAATCGAAGCCGATGCCGGCGCACCCTATGTCCTTGATCGGACAACAGTGATCCGCGACGTTTTTGCATACGTTCAGGAACCACCCGTGGGCGCAAACATTGAAATCATCGTTCGACACAATGGAGCGCTCTATTGTGAACTCGTGATTGATGCCGGTAGCCACGTTTCGGTTGCTGTGAATCAATTCAATGTAGCCCCGCTCCCCTCGGGAGGCACCCTCTCCTTTGACATCGTCAACGTTCCCTCCGCCGCTGTTGGCACGCCGGGAAGTGATCTGACGGTCATCCTTCAAACCTAGCTCCCAGAGCCTTGCCTGATACTAGGAAGCGTGATCTCCGTTCAGAATGTATCGAAGAGATACATCACGCAACCAGGTTTTTGGCGAGGCCGGGGCGCAAAGGAAGTTGAGGCCCAGAACGAATTCTGGGCCTTGCGAAACATCTCCTTCGACGTCTCTAAGGGAGAAGTGTTTGGATTGGTTGGCCCCAATGGTGCCGGAAAATCCACACTCCTCCAGATCCTCGCTGGAATCCTCCAACCTACAGAAGGCCGCGTCCTCACTCAAGGCCGTGTGAGCGCACTCCTTGAACTCGGCGCAGGTTTCAATCTTGAATTCTCCGGGCGAGAAAATGTGCGGCTCAATGCCGAACTCCTCGGCCTCTCCCGCAAAGAGATCGACGCCGCTATCCCTGACGTTGAATCATTCGCCGAACTCGGTCGCTTCTTCGACCGTCCTGTCCGCGAATACTCCACGGGCATGTATGTCCGACTCGCCTTCTCTGCCGCCATCCATCAGCAGCCCGAGACGCTCATCGTCGACGAGGCTCTCGCCGTTGGAGACGCACGCTTCGCCAACAAATGCATCCGTCGTCTCGAAGAGTTGAAGCAGCAAGGAACCACAATCCTTTTTGTCTCCCACGATCTCGGCATCGTCCAACGTCTCTGCTCCCGCGCCGCGCTACTTTGGCAAGGGGAGCTCGTCACTTTGGGCACACCCCTCGAAATTTCTAACGAATACGTACGGCGTGTGCAAACCGACGTCATCCCACTTCCAGAATCAATCCCAGTCAACAACGCCCGCACCCACATCGTCTCTGCCCACTTGCACCTCCCTGACGATGCACCGAGGTCGCAATTCAATATCAACGACACGATCGTTCTCAGCGTAGAAGTGCAAGTGCCCGCCCCCGCAACGGAGTTTCAACTCGGCCTTTTGATTCGCAATCGTCAGGGCATCGAGGTTGCAGGCACCAACACCCGTATCGAAGATTGCCCCATCTCCGTAGATGGCCCGGCTCGCGTCCAGATCTCCTTCACGTTTCCGTGTAAGCTCACCAAAGGCGATTACACGATCACGCTTGCCACTCAGGACCCGGATGGAACCAGGCAAGACTGGCGCGACGACTTCCTTGAATTCCGCGTCAATGATCGCCGCGACTTCGCCGGTACCAGTTGGCTCGATGGTAACTTTGAATGGACAATCCTATGAGCGCATCCTCCCTCATAAAAAATATCCAGAAGACCCTTCAGGATCTAGACATCGACGCGTGGCTCTTTTTCGATCACCACCATCGCGACCCCATTGCCTATCAGGTTCTCCACCTCAGCTTGGACCAAAGCCCCACCCGTCGCTGGTACTATCTGATCCCCAAAGAAGGCGAAGCCCACGCCCTCGTGCATCGCATTGAGTCGCGCATTCTCAATTCCCTCCCGGGTCAAAAGCACATCTACTCCGGCTGGAGCACGCATCAGGAAGGGCTCGCCTCTCTGCTCTTTGGCCTCAAGAATGTAGCGATGCAATACTCGCCCGGTTGCGCCATTCCCTACGTGTCCATGGTGGACGCCGGCACCATCGAGTTGATCCGTTCCTTCAACGTCGACGTTGTCTCTTCCGCAGACCTCGTGCAGATTTTCCACGCAACACTCACTCAGCCGCAGATCGATTCCCACTTCGCCGCTGGCAAGACAATGGATGCGATCCGCAAAGCCGCCTTCGACAAAGTCTCCAGCGCCTTATCGCGCAACGAGGCCCTGACAGAGTGGCAACTCCACACCTGGATGCGGGAGGCGTTTGACCGAGAGGGCCTCATCACCGACCACGGCCCTATTATCGCCGTAAACGCACACGCTGCCGATCCTCATTACGAACCAAGCGAAGCTTCTGCCTCCGTCATCAAGCCCAACGACTTGCTGCTCATCGACATGTGGGCCAAGCAAAACGCTCCCGGAGCAATCTACTACGACATCACCTGGACTGGCTTCTGCGGCGCTGCTGTCCCTACTGAAATGGATAAGGTCTTCAGCATCGTCAAAGCGGCCCGCGATGCTGGCCATCAAAAAGCGAAACAAGCCCGCGAGCAGTCGATCCCGCTTCATGGCTTCGAAGTCGACGACGCCACACGCGAGGTGATCACCGAGGCTGGTTTCGGGGAATACTTCGTCCACCGCACGGGACACTCCATCACCGAGGATGTTCATGGCACCGGCGCAAACATGGACAATCTCGAAACCCACGACCTTCGTCAGATTATTGCTAACACCCTCTTCTCAATCGAGCCCGGCATCTATCTCGAAAATTTCGGGATCCGTTCTGAGTTCAACGTAATGGCTCTGCCGGATACCGCTGTGGTAACCGGCGAGATTCAGCAATCTCTGCTGCGGCTCTAAAGGCCAGCCAGCGCTGCAACCAGCAAAGCCGCCCACTGCGGAGCTTTGTAGCTGTCTTCGCGCTCTTCAAACCACTCGTCAATAGAGTGCGCGTTCGGACTCATACCTCCGCCACCCAGCGTGACTGCCGGAATACCCAGGCTCATCGGCAAGTTCGAATCCGTACTCCCGCTCCCGGTCGCAAAGATCGTAATGCCAAGTGCTTTTGCCGTCCCCAGCGCCTTCTGGACAATCGGCATCTCGTCACTCGGCTCTGCCGCTGGCCGCAGCCCCATAGTTTTGATCTCCAGTTCGAGCATCGCCTTGCTATCCGGCCACCGCTTCTTCTCCGCATCCAGACCAAATTGCAAAGCCGCCCGCAATCGCTCATCAAGAGTCGCCAGTTCTTTCGCCGACTCACTTCGAATATCCAACTCCATACTGACCTCAATCGGAACGGAGTTCACACTCGTCCCTCCCGTGACAGTTCCCACATTAAAGGTCGTCCGTGGACTTTGCGGCACTTCAATATCTGCAATCCGTGCAATCGCTCTTCCCATAGCGTGCGCCGGATTCGGCATCCCGAACGCCCCATAGCTATGCCCACCGCGTCCGCGATAAGTCACCTTGTAACGATTGCTGCCCACTCCGCGCGCGGTCACCCGAAACCCGGTTCCATCGATAGAAATAAATGCATCCACCTGCCCCTTCAGTTCCTTCGTAAACAAGTGGCGCACCCCACGCAAATCCCCCTGCCCCTCTTCCCCCACCGTCGCAACAAACAACACCGTCCCCTTCAGTTTCAAATCCGATTCACGAAACGCCTTCGCCACCGCCAGCACCACCGCCAGCCCGCGACAATCATCTCCGATCCCCAGGCCACGCAGCCGCTTCCCTTCCTGCTTCACCTTCACATCCATCCCCGGCGGGAACACGGTATCCAGATGCGCGCTAAACACAATCAGCGGCTTCTGCTCACTCGATCCGGGCAAGCGGCTGATCACATTCCCTTCGCTATCGGTCCGGATATCAGCCATCCCCAATGCCGCCAGCCTTCGAGCAAACTCCTTGGCTCGCTCGGCTTCCTGAAAGGGCGGCGCTGCAATCTCGCAAATCGAGACCTGTTGCTGCATGGTCCAGGCGTTATTGCGTTGAATCGACGCAATAACTTCCTTGACCTTCGGGTCGCTCAAAACGGCATCCGGACTCTGCCCCAGCACTAACGGCAACAAACTCAAAAACAACACCACTTGCTTCATAGGTATCTTCAGCTTAAGCCAGTGCTCCGTCCCGAGGAAGGTTTGACCATAAATGCTGCGACGCGCTATCCTTCAGTCGCGTATGTTACCTGTCATCGTACTTTCTCTCTTTGTCGGCAGTCTCGCAAGCGGCGCTACCTGGACCTTGCCTGGATTCAAATCGCAAACGACATCGCTTTTGATCTACAACGGGGGGGAAGCCACAACGACTCTACGATTGGAGATCCTCGGCAAGCCGACTATCCTCGAAGTCGCTGTAGCGGCAAAGCAAAGCTGGGATGGGGCGGCAGTCGTCTCCACAGGCTTTGAATCCATCACTGAATTGAGCGTGTTACGCGTTACCGCAGATCAGCCATTAGTGATTCTCGCCAAGGAATCTGGAGTGGCTTTGCCGGTTTTCGCGATGGACGAAATCAGTGAAGAAGGTGCTCTCCTACAGGCGCTCTGGCTGCGGAGTGGTGAGGGTGGATCTGCGGTAGCTGAGCTAGCGGTGCTTGCAGCCGGAACTCGCTTCGACATTGTCCTCTTCGATGCGATGGGGCGATCTCAGGGAAGCTCAACCTTTACTGCCAATGTGGGGCTTCTGAACGTCGACCTTACGGCTCTTCTGGCGGCCGCTCCAACAGCTCGAAGGGCAGAGTTGCGACTGCTGGCGGGGCGATTGGCAGGTGGAATCATCTTGAGTTCAGAGGCTGCAGGGCGACAACGCTACCCTTTTTCGTCAGAAGGCTCCGGGGCAGGCCAGCTTTGGTTTACACAAGTCAAACGAGGCGCGGCGTTTCGTATTTTCAATACCTCCACTCAGTTGGCCAAGGTGAAGGTGACAGCCGAAGCAACCTCCTTCGGAGAGACCTTGCCAGTTGATTTCGACATGGCATCTGGAGAACACCTGGAGGTAGCGGATGCGCTATCGGCTTGGTTTGCCGCTCCAGACGACGGTGCGGCCATGCTACGCATTCAATCGAACCGACCTCTTCTCGTCCTGGCTACTAAAAATGGACCCCCGGAGGAAGCCGTAGCTGAGACGTTTTTCGCAACGACTCCTGGCGCTTACTGGGTACCGTCTTTCGATACGTCCACGCTTTTTCCAGTCTTTAGTGCGGATCGGGCGACCAAAGCGGATTTGATTGTGCGTACACTCGACGGCGAACTTCTCGGTCAGGCAAGTGCGGAGTTGGAGCCATGGTCGAAGCTGGAAGTGAATCTGCCAGAGGCCATCCAGGTGGAGCTGCCCGAGCGCGTAAATGTAGAAGTATTCGTGAAGCAGGGAGTGCTTCAAGCAAAAGCAGAACTGCGCTTGCAACCCTACCAATGCCCGTTACCAGATCTGGAATTGAGCTTGTCTCAATCGTTTTTTTCGGCACTTCCACAGCCCGTCCAGATAGAAGCCTTTTGGTCCACATCGGGAGCCGACCGCGTACTTTTGGAAGATGCAGAGCTTGCATCGACGGGGAGCAAAATGTTCCCGGTCACTGCGACTCGCAACTTCACATTGCGCGCAACAAATTCCTGCGGCACCGCTGTGGCCATGAGGTCCGTGCTGGTGGGTCCGCCCGCAGTGACTGGGCTTCAGTCCACTCGCCCGCTAGTCCCTGGTGCCCTTGTAACGGCCCAGCCAGGTGAGCGCTTGGTGTTGAACTTCGGCGCAGCCGTTCCCTTCGATACAATTACTGCCTTCAGTGTTTCCGCAACGGGTGCCAAGACAAGGTGGGTAAGCGCGGAGCAGACCGAAGCTGGCCAGATTGCGTTTACAGTGCCGTTATTGCCGATCGGCCAGGTGGATAGCGTTTATAGTGGGCCAGCTGAAGTTCGGATGGTGGTCGATGAGGCTACTGGCGCGCCGTTCCGCTTTCAAATCGCACCGTTGACTTACCAGGGCGATGCGGTCGCCGATTTCCGGAAGTGGTTTGAAAACTACGTCACTTGGTCCGCGGCGCGCCGTACTGATTTATTGACGACCGTAAATGGCACCAAGTATCTTAGCTTCCTCGCTCCAACAATGGATGTCGAAGTGACAGCGCTACGCGCAGCGTTGACCCAGATTGCCGCCACCGGTCGCGCCGTGATAGGTGTCGACCAACCGAGCCTCGCTTATCCCGTGCCCTCGAATGTAGCTGTCACAAAGAAAAGCTTGGAGCTATTCATGGCATTGAAAGCGCGACTGTCCGAGCGGACTGACCGCGAACCGGCGGGCATTCCTGAACCAGTACAGGCGAGCCTGAAGGGCCGGGCGGCGGCTGATGGAGAGCCATGGTTTCTGCAGAAAGACCCTACTTATGCGGCTTGTCTGAAAATCCTGCAACACGAAATCGATGTCAAGTTCAACGCCACAGACATGGACCGTTTCATGCAGGGTATCTCTCAGATGGTCAATGCGGTTTCTGGGTTGGCCGATACGTTTTCACAAGTCCCAGGCGTTTCTTTCTTCAATCGCTTCCGCAAAATCGGCGGGAGCCTGGAGACTTATTGCCGGGTCTACCCAATGGGCTTGACACGCTTTACCTCGACATCCTCTCCGAACCCGATCCCCTACCTGGACTTTCTCGATTCAACGCAAGACACTCCTGCGATTACAAACAAGGGAACCGTGATTCAAGCCAGGCTGGAGCCATTGCTGAGCGGCACCGACGCTGCAGAAGAATTGGCCAACCTGATGGAAGGCAGAATCAACAAGCAGGCGCAGGGGCAGGTTGGGGCCTTGCTCCCCGAGCAGCAGGATATTACCAAGCGCTTGTTAAAGGAATATGCAAAGCAGGCGCACGCTAGAAACAAAGAGGCCATACAGAAGTGGCTGGATACCAACCCGGCGGCTTTTAACGCCGTCAGCAAGACTGTCTATCGATCCGATATCACTGCCGTGCCTGAGGCTCTGCGAAACGCCCGGCAGGTACTTAAGCAAAACGTCACCCGAGAGATGGACGGGAGTCAGGCGAGCATTCCAGCCTGGGGCTTCTATGGCGATACTTCGATTCCTCTTAGAGATCAAAAACTGAAGGATGCTAACATTTTCGTCTTTCCGATTACAAGGCATTTCATGTTCTTGAATCCTGTCTCTTCCTTGACAGACTCTACATTCAGGAACCGTCCTTACTCAGATGACATCCTGAAAATTCCGGTGAAGATCGGACCGGTTCAGAAGGGCTTTCGGGTAACAAAGCAATACATCGCCCCCAACCAGAATCGTGGTAAAGCGCAAGTAGATGTTCAGTCGCCAGTCTGGCTGAAACTTGGAAATAGTATTGTGCGAGGCCCTTTTCAAAGCAGCCAGACATTCGAACACGATGATTGTAGAGGAGTATTTCTCGGCGTTGGCTGCACGCGCGGTGGAAGCGCCAAAATCTCGGCAATCCTACAGAGCGCAACCGTCTTGGAAATGAGCGTATTCGCAACTTCCACTGGTACAAATTTCCCGAATAGCAGCGTGAAATCCAATATTCCAATGGCATCGGCAATGACCGTCGAGTTTTTCAACCCTGCTGTGCGCGGCAACACCCAGACCATCACAATCTCCATTACAGGTACACGTACGAATCAAAATGGACCCGGTGTCTTAGTCGGACGCCATACCGCCGGTTTTGGGTGCAGCATCACTAACTCTCAAGGCGCAGGGATCGGTGACGGAGGCGCACTCGGCATGGGTACAACGACAAAAACACTCACTCTCAGCGGTGGGATAAGCGGAATCTGCGGAATCGATGCTGGTGGCGACGGCCCCGGCAGCTCAAGCGTCAAGGTGAAGATCGAACTCAAATCTTATTAAGCCACATGCGGCTTCACCCAGTGATTCCGCAACCAGAACTTTTATCCTAAAAACGGCGGTTTGAAGTCTCAAGCGATAGCGGGAAGGCGGACTTTAGGGCCCATTCTTTCGTAGAAGCGTTTGAAGATGAGTCTTAACAGCAGAGCCCATCGCTTGGGCTGGACAAACTGCTCCGCATCTTG
>JANXLY010000364.1 GCA_025354885.1 Acidobacteriota bacterium | reverse complement strand
TCCTCTTTTCCGCATCTCGTAGACCAAAAACACCCACCGCGACTCTGCTGCTCCCCTCGCAAATCCTCCATCCCACCACTTTCACAGGAGTTGCGCACAGCTTTACGGTTGGTTGCGGAATCGCTGTTAGACAAGACTTCAAATGGCGGTCGCCCCGCATTTCTGCTAAAATAACGGTTTTGGTCGATTCCCGCCCAATTAAGCCTGAACACCCCACACAACGATGTTCGATAGTCTAAGCGATAAGCTCCAGCGCGTCTTCAAAAACCTGCGCGGAGAAGGAAAACTCACCGAGGCCAACATGGATGCGGCCTTGAAGGAGATCCGCGTCGCTTTGCTCGAAGCTGACGTCCACTTCAAAGTCGTCAAGGAACTCATTGAAAACGTTAGGGAAAAGGCCAAGGGCGAAGAGGTCCTCCAGGCTCTTTCCCCCTCCCAGCAGGTCGTAAAAATCGTCAAGGATGAGCTCATCCGGCTGCTCGGAACTCACCAGTCCAAGCTCCGTTTCGCCAACGAACCACCCACGGTCATCATGATCGTTGGGCTTCAGGGTTCCGGTAAAACCACCTCCACCAGCAAACTCGCCAAGCTCCTCATCAAAGAAGGCAAAAAGCCGCAGCTCGTTTCGGTCGACGTTTACCGCCCCGCCGCCCGTCAGCAACTTGCAGTCCTCGCCAGGCAGCTCAACATCCCTGTACACGACGGCGAACCCGACCAGAAACCGATCGATCTCGTTCGTGGCGCAAAGATGGCAGCCATCAAAGAAGGCCGCGACGTAATCCTGGTCGACACCGCCGGCCGTCTCCACATTGACGAAGCGCTGATGCAAGAGCTGCAGGAGCTCAAAGACTACCTCAATCCGCAGGAAATTCTCTTCGTGGCTGATGCCATGACCGGGCAGGACGCAGTCCGCTCTGCCGACGAATTCAACAAGCGGCTCGGCATTACCGGCATCATCCTCACCAAGATGGATGGCGACGCGCGTGGTGGTGCGGCCCTCTCGGTACGCCAGATCACTGGCCAGCCTCTCAAGTTTGTCGGTGTCGGCGAAAAGCCCGACGCCTTTGAAGCCTTCCACCCCGATCGCGTCGCCCAGCGCATCCTCGGCATGGGCGATGTGCTCAGTCTCATCGAAAAAGTCGAATCGGCCATCGACGTCAAAGATGCCGAGAAGATGCAGCGCAAGCTCCTCGAAAACGACTTCACCCTCGAAGACTTCCGCGAACAACTCAAACAGCTCCGCAAGCTTGGTCCTCTCGACGCCCTCATGGGCATGATTCCCGGCATGGACAAGATGTCCAAACAAATGAAGGAATCGAAGATGGACGAAAGCGAACTCACCAAAATCGTAGCGATGATCGATTCGATGACGCCCTACGAACGCGCGAACCACATGGTGATCAATGGCGCGCGCCGCCGCCGCATTTCCAAAGGCAGCGGAACCCAGCCGCACGATGTAAACAATTTGTTGAAGCAGTACACTCAAGCCCGCAAGATGATGAAGACTCTAACCGATTCTCTTGGCGGCCTCGGAGGCGGTAAGTTCGGTGGCTCGATGGCTAAGCGCCTCGCCAAAATGGGCTTGCCTGGAATGGAAGATTTGATGCGGCGTTAATCGCCGTCTAACCGCAACCCCGCTCACGTTAGTATTTGTATAGGAGAATAGTTCGATGTTGATGATTCGTTTAGCGCGCTTTGGCTCCAAGAAAAAGCCAACCTACCGCGTAGTTGTAATTGAGAAGGAGCGCGCCCGTGATGGCCGTGCAGTTGAAATCGTTGGTCACTACAACCCTGTGTGTCAACCCCAGGTCGTCAGCTTGAAGCTCGACCGTATTGAACACTGGATCAAGAGTGGCGCACAGCCCTCCGACACCGTGGCCCGTTTGATGAAGAAGTACCCGGTAGCCGAACCCGCCGCCGCTGCTTAATATTTCCCTCGAAGGAGCCTCACGGCTATGAAAACTTTAGTCGAAGAGATCGCCAAGGCGCTGGTCGACGCGCCTGATTCCGTCAGTGTCAAGGAAGCAGAAGGAGAACGATCCACCGTGCTCGAACTTCGTGTTGCTCCCGAAGACATTGGCAAGATCATCGGCAAGCAGGGCCGAACCGCTCGTTGCATCCGTACCCTTCTGGGTGTGGCCGGCACCAAGCAGGGCCGTCGCTTCGAACTCTCGATTCTGGAATAGCCGGAACGCCCGACGATGGTTCCGGAAGGTTGGTTGACGCTCGCAATTGTCCAGAAGCCGAGAGGCAATAAGGGTGAAGTGCTCGTCAATCTGCTCACTCCCAGTATTGATCGCTTGAGCGAAGTCCAAAGCGTCACCTGTTTTGAATCTGCAGCATCACTGCCGCGGATCCTCAATGTGGAAAACGCCTGGATGCACCAGGACAAGGCCGTAGTAAAGTTCGCTGGCATCGATAGCATCAACGCCGCTGACACGCTTCGGGGTCTCGACCTCTGCATTCCGCTCAGCGCACGCCGCAAGCCAAAGGATGGCGAAGTTTTTTTTAGCGACCTCATCGGTTGCAAGGTATTTGACAATAAGGAATCTCTGCTCGGCACCGTTCAGGATGTCTACGAAGAGGGCTCTCAAGTCTGGCTTTTGCTCGACACCAACGAAGCTCTCATTCCCTACGTCCCGGATTTCTTCCCGGTCATGGATCTCCCCAATAAGCGGCTGGTTGCAACACTCCCCGAGGGTCTCCTCGAAGTCAACCGCCAATGATCTTTCACATTCTAACGATTTTCCCCTCCTTCTTCGAAGGCCCGCTGAAATACGGCGTGGTCTCCAAAGCAGTCGAAGCGGGGCTGATCGACATCCGGGTTCACAATCTTCGCGATTGGACCTCGGACCGGCACTCAACCGTCGACGACCGTCCCTTTGGGGGCGGCGAAGGCATGGTGCTCAAGGTCGAACCGGTTTACCGGGCGATCCAGTCGATTCTTCCCCAACGCTTCAATTCGCCCGATGAAGGCAACAATGGCAATACCCGCGTCGCTCTCCTTTCTGCCCAAGGCAAACGCTTCAATCAGGCTGCTGCCAGAGCTTATACGGATTACGACGAGGTCCTGCTGATCTGCGGCCGTTACGAAGGCGTAGATGAGCGGATAACCGGCCATCTGGTGGATGACGAATTCTCGATCGGCGACTTTGTGTTGTCGGGCGGGGAACTCGGAGCTGCCATTGTGGTCGACGCGGTCGCGAGGCTCGTTCCCGGTGTTCTCGGAAACGCAGCATCCTCGCAATTCGAGTCGTTCTCTGATACCGATCAGAACGGCGATCTCTTGCTGGATTGTCCGCATTACACAAGACCGGCGGACTTCAACGGCTGGCTGGTGCCCGATGTGTTACTCGGAGGCAACCATGCCGAAATCAAGCGCTGGCGCGCGGCTCAGGCCCTCGCCAAACGCCAAATAAATCGTCCCGACCTCAGTGGCGGGACAAACGAAAGAGGTTAATTATATGAATCATCCAGCTTTAGCCAAGGTCTTTGCCAAGTACAAACGTACCGATCACCCCGCATTCCGCATCGGCGACACCATCCGTGTCCACGTCCGCATCAAGGAAGGCGAAAAAGAACGCACCCAGGCCTTTGAAGGCGTCCTCATTGCCCGCAAGAATGTCGGCATGGGAGACAACATCACCGTCCGCAAGATGAGCTTTGGCACAGGTGTCGAGCGCATCTTTCCTGTCAACGCCCCAGCCGTCGACCATATCGATATCGTCCGCACCGGACGTGTTCGCCGCAGCAAACTTTATTACCTGCGTGGTCTCAAAGGCAAGGCCGCTCGTCTCAAAGAGCGAACCTAGGCTCCCAAAGGCAGGGCAATTGGTCTGCTCATTGCGAAAAGAAGCCCGCTTGCGGGCCAGCGGATTTACCTCTCCGGCCGGCGTCGATGAAGTCGGCCGGGGATGTTTGTTTGGGCCTGTAACCGCTGCCGCTGTGGTCCTTCCACACCCCTGCAAAATCAAAGGTCTTCGCGATTCCAAAGTCATTGCTCCCAAAGAACGCGAACAGTTGGCAGAGCGTCTCAAGGGTGAAGCCATCTCCTGGGCTATCGCCTTCGCCAGCGTTGAAGAGATCCTCCATATCAACATTCTCCAAGCCAGTCGTCTCGCCATGAAAAGAGCTGTCCTCGCACTCAATCCACCACCGGACTTCCTCCTCATTGATGCTGTCAGCATCGACCTCCCCATCCCTCAGGAATCCATCATCAAGGGCGACGCACTTTCCAGTTCCATTGCCGCTGCTTCCATTCTCGCCAAGGTCGAACGCGACCGTCTCCTCATGAACTTCGACTCCAAATACCCGCACTATGGCCTACGGCGCAACAAAGGCTATGGAACAGCCGAACACCTGCGTGCGTTATCCATGTACGGCCCGACAACGCAACACCGCTCCGATTTCGCTCCGGTGCGTGCCGCAATCGCCAGTCAAGGGAGTTCCCGATGACCGAATACCGCTGGTACCACAAACTGTCCGGCGTACTTTATGTCATCCTTTGCTTTGAAATTGGCCTCTTTCTGCTCTTCTTTCCCTGGAGCGATTACTGGAAGCCAAACTACTTCGCTAACCTCAGTCCGGAGTGGGGACTCTTCTGGCTCAACCCTTATTTCCGCGGCGCAATCAGCGGCTTCGGCCTTTTGAACATCTACTTCAGCGTTGCGGAAGCCTTCCATCTCCGCCGCTTCTCCGGGTCTCTCGAAACAGACTCCGGCCAACAACCCCCTTCCATCCACCATAATGACTAGAGAGCAAGATAACTTGAGCACTACTACTACGCCTCCCCAGCCCCCCTCCTCCTCGCAGAAGAGCCTCTTTGAACGCTGGAACTCCGCTCGCCTCAGTCTGGCTGAAACACAGCGCGGCACAATCGCCGAATGGACCGTCACCATTCTCCTGCTCCTCTTCGCCACTACCTCGCTCGTCCAGGCCTTTGTCATTCCTACCGGCTCCATGGAAGACACTCTTCTGATCGGCGATCATCTCCTTGTCGACAAGATGACATACTCCCCCAGTGGTCCAGTCTCTAAATACTTGCTCCCCTACCAGGACGTCAAGCGCGGCGACATCATCGTCTTCCGCTACCCCGAAGACATCAAGCAGACCTTCGTCAAGCGCGCCATTGGCGTCGCCGGTGATCGCATCAAAGTCGAAAACAAACAGCTTATCCTCAATGGCAAAGCTGCCACCGAACCCTACAAATTTCATAAGACAGATTACTTCGACTCCTATCGCGACAACTTCCCCTCTGAGCCCAACATGCGCGTTTACCCTGGTGCCGAGGAAATGCTCAACAAGCACGTCAAGAACGGCGAAGTCATCGTCCCCGACAACTGCATCTTTGCCATGGGTGACAATCGCGATTCCTCCCTCGACAGTCGCTACTGGGGCTTCGTCCCCCGCGAAAACATCATCGGCAAACCCCTCATCATCTATTGGTCTTACGAGTCTTCTACAGACCGTCTTGCCGGCAGTCCTCTCAATCCGGAACACCTCAAAGACCTTGCACTTAACTTCTTCTCGAAGACCCGCTGGAATCGCACTTTCCGGCTCGTTCGTGGGTACCCACTTTAATCGCTATGCCCATGGCCAACCCCACCTCGCGCACCAACTACTACGGCTTGATCCTCGCTGGCGGCCGCGGCACACGTTTCTGGCCCCGCAGTCGCAAGTCCAAGGCGAAGCAAGTCCTCAACTTCTTTGGCGAACGCAGCCTCATCCAGCAAACCGTAGATCGTCTCCGTCCCCTACTGCCCCCGGAGCGCATCTGGATCCTCACCAACGAATTTCTCAAGGATGAGATCTCGCGCCAGCTTCCAGAAGTTCCCAAGCGCCAGATCATCGCCGAACCAGCCCAACGAAACACCGCCCCCGCCATTGGACTCGCCTGCCACATGCTCCATTCGCTTGACCCCGGCGCAGTCTTGGGCATCTTTCCGGCAGACCACATCATCTCGCGCCCTGCCATCTACCTGCGCGCCGTTCGACCCGCTTTTCGCGCCGCATCCCAGGGTGAAATGGTAGTCCTTGGCATCAAGCCCCGCTACCCCGAAACGGGTTACGGCTACATCGAATTCCCCAAGAAGGCAACCCTCGGCAGCCTCGAGACGGTCGGCATCTCCCGCTTCTGTGAAAAGCCCGATCTAGCCACCGCCAAAAAATTCCTGAAGTCCGGCAACTATTGCTGGAACGCCGGCATGTTCTTCTGGAAGGCCTCTCGCCTGCTCGACGCCCTCAACAAACATCTCCCTAAAACCGCAAAGCTCATCCAGAGTCTTCCCCCCTTCCTCAGCCCGGAATTCTTCCCTGAACTCGGCCGCGTCTTCCCCCTCTGCGAAGACATCTCGATCGATTATGCCGTGCTTGAAAAAGAGCCCGGCATCCTCGGCGTCCCCGCTCCGGAATTTGGCTGGAACGACGTCGGTTCCTGGAATGCCGTCTACGATCTCCAAAAGCACGATGCTGATGGCAACGCCAGTCGTGGCGAAGCGATCTTCAACGAAAGCACCGGCAACTACGTCGACGCACCGGGCAAACTTGTTGCGCTATTGGGCGTCAAGAACCTGGTCGTTGTCGACACCCCCGACGCACTCCTCGTCCTCGACCGCGACAAAGCCCAAAACGTCGGCCAGATCGTCAAACTCCTCGAAAAGCAACGCCGCGACTCGCTACTCTAACGGTTTCAAACCTGCAATTCGGAATATCGACGATATTCCGAATTGACTGCACGTCGCTAAAGAGCTACTTTGAGATATCGGCGCTATCTTTGAATCTTAGGTGGATTGGCGCCGTAAATCTATAATGTTTGGCCAATCCATGAACATACAGGCAGCTCAAGTAGAATTATCGAAGCTATTGCAGGAATTAATCAGGGAGAATCCAATTCGTCTTGCTGCTTTCAATTCTCTTCTGATCCCTCCCGGGTATATTCCAAAACTCGAATTGAATAGTGCCACCAAGTCAAACCCGCGACAGCTTCGCAAGAAGAGAGCAGACGCGAGCATTGAGAGTTTCGATCCAAGAACAGACAGGATCGTATGGTCTTTTGAGCCTGCCGCCGATACCTCCGATTGCGAGCCTTCTGATTTCGCGAACACTCAAGTCGCCGCGTCTGAGCCTCCAACTTCACGTGTCCAGTGCGAGGAGTTAGTCTTGGCTCTCAGTTCTGCTGAAGAAGGCGATCACGAGTTTATCGGTTTGAACTTCTTCAGGGATGATTTCCTCACTCAACTCAGGCATCCCTGGGTGCGAAACGACATCCTCCGACGGACACTTTTCGAATCACTGATTGCGCAAGGATGGATCGAGACTGGGAAGGTGCCCAACCCCCGGAATGTTGAATTCCCCGTTACCACGATCAAGCTGAATCGTCAGCATCCAGCCGTCGAGGCGATTCTCAAGGCAACTCCCTCCAAGGAAATCGCCGAATTCCGGCCGATTCGCCAAACAGGTGAACCCGCATCGCGCGTGATCCTCAGAGATCGTCGCTAGCGATGGCGCTTTACTATTTCGACTCATCTTCAATGGTGAAGCTCTATGTACAAGAGCCAGGCACCGAGCAGGTCATTCGAATCGCCGCTTCCAGCGCCGCCAACCAGATTGCTACATCTGTACTCACCCGTCTTGAAATCCGTTCTGCACTCACCCGCAAACTACGAAGAAACGAAATATCAAGGCAAGATTCCGAACTTGCAATGCAACTCCTCGAAAACCACTGGAAGTCCCGTTTTGTCCGACAACCTGTCTCGGATTTACTCCTCGATCACGCTTGCATTTTGCTGGAGAAACACGGGCTTCGAGCTTACGATGCAGTCCAGCTTGCTTCCTGCCTCGCCATCCAGCGCACTGCTTTAGCCAGTCAAACTTTCGTCACTTTTGTCTGCTCCGACACGCTTCTTTGCGATGCCGCAGCCGCTGAGGGTCTCATTGCCACCGACCCGGAAGATTCGACCGACACGCCTCTTTAGTCGAATCGCAACGCGCTTCTAGCGAATTGTGAAAGGCACCCTGAAAACCGTTTTGCCATTCACAACACCAACGGCATTCCATTCTCCGGGCAGCGTTGCGGCACCCGCCCCTGCTATCAGAATCCAGTCTCTAAAACACCACGATCCCGGCCCACTCAAGGGCGTGAAGGATTCTGTTCGGTAGGTCCAGCCTGACGGGCTTTCCCATCGGGCTTCTACTCGGTCTCCTGTCGAAAGGCCGCTTAACGAAAAGAAGATCCCTGCATAAACGGATGACGTGCTGAAGGCTGTGTTTGCCTGAGGCACCGGACATCCTTGCACCGAATCGCTCAAGTACGAAGTTATTACGACTTGGTCGATCTTCACAGGCGACAATTCAAATGTCTTCGTTGCCACAACTACACCGTTCCAGCGCAATCGCAGATTCCACATGCCAGGACGGCTTGCCGCTCCACCTCCTGCAATCTGCAAGGGTCTACTCCCGCACCAACTGCCAGCAGAGGGAATCCCACCCATGGACATGCTGCTAAACAGCGCCCGTCGGGGCTTAGAAACTCAAGCACTCCCACGTCGCCGGTGTTCGCCCCATCGACAAAAAACCATCCATTCACTGTCGCTGCGCTCACGCTGACGAAGTTTGTCGTAACCGGCGTAGCGCAATTGGACAGAACGTTCAGCGTAACCACCAGATCGCGTACGGCGAACTTCACTGTCGGCACGGCTATAAGAATGAAGTTGTTCGTTGCAACGACGCTGTTGTTCCAGCGCAAACGGGCACTCCAGGTTCCCGGCATACTCGCCGCTGCACTACCTGCAATCTGTAAGCCCTGACTCAAACAAAAACTTCCAGGCGAAGTACTTCTGCCCTGCGGATAACTCGCATAAATCGAACCGTTGGGCGCAATGAAGTCGATGATCGGCGCATCACCGGTGTTGACGCCATCCACTGAAGCCCACGCATAAACGTTCGCGACAGCCGCGCTCACGCTTGAGTTTGCGACAGGCACATTGCAGCCTGTTGGCAAAGATTGTGAAATGTAAAAGCCCTTCACGCGAAAAGGCACGAAGGGGGCTGTCACCTCAATACTCAAACTGCCTTGGTTCGAACTGCTGATACCAAAAGAATCGGAGAAAATTTGCGCATTCAGCTTCGCCGTACCGCCGGTTGCCGGTGTGGTCCAGTTCATGGACGCAGTCGCCGCTTGCCCGGCCACAAGACTCGGCATCGTGACAGTAGATACCAAAGCTCCGGCAGCGGTCCATAGTTGGATACGCGGATTGATGGCAATCATGTCGCCGTTATTCCAAGCTGTGCATTCGATTCGCACGCTGCTACTCGCCGTAATCGTCCCGCCCGGTGCTTGGCAGGCCACGGAAAGGCTGGGTCCATTCAATTGCTCTAGTGTCCCGCCAGAGTGCGCCAAGCCATAGCTCAGGTTTCGTCCACGTCCCTGGTATTGCTTTGAGAGTGCAGCAACTCTCAGGATCATTGGCTCGTTAAGGGTTGCCTGAATCTGCTGCACATTCTGGCCACTCACACTGGAGTCGCGATTCATCAGCCCTGTCGAAGCCGAATAGGCCGTGAGCGCCAGCCGATCCGGAATCGCGTCAAAAGTGAAGCTGTCCGCGCGTAAATCGACAAACCGACACCAGGCGATGGTTGCCCATTTAGATTCGGCAGGCCGCCAGAGATAGAGATGCGTACCGGCCGCATTGGCTCTACCCTCAAAGGTGCCTTGGCGCGTAAAGTCCTTTTGGGCGTATGCAACTTTAAGGTCCATCACCCCCTAGCCCGAATCCCCTCTCCACCCCGATCCACTTGCCGTGTTCAGTAAGATCGCCCTGATCTGTTCCGGGCTCAAGTTCCCACCTTGCCGCATCAGCGCAACTGCGCCGACGACATGCGGTGCAGCCATGCTTGTGCCGCTGTAGTTGACAAGATCGGACGTACTTGCCTTCGCTGCCCAGATTCGCGAGCCAGGTGCTGCCAGATCAGGCTTTCGACGCCCCGTATTGGTAGGGCCTTTGCTACTATCGACCGCTATCTCTTTATTTTCGATATCGTAGTTTGCCACCGATAGGATGTTGAATGCATTACCCGGCGTCCCAACCGTGCCGGGAGGCCTTAAATTCTTATAATTATCCACTCCATCATTCCCCGCAGCCACCACAATACTCAAATCTGGATATAGAGATGTAAAATGGTCCAAAAAAAAGATCGTTTGTATTATCGACTTGCAAGTTGTCTGGAAGCCCGCCCAAGCTCATGTTCACAATCCGGGTGGCAGTCTCACTGCCCAACCAAGCCAACGCATCCACCCAGTCACGGGTGTCAATAGGCCAACCATCCTCGCAACCGGATCCAGCCCGCCGGACAGATCGAAAGCCCACTTTCAATGCGTACAGTTTCCCAATTCCCGGTGCCACCCCTGCAAACCAGGTATCGCTCCACTGATAAGGTCTGCCAGCCGCAATAGATGCGACATGTGTGCCGTGTCCGTGATAGTCAAAACTCGAGTTTGGATCGTCAGCAAGACAAGGATTCTGTGAGCCATTTCGGCCAAAGACCTTCGCCTCAATCTCCAATCCCGCAAACATTGGATGATTCGGATCGATCCCGGAATCGATAATCGCGATTGATTCTCCTCCTCCAAAAAGTCCCGCTTCCCAAAACGCTGGCGCCCCTGTAGCCACAGAACTCCTGTAAAGCTGAAGTTTCATCGGTAAGTTAGGACTCACATAAGAAACCTCCACGCTCGACTCCAGCACGCTAAGTAATCCGCCATCCACCTCGGCACCCCAGGCATTTACAAGCGGCAACGGACTTGGATCTTGAATCCCGATCGATTGCAAATACCCTTTCAGAGCCGTTCGGCCGGGCTGCAACTCCTCGTCTACTCTTCGAGCCACTTCCCGTCTGTAAGCAATGAGCGCTTGATCCCGTTGCTTCTCAATATCCTGCGGCCTCGCTACCGCAATGTCCAGCCTTTTGCGCCGTGCGCCCAACTCAACATCAAGACGATCTACCAAGCTCTTCTGCCACTCTAATTCTCGATGAATTGAACTGACATCTGCCTGACCTTTACCCCAAATAATTACAGAGATTTTCTGATTCGCCTCGATCTTCTTCAAAGCAGGATGAAGCTTAGAAACGGGGGCGTCTTGGGCCGATAGTAAAAAGCTGCTTACTAACGACAATAATAAAACGACTAACTTGGAGAGCATGACGTTCCATTATCCTAAAAACGGCGGTTTGAAGTCTCAAGCGATAGCGGGAAGGCGGACTTTAGGGCCCATTCTTTCGTAGAAGCGTTTGAAGATGAGTCTTAACAGCAGAGCCCATCGCTTGGGCTGGACAAACTGCTCCGCATCTTG
>JANXLY010000361.1 GCA_025354885.1 Acidobacteriota bacterium | reverse complement strand
CAAGATGCGGAGCAGTTTGTCCAGCCCAAGCGATGGGCTCTGCTGTTAAGACTCATCTTCAAACGCTTCTACGAAAGAATGGGCCCTAAAGTCCGCCTTCCCGCTATCGCTTGAGACTTCAAACCGCCGTTTTTAGGATCAACCAACTTTTTGCTATCGGGGCTTCTGTCATGGGGGCGGTATTTGCGTTGGCAATGGCGACGAGGGACATCAAAATGGCGAGTCCGTATGCGATTACGGCTGGACGACCGCCATTGCCGTTGGCGCGCTACGCCGCAAGAATGGAAATTGGGCAGTGCAGTAACAGGCTGAGTAAGTGCTGGCATCGATACAGATCCCGTAGAAGGCTTCGACGCATTGAAATCCTAGCCGGTGTTAAGCTGCGGAATGCGTTGGCATAGATTGTTCGCTTCGGCTGCTTAGGTTGTACTATTTAAGTCTTCGATACGAGCCGCCGGACCGAACTTGATGCAGGAAGCAATGCCGCCGCGGCAGCCCTTCATACTCTTGTACATTTCGCTCTTTCCGATCACTTCCCCATTTTTCGCAAGCAGGACGAAATAAGGCTCGTGCTTTTTTGAGTGCCGCAAGTCATACTGATGTTCACTGCCGGAGTTCTTCTGGACACTTTCTACGCCTTTGATGGCGCTGCGCTTTTCTTCATACACTTCACTGGTCAAAATGTACTTTCCGTTCGGGGCCTTCAGGTTAAACACAAAGCCAGTCTTTGTTTTTTTGACTTCAAATTTGGCTGCCATGCCGCTCATCATACAACTTCGGATGCAAAGAATGTAAATGATCCTCGCGAACCTGAAATCGGTGAGAAGCAAATCAATGGGCTTCCGATCCTGGTCCACATTTTTTGAAGATCGCTTTTTGCAGAGATCCCTGTTCATCTCCAACAGTTGCGACTCCCATTTGGAAGCAATTTACACGAAGCCTCGATCGGCGGGTGCAACTGATCGTTTCGCTGACTGTAGCGCTGACAGGTAGTGAGAGGCGATTGCTTATATACTGCTTTCATGCCTGTTGCCGAACTCGACAGCCTGGCCAAATTCATACTTTACAGGAGGCCTTTTTGCTGACTCGCAAATCGTTTCTTCAGACTGCCGCAGCCGGCACAAGCGGCCTGCTTCTCGGTGCCAAGCCCGCCGGCCTCAAGATCGGGACAATGGATGGAGTTTTTCGTCTTCAGGGTAAGCCTGAAGCTGTTGCCATGGCGAAGAAACTGGGACTGGCTGGTGTTCAGGTTACCCTCGGCCGTTCTGTCGACGGAACAACGCTTCCCTTGGAAGACCCTGCCCGGCAGGCATTATTGCGCGCTGCCTCTACCGAACATGGCATTCCGCTGAACTCCACCTACATCGACATGCTCCATGCGGATTGCCTCAAGGACAATGAGAATGCGATGCTTTGGGTGCGCAAAGGCATTGCGATTACCAAGGCCCTCAACTCCCCCGTTCTGATGCTGGTCTTTTTCGGCAAGTGTCAGGTGCTGCTGCGGCCAGAGCTCGACCGCACCATCGACGCACTCCGTGAGCTTGCGCCCGAGGCCGAGCGCGCGGGTATCATCCTCGGCTTCGAAAACACAAGTTCCGGCGCCGACAACCGTTACGCCATGGATCGGGTCAAATCGAAGGCATTCCAGATCTGGTACGACGTGGGCAACTCGACTTACAACGGCTATGACGTCCCGCAGGAGATTCGCGATCTGGGCCGTGAACGCATTTGCATGTTCCACATCAAGGACAAAGGTTATCTCGGTGAAGGCCAGGTGAATGTGCCTGAAGTGTTGCGGGCGATCGATGACATCCGCTTTGAGGGATTCGGCAATCTGGAGACCACAGCGCCGTCTGGCGATGTGATGGCCGATGCCAGTCGCAACCTGGAGTACTTGCGGAAGCTGATGAAGGCCTGAAGGAAGCCTGGCGGCTTAGAATCAACGCTAAGAGTGCATCTGGCTTAGCCGATAAGAAGTACAGACCCAATCCTTCATGGCATTCTCCACAAGCTCCGGGATAGGCTCGATTGCTGGCCTGGCGCATCGACTTGGCTTACACAAAATGTGGCTTGATGAGCAAGCTGCTGGAGTGCGCCTTCAGGCAGAACGAAGTTGCTGGAATGAAATCCGGATTGACAAGGCCGATCTTCGAGCGGCACTGCTATCGTGTTCTTCGTTTCTAGAAGCCGACCTGGCACAGTGCAGGTTTAATCTTGCAGATCTTTCTTATTGCGACTTTCGCCGCGCCATTTTGACGAGCGCTGAATTTATGGGTGCGCGGATTGAGAATGCCGTATTCATTGGTGCGTTTTTGAGTTCTGCGACTTTTTCCGATACATCGATTGGCGATACTGATTTTTCGTACTCGACTTTGAAACAGGCGCAGATGCAATCAGGAAGGCTGCGGAAGTGTCTTTGCGATCATGTCGATTTCACACAGGCAAGTGGGCAGCAATCGCAATGGTCGGAATGTAATTTGACTGCTGCTGTTCTGAAGGAAGTAAACCTGACGCGATCCGTTTTCGGCTTCTGCCGTTTCTATGCGGCAGAGGGAGAACGAGCGAATTTTACGAGTGCAAAAATGACGCATTGCGATTTCTCCCGGGCAGAACTACCCTATGCGAAATTCAATTCTGCTGATCTGAGCCAGAGTCAATTTGATGGCGCGCAGCTTTATGGGGCCAGCTTCAGGGATGCAAAACTGGAGACCACCGTGCTCTATCGGGCGAATCTCGAGAATGCCAGGTTTGAGGGAGCCAAGCTGAGAGGCACAGACCTGCGGGGAGCGAATCTTCTGAATGCTCGCGAGTTGACAAGTGATCAATTGCTTGGAGCGCAAACAGATCGACAAACGATTTTGCCGGCAGGAGTACAGGGGCCCTACATCAGGCGTTCGGGGATGGAGCGGCCTTCGAGCCGATGATGGCAGCGGCGGTACGAAGGGTTTGAGCGAGGACCGTTAGCGTGGGATTGCCAGAAGCATTTTGCGGAAAAGTGGATGCACCCAGGACATACAAGTTGGGTACTTGCCAGTGCTGGAGATTCGGGTTCACAACGGAAGTTTCTGGCGAAGCTCCCATGATCGTGCCGCCTTGAACATGTGTTGTTTTGTAACTCATAACGTCATAACGCTTGAGTGGGCCGTTGCTGACCACGTGCGTTGCGCCCATGGCTCTGCCGATGCCAAGAATCTTTTCAGTGATGAAGTTGTTGATCTTCGTTTCATTGTCGTTCCAGTCGAGGGTGAGTCGTAGGAGCGGGTCGCCGAGATGGTCCTGATAGGTGGGATCGAGATCCATGAAATTCGTTTTGTAGGCAATGTGTTCGCCGGAACAACCGATCCTGGAGCTTCGGTCGTAAGCTTCGATTGCGGCCTTCTTCCAATCGGAACCCCAATTCGATTTGATATTGGGAGGGACAGCGCCAAAGTTGGCAATGGGCCGGGCACCATAAGACGGGCTGCTGATGTAAGCGCCGCGAATGAAGTCTAGATTCGAATGATCGAAGTAATCGGCGTCGAAATCGCTGACGGTGATGTTCGCACTGCCGGAGCCCATGAAGCGGTTGAGAGGCTTGTCGAAGAATAGAGTTGCGCCAGCGCCAATTACCTGGTGAGTCAGGTTTCGACCGGTGTTGTGGTTGCCGATCCTGGACATCAGAAGGAGGCGTGTGTTGTTGAGGGTCCAACTGGCGAGAATCACTAGCGCGGCGGGCTGAAAGAATTCCTGGCCTTTTGCACCGACGAAGCTAACGCCGGTAGCTTTGCCGTCTTTGGTCAAGATTTGACGCACCTGGGTGTTGGTGCGGATGCTCACGTTTTTCAACTTATTGATGACGGGCATTAGCGTATTGGTGGGCTGCGCTTTGGCGCCAACCATGCAGCCGAAGCGTTCGCAAAAACCGCAATACTGGCAGGCTGGCCGGATGACGCCGTCGGGGTTGCGAAAGGTCTGGCTTAGATTGGCGCAGGGTGTGGGGTGTGGGTGATAGCCAAGGCTGCGGGCGGCATCTTCAAAGAGTTTGCCGAAGTAAGTCTGCTTGATCGGAGGCGTTGGATAGGGGGCCGAGCGCGGACCGCCAAAGGGTGGGTGTGAATCCCCTGAGATACCGAGTAGTTGTTCCGCTTTTGTGTAATAAGGCTCGAGGTCGTTGTAAGTGATGCCCCAATCCTGGATGGAGTGATTTTCGGGGAGACGTTTCTTTCCGTAGCGTTCGGTGGTGGCTTTGAGGAGTTCAAAGATGTCAGCAGGAAAGCGGGGAGTCTGCCCGTTCCAGTGTTCGCCGGCACCGCCCAGGCCATCGCCTGGAAAGAAGCCACCGAACTGGCGGACAGGAAGAGATTTGTCTTTGATCGTGTTGCGAAAGGTGACTGTCTCTTTCGCGACATCCTGCATCATGCGGTAGCGGAGAGCGTAGTCGAGCTCGTCCATGCCTTCGATGTATTCGGCTGTCTTTCTGTGCCTGCCCCGCTCCAGAACCGTAATATTCATGCTGGTTTTGGAGCCGAGTTCCTTGGCCATGAGGAGGCCGGACCAGCCTCCACCGATGATGACGACATCGGTTTGCGGGAGAGTTGTCATGGTTCTACTTCCTCCCAGGGCTTGACGGTTCGGTTGAGGATCTGCGAGAGGGATTGTGGTTTGGCCCGGAAGCTTTCACCAAAGTGCTGATCGATGTCTTTTGACCAACTCATGTAGGGACCAGGGAAACCGATCAACTGCCAGCCAATGAGGTTGCGATTGCCGCCGTGCATGGGATCGGAAAACATCCCTTCCATTGTGTGCTGACGCAGGAGACGAAAGAACAAGGTGGACTCGATGGAGCGGAGTTTTTCGTCCTGCTCGGATGGGGACAGAGCGGCCAGACCTTTGAGTGATTTGAGGCCTTCGCGATAGATTTCACGCGGGGTGGCTTTGCCCTGGTAGCCCTGTTGGGGAGTACCTTCCTCGAAGGGGCCGAGAGTGTATCGATAGCGATCACGGCCATAGGGGCCGGCCAGTTGGCGGTCGATGTAGATTGCGACTCCCGCCTCGGTGGCACCTGGGCCGGACTCGTCCGTCGGGAAGATTCTGGCGACGGCTGCAGCGGCAGCGAGGCCTTCTTCTTCGGTGAAGAAACGCAGAGGGATGCGGATGGCGTCGGCGGATTGCGCAGACAGGGAGTGGACGAGAATTCCTCCGAGAGCAGACTTTGTGAGTGTGAGGAAGTGGCGGCGGCGCATTTAGGCAAGGATCTCGCTGACTACGCGGGCCGGGAACTGATCGGTGAGGCGTTCCTGCAGGCCATGGCGTTCATAGACCAAGTCTCTGTGATTCATGCCCATGAGGTGGAGGATGGTGGCGTGGAAGTCATGGACGCTGACTTTGTCCTGTTCAGCCTTGAAGCCGATGTCATCCGTGGCACCGTGTACGTGCCCGCGCTTTACACCGCCACCTGCCATCCAGACTGAGAAGCCGTTGGGACCATGGTCGCGGCCTGCGCCTTTGTCGGAACCTTGCGAGATAGGGAGGCGGCCGAATTCCCCGCCCCAGACTACGAGAGTGGAATCGAGCAAGCCGCGTTGCTTGAGGTCGTTTAAGAGAGCAGCGACGGGTTTGTCGGTTTTTTTGCAGGCGTAACCGAGGCCGGCTTCGAGTTTGTCGTGGGAATCGAAAATCTGACTTTCAATGTAGAGCTGGACGCAGCGGACGCCGCGTTCGACAAGACGTCTGGCCATGAGGCAGCGTTTGCCGTAAGAGGCGGTGGCCGTGTCGTTGAGGCCATAGGCTTCACGAGTGGCTTCTGTCTCCTGGTTCACGTCGAGAGCGTCGGAAGCAGCCATCTGCATGCGGGCAGCAAGTTCGTAACTGGAGATGCGGGCGTCGAGTTCCGGCTGATAGGGGCGCTGATTACGGTGGGCGGCATCGAGTTTTGCGAGGAGGCTTCGCTCGGCTTGTACAAGAGGCGCGGACATTTCTTTGCGCGGTTCGAGGTTGAGGACCGGAGGGCCCTCGGCGCGAAATCGCGTGCCCTGGTAGATGGGGGGGAGCCAGGCGGATTGCCAGTTGGAAATGCCGTTGATGGGGAGGCCTTTGGGGTCGTCGAGAACGACGTAAGCAGGGAGATTCTGATTCTCGGTTCCGAGGCCGTAGGCGAGCCAGGAGCCAATTGCGGGACGGCTGGCAATGGTGCGGCCGGAATGCATGAGGAAAAGCGCTGGCTCGTGGTTGGCGTGTTCGCCGTACATAGAGCGGATCACGGTGATTTCGTCGGCGTGGTTGGCCAAGTGAGGGAGTGCGCTTGAAAGCTGGAGACCGGATTTACCGACGTGTTTGAACTCAAAGGGGCTGGGCATCAGAGTGCCGGGCTTGTCGCCGTTGGAGATAGCAAAGCTTAGCTCGCGACTGGGCGCAGTGCCGGCAAGGCGGGTGAGGGTTGGTTTGGGGTCGAAGAGATCGACTTGGCTTGGGCCACCATTCATGAAGAGTTGAATGACGGATTTGGCCTTGGGGGCGAAG
>JANXLY010000359.1 GCA_025354885.1 Acidobacteriota bacterium | reverse complement strand
CAAGATGCGGAGCAGTTTGTCCAGCCCAAGCGATGGGCTCTGCTGTTAAGACTCATCTTCAAACGCTTCTACGAAAGAATGGGCCCTAAAGTCCGCCTTCCCGCTATCGCTTGAGACTTCAAACCGCCGTTTTTAGGATCATTGCCATGGGCGATTCCTTTCATCATCCGCGATCTGTGTACAGGAGGAATGAGACACTTGGGTTGTAGTGACTGCTATTTTGTTCGTTCTCTTGATGCCCATTTCCGCTTGGGCTCAGAGTGCCTCCACCGGTGAAGTTCGTGGCTTGATTCTCGATGGCTCCGGTGCCCCCGTGCCGGCCGCGCAAGTCAGGCTGTCGAGTGTTGCCACCGGCCAGACCCGCTCTCTCGAAAGCGACAGCCGTGGCAACTTTCTCTTCCGCAGCATCGCCATCGGCGACTACTCGCTCCAGATCGAGGCACCGGGCTTTGCCGTCTATCGCCTTTCGGAGTTGCAAGTCAGCCTCGGTCAGATCAGTTCTCAGCGCATCGTCCTTCGCCCTGCAACACTTGCAGAATCGCTTGAAGTGAACGAATCAGTGGACAGCCTGCAGAGCGCTGCCTCCAACTCGAGCGTAGCCCTCGGCAACGACCGTATCGAAGAATCTCCCGCCGCCGGTCGCAACTACCTCAACTTCGTTTTTAATGCTCCCGGCTTCAATCCTTCTAACGGCGCAAATACTGCTCGCAGCGCCGCCGCTACTCGCAACCCGGCCAACGATTCCGGCTTTGTCTTTGCGGGCATGCGTGGCCGCAACAACAGCATCTCGATTGACGGAGTCGATAATCGCGATGAAACTACGGGCTCGAACCGTGTTGCCATCGGCCTCGAGATGGTGCAGGAAGTCCGTGTCGCCGGCACCAGCATGTCTCCTGAATTTGGCGGCGCCGCTGGCGGCATCGTTAACGTCGTCACCCATTCCGGCACCAACATCTGGCATGGAGATTTCACTTCTTTTGCCCAGAACGAAAAATTCAATGCGCGCAACGCTGAGTCACAAGCGAGCCAAAAACCACGCGCTCGCCGCTACCAGCCCGGCACAAGCCTCAATGGCCCCTATCGCCGAGACCGCGGCTTCTTCTCTACTGCCGTTGAGCAAGCCTGGGAAGACACCGAAGAATGGAGCGATACACCCTCTCGCTTTCTCCCTCGCCTTGGCGCGGGGCCAACCCTCACCAGAGGTCTATTCAAGTCCCGTGATGTCGAGAATTACACCAGCCTCAAAGTGAACCAGATCCTCACCCCACGCAACAATCTCACCCTGCGCTATGCCTACTCACGAGGCCGCATTGAAGGCGATGTGCAGGCTGGCGAGAACTTCACCGACCAGTCTTCGCGTGGCTCTTCCCGCATCAGCGACCATTCCTTTGTGGGCGATTGGCTTTGGGTCGGCAACGCACGTATCGTGAACGACCTTCGTGGTCAGGCCTCGCGACGCGAAACCGTCCTCACTCCAAACTCTTATGGCCGCATGTTTGAGATCCCTGGCCTGATCACGATTGGCGAAGGCTACCGGCTGAATCAGCAGCGCACCGAGGATCATTATGAACTCAATGATGGCCTCACCATTGTTGCGGGCCGTCATGTCTTCGGCATCGGTGCCAGCCTCCATCAGGTGCGCCTCGATGGCCGCTTCTCCCAGCGCTTCAATGGCATTTCAATCTATCCCTCCTATGTTGACTACCTAGCCGACCGGACGAGCCTCAGCATACTGAGCAGTGGCGACCCGAGAGCTCGAATGACAACGCTCCCGCTCGGCTTTTATGTTCAGGACCGTTGGCAGCTACACCGTGGCCTGACCATCGAATCAGGTTTCCGGCTGGATCAACAAAGGCTCCCGCAGCCAATCCCTAATTCACCTCTCAATTTCTCACCTCGACTCGGAATTGCCTGGCATCCTGGTGGCAATTCGAGTTGGGTCTTCCGAGCCGGTACTGGCTTCTTTTATGATCGCTATCCGCTCGGCTTCCTCGCCGATGCTGTCCTTCGCGCGACGCTTACCATCAATGGTAACGGCCCCTACCGCTACACCGCTGCCTCGCGCATGGACACCACTTACTCGTTCAAGAATACCTTTGGCTTTGAGCGCAAGATCGACAAAGATACAACGCTAAGCCTCGAAGCAAACCTCGTGCGCGGCATCCACCTCGCCCGCACCCGCAGCTTCGTGCTGGAGCAATCCGCACAATCACGCTATCAGGGTGCCACGATTACCTTGAATCGCCGTGCTGGTAACATTACTTATCTCGCAAGCTACACCGCAGGCCGCACACGCGATGACGCCAGCGACTTTGATGAGAACCCTCTCAACCCTGCCAACACCCGTCTCGATTGGGCGCTATCCCGGCAACACCAGTTGCACCGCATCGCCTTAAGCGGCCTCTTCGACCTTGGCTGGAAACTCACCCTTGCCCCCAACTTCAGCTACGGCAGCGGTCGCCCGCTGAACCCCTTACTTCCCGGTGATGCCTACGGCAGCCTCGCCTACCCTCTCAGTGCAAGACCTCCAGGATGGGGCCGCAACACGCTCTACACGCCCACTTCGCGCTCTGTGGATTTGCGCTTTTTCAAGACCATTCCGGTCTTTGCGGAACGCGCCAAGTGGCTGATCGGTGTCGAGAGCTTCAATCTCCTCAATCACACCAACTACGCCCGCGTCTCTGCCTATCTCACCGGAAGCAGCTTCACGCGCACCTTTGAAGTGCTGCCAGCCCGGCAGATTCAGCTCTTCGCTAACCTCGAATTTTGACCCACAGGCTCAGCAGCAATCCAGTCACGAGAGCGCCCCAGGCGAAGATATCGCCGGTCCGTGTGTACAGAGTTGAAACAAAACCAGTTGCGTATTGCAGCCTTCCTTGCATCAACCGGTAAGGAGTGAATTCGTCGATCACGCGGCCTGCCGGATCGATACTCGCGGTAAAGCCATCATTGGTGGAGCGAAGTTGCCAGCGCGCATTCTCGGCCGACCTCATTCTGGCCAGCAGCAGATGCTGCGGCCGGGCCGCTGAACGTCCAAAATATCCATCATTGCTCAGGTTGACCAACACCTCGGCACCCTGATTGGTGATGGCCCGAACATGATGTGGAAAGGCGGCTTCATAGCAGATGAACACACCCAGCTTACCGGCGGGAGTCGGAAAAACCTGGATTGCTGTACCGGGTTGAAAGGTGCCCGCCTCTTGCGAAACTTTGCCCACAATCGCGTTGAAGACTGGCGGCACATACTCTCCAAATGGCACCAGGTTCATCTTGTCGTAAGTGCCTGCCGGGTCACCAGTCGCGGTGAGTAACTGCGCGGTGTTGAACGGATTGCCATTAGCATCAAAACGAACTGTCCCGAACAGGAAGGGCGCTTCACTCAGGCGCGCAAGGCTGGCTACCTGGCTGCGGAAAGCAGGGTCCGTTTCATAGTAGAGGCTTGCCGGAACTTCTGGCCAGAGCAGCAGTGACGGCTTGAGTCGCGAATGGTCCAGGCTTCCAGCTAGAGTAATCCGCGCGAGCTTGTCATAAAGATCATGTAGTTGCTCTCCACTCAAGCGTTCGACTTCGGGGATGTTGGGCTGCACCACCAATGCGTTCATGTCTCCAGCCTTCACATCGGGCAGGGAAGGGAACAGGTAGAGAGCAAGCAGCGGCACGCACCAGAGCAACTGCAGGCGTTCCTTGCGCAGATACCAGGCCGCTACTGTGGAGCTCAAAAGGGCCAGAACAAAACTTACTCCGTAGACGCCTGCAAGCGGAGCCAAACGCATCGGGATGCCCATCTCTGACCCTGCATTGCCAAGCAGGAGCCAGGTGAAGCCTAACTCGGCATGCGTTCGCTCAAGCCCAACCCAGAGCAAGGCCACAATGGGCGCAGCCCAGCGCAGTCCGAACAGATAGCCCGAGAGCGCTGAGAAGAGCCCGAGATGAAGGCCCTTGGCGAGGGCGAACAACACGAACAGCAAGGTTGCGAGCCAGCCAGGCATGCCGCCATGCTGCGCGAGAGTGTCGCGGATCCAGTAACAGGTTCCGCCCCATTGCAGAATGCCAGCCAGCCATCCGAACAGGAAGCGCTGCTTCACCGATGCCTCATCTGCAGTTGCAATCAGCAGAGGTGTCAGCGCAAAGGGCGCAAGAAAAGTGAGGGCCGGTGCCGGCTGGATCAAAACCAGCAACAGGCCAGTGACGGCAGCAAGAAAGAAACTAGCTTGTGGCTTCATGCGCGACCAGATCGGCCATGTAACTGGATCTTACGAAGGGGCCTGCGAAGACAGCTCGAAAACCAAGCGACTCGCCATAAGCGCGCCACTCCTCGTATTCCTGAGGCTCGACATAGCGGGCCACTTCGCGGTTGCGGCGGGTTGGCTGCAGGTATTGCCCAATGGTTGCGATGTCGGCGATTCCTTCGGATCGCAAGTCGCGCAGGAGTTCTTTTACCTCTTCGTGCGTCTCGCCCAAGCCCACCATCAGGCCTGACTTGGTGAGGATTTCAGGGTGTGATTCTTTCGCGTAGCGCAACACTTGCAGGCTCTGTGCATAGTCGGCTTGTGGCCGCACACGCCGGTAAAGGCGCGAGACAGTTTCCATGTTGTGGTTGTAAACGTCGGGGCCTGCTGCCAGCACCCGCTCTACTGCTGCCCTGTCGCCATTGAAGTCTGGTGTGAGTGTTTCAACCTGCGCTTCGGGCAAAGCCCGCTTGACGGCAGCGACTGTAAGTGCCCAGTGTGTGGAGCCACCATCGGGCAGTTCATCGCGATTGACACTGGTCAAGACAACATAGCGCAAGCGCATGGTTGCCGCTTGCGCGGCAACGTTCTCGGGTTCGAGAGGATCGAGTTCGAATGCGGTCTTGCGTGGATCTGCCTTGGGGACAGAGCAGAAGCTGCAGCCCCGGGTGCAGAGATTGCCGAGAATCATGAAGGTCGCAGCACCTCGCGAGAAACATTCATGAATGTTGGGGCAGCGTGCCGACTCGCAAACGGTATGGAGATGAAGACTCCGCAGTTCGCGCTTTAGCGCCGTAACAGCCTGGAACTCAGACTGCGGCTTGCGCAAGAAATCAGGCAGCCGACGTTGTGCAGGCTGCCTTTCGATTTGGACGAGCATCGAACTCATCTTAATAGGCGCGTGGGAAGGGCTTGAAGCCCAGCGCCTCGATGTCACCGCGAATCTTGCCTTGATCCGATTTCTGAATTGGCCCGACCAGCACACGGAAGATCTTTTCTTTGTCTGTCGGGGCAATCCACATTGCGAAGCCTTTGCCTTGCAATACCTTCGCCACAACATCTGCTTCTGCGCGACCTACCGCCGCGACTTGCAGGAAGAAACTACCCTTCGGCGGCTCGCCCGTTTTGGTGTCGCCTGAAGTGGCAGGAGCAGGCTTCGGTTGTTCCTTCTTCGGTTCGGCCTTCTTAGGCTCGGCCTTTTCTACAGGTCTCTCCACTGCAACGGGCTTTTCAGGGACAGGTTGTCCTGCAGCGCTTGATTTGCCGGGGGTCTTGTCAATGATGATGGGGCTTGGCGCCGGACTTGTGTCAGCGGGCTTACGCGCGCTGGCGACTTCAGTTGTAGTTGTCGGAGAGGAGTTCTTGCCGAGAATGTATCCCATGACAAAAAAGACTCCAAGCAGGACGACTACGATGAAGAAAACACTGAGTAGTTGGCGGTTGCCGAGCACGAGCTCGAATTCGCCTTCTTCGTTACGTGGCATATGTCTAGGTTATAACGTAACCGGAGGCTACGGCTGAAGGCCTGGTGATTTTCAGTGAAGAATGTTGCATGCTTCAGGCGATAATTCAGAAATGGTTGAAGACATCCGCAGGTGGATTGAAGCAGGCAACGAGATGCCGGTGTGCAAGCTGGTCGGAATGAAAGTGGATGGCGTCGATGCCGGAAGGGCGAGTTGCTCGCTGGTAGCGGGAGAGCAGCACTGGAATCCATTTGGCACCGTCCATGGAGGAATTCTCTGCGACCTCACGGATCTGACGATGGGCATGGCTTTCATGACAACGCTCGGAGAGGGCGAGGGACTGGCGACGATTGAGCTTAAGATCAACTTCTTTCGGCCAGCGAAAACCGGCCGATTGCGTGCTGAAGCAAAGGTGATTCATCGGGGGCGATCGACGGGCTTTGTGGAATGTGAAGTTGTGGATGAGGCAGGCAAGCTGGTGGTCAAGGCCTCGTCGACCTGCATGGTGGTGAAGGATGAGCGGGCGGGATTCTGGAATCGAAAGGAAGACTGATGCAAATACGCAAAGCGAGGGTAGAAGATGCGGTGGCGATGGCGTCGATCGCTGAGAGCGTAAAGTACCGCGAGGGGGATGCGGATCCGTCACGCGGATATCTGGTGTTTGTCGGAACCGCTGAAGAATATTCGGATCGGCTCGATGGCACTGATACGAGTTATGTAGCGGAGCTGGATGGTAAGGTGATTGCCTTTTTGTTGACGAGTTACGACTCTGGAGGCACGGCAAGCAATGTGGAAGAGGAAGAAGTGGAGCGGCGAGTCTTTGGCGATAGTGCGTTGTTGATTGACCAGATTGGAGTGAGCCCAACAGCACGCGGACTCGGCGCGGCGGCGCGAATGTATGAGCGGATGGTTGAGGAACTGAAGCCGAACAGGATGACGGCGTGCATCATGCACTGGCCGCTGAAGAACAGCCGCAGTATCGGGTTTTTTGAGGGCAAGTGCGGGTTCCAATGTATAGGTGAGTATCACGAGGGGTTCGGATACCTTTGGGGCATTTACGAGCATGGTTCGCAGGGGGATGTGCGTTATCCGATTGGGCGCTTTCTTTATGTGGGTCCGGCGAATGAGTTGGATCTTGCCCAGCGGATTGAGAGGATTCGGGTGCAACCGGCACTGTTGCGGGCGGCAGTCGAGAAGCTGGAGGAGGATGCGCTGGACCGCGAGCTTCGTCCGGGTGCCTGGACGCCAAGGCAAATTGTGCACCACATGGCCGATGGCCACCAGGTGATGATGGGGCGCGTGCGGCTGATACTGACTGAAGATCAACCAGCGGTGAAGACCTTTGATGAGAACACCTGGGCGGAGCTGGCGGATGCGAAGACTGCGCCGGTTGAAGAGAGCCTGCGGATTCTCGAAGGGCTGCATGCCCGGCTTGCGCGGCTGATCGCTTCCCGGCCGCATAAAGACATGCTGCGGGAAATGCTGCATCCTGAACAGGGGATGGTGAAACTGGACCGGCTTCTCAGTTACCTGGACTGGCATGGCAGGCACCATACAGCGCAGATTCGTTGAGCTTTTTGGCAAATTGCCTGCGCGATACAAGATATGAGACAGAATGTGTTTTGCCTTTTGGTATTGCTGGGGGTGCCCGTTTTTGGCCAGAGCTGGGATGAGCTCAAGGGGTTGAAGGCAGGCGAAATGGTCCGGGTGGACGAGAAGGACAGGACGATGACATCCGGGGAGTTAAAGAAAGTAAGTGACGATTCGATTCGCTATGTTAGTGCTGCCGGGGAAGTTGAAATCGAGCGGGCGAAAGTGAAGCGCGTCGAAGTAAGGAGCCCTGAGCGGCGGCTGCGCAATACATTGATCGGCGCGGCGATTGGCGCTGGAATTGCGGTGGCGGTGGATCAAACTCCAGGTCAGTACTTGCGAAATGAAAGCGGCGATGAAAGCCGGGCGATCCGGAGTGTGGCGGTGGTTGGTGGTATGGCGGGGCTTGGTGGTATGGCGGGGCTTGGTGGTATGGCGGGGCTTGGTGGTATGGCGGGGCTTGGTGCCTTGATCGCACCTTATAAGACGGTCTATCGAGCCCGATGACGTTTGGGCTTTTGCTCTTCGCGGTCTTCGTCGTCAATGTCGAACGAGAGTGGGGAGAAGGCCGTGCGTTTGATGGCAGGGTAGGGAGTGTTCCAGCCCTTGATCTGGCCCCAGAGGATGCGGTTCAGCTTTTCGGTGGGTGCAGCGTCGGGGATGCTGAAGTTCATCTTCGCGGAATCGATTGCTGCCTGACGGGCTTTGCCCTTTAATGCGCTGACTTTTGGGTTCGTTTCGAAAAGGTCGTAGCCTGCTGCGACTGCTGTAAACGGTGTGAGGTCTGGCTTAGCCGTAAAGCCGGCACGCATGTCGTTGGCGATCAAATCGAAGATAGACATGGTAGGAAGACCGAGGACTAACTCTATTGTCTTCAAAATGCTCTGGTTTGAATAGAAAGTAGAATCTACATAGCCTTTGCGGATATAAGGGCTGGCGACAAAGGCGGTGGTTCGGTGGCCGTCGACATGGTCGACTCCATTTTGGGCATCGTCTTCGACGACGAAGATTGCCATCTTATGCCAGAATTTCGACTTGCTCAAGCCCTCGACAATTTGACCCAGTGCAAGGTCGTTGTCGGCGACCATGGCTTTTGCGGATGAGGCTCCCGGGGTGGCTCCGTTTGTGTGATTTGAGGGGAGTTGGAGGAGGATCAGGTTGGGTAGCTTGCCATCCTGCTCATACCGCTTGAGATCTGTTAGGAAGATCTGGGCGCGAGCGACATCGGGAATGGCAGTGGTGTAGGCGGGGAAGTTGGCGGCGAGGATTTTGTTGAGTGGTTCGATAGGGGCGATGGTGTTCCAGCTTTTGGTGAAATCTGCGCCGTTTTTCCAATCCTGCAAAAGTTCGGCGCGGGGTTTGCCTGGGGCCCTGTTGGAGCCGGCGTATTCTCCGTAGACTTTGACCGACTTTCCCTTGGCTAGCGCGTAATCCCAGATGAAGCCGCCGGAAGAATAGGCCATGGGATCGGTGCCATCGAAGGGATAGCTGCGGCCTTGATAACCGGGCCAGAGCGCGTATTCGACTTCGTTTGCCTGGGTGAGCCACTGATGGCCATCTGCACTGTTGCCGCCTGTCGCGTAGAAGTTATCGAGGAGGACAAACTCATCGGCGATCTTGTGCTGGTTGGGGGTGACGTCGCGGCCGAACATGACGAGTGAGGGGTCGCCGTTGCCTTTGGTGATGTCGCCGAGGACCTGGTCATAGGTTCGGTTTTCTTTGACGATGTAGACGACGTGATCGATGGGTGAGGGCTCGCCGGAACGCAAGGGGATGGGGAGCGGAGCGGCGTTGCGATTAGCAATGCGTGTTTCTGCGCCTGTGCCGGCGAGGCGGAGGTGATTGTTTTCGGCGACGGCGGTGGTGTAGCTGGCGAGCTGAGCGGCATCCGGGGTCGGGATGACGGCGACGGAGCCACGGTAGGAGTGGACAAAGCGTTTGGCGGGAGCGTCGCGCCAAGCGGAGCCGGCACCGAGCAGGGAGGAGACAGCGATGTGAGTGGCGGTGGGGTTGAAGGCGATGCTGTTTGGATACCAGCCGGTGGGAATGAGTCCGTTGAGCTTGCCAGTGGATGCGTTGATCACGGCGATGGCGTTGATACCGCCACAGGCGACATAGAGAGTTTTTCCATCGGGGTGGATGGCGATGGCGGTGGGAGCGATGCCGCGGACTGCATCGGAGAAGGGTTGGATGGGAATGGTCTGGACGGTGAGGTTGGAATTGGTATCGACTACGCTGACGCTTTCATTGTTTCCATTGGCAACATAGAGACGATGTGAAGGCTGGTGCCAGGCCATGCCGGTGGGGTGAAGGCCGACGGGAATGTTGTGGGTGGCTTTGCCGGTGATGAGATCGATACGGGTGAGCGTGCCTGTGGATGCGATGCCCCGAGAATCGACAGTGATTTTTTCGCCGGGTTTCTGGATGGGGGAAGCGAAGAGGTCTTTGTCTTTGGGCGGACGGCCGCCGAGGTTGCTGGTGTAGGCGATGGTTGCGGTTGAGTTGATGACACTGGCGAAGGGGGCGATGCCGGTTTCTGCGTGGTGGAGGACGGCTCCGGAGTCAAGATCGATTGTGGCAAGTTTATTTTCCCAGATGAGAGGAACGACGGCACGACGGCCGGCGATGGCGATGGCACCTGGGAGATAGCTGCCGAGCGATTCGGCGATGGGGCGGAGATTGCTGTTGTTGAGTGAGGCAAGGCGGGCTTTGACGGGACCGGAGCCGGATCGGGCGGCATTTCCTGCGTAAACGGTGTTGGTTGCAGCATCGAATTGAATGGCTTGCGGACCGGGTGAGCCACCGTGGGGGATGCGTTCTCGAACTTCATTTTTCTGCCAATCGAGGCGGTAGAGGTCTGAGGCGTGGAGGACCCAGAGCTCGCTGTCGCTGGCCCAAGTGACGCCATAGACGCGACCCTGGAAGACGCTGGGCGTGCCAGCGGGGGTGATGGCCTGACGAGTGGTGATGATGCCGGGGTCTGTTACGGCGCGGGCGGGTTGGCTGAGGGTTTGGCTTTCAAGAGCGAGTGGGAACAGAAGAACGAGGAATTGTTTGACCATCATTAACTGCAAGCATAACTGAGCTTTAGTTTGGATTGGATGACAGAGGCCGTGGAAGAGGATTCGCTGTTCTCGCGGCTTGGGCCTCAATTTGGGTTCGTTCTGTTTGAAGTTCAACGGGCGGATTCCGGAGGAAGTGGCTTCGTTTTGGCGATGAGTTTTGCCTCTTCGGTTGTTGCAAGTAAAGAGATTGCTATCAGGCCGGCGCTGGTTTTGTATAAGTTCTGCGTGCGGAGGTCGGCGATGGGGAGGACTTTGGAGAAATTCACTTCTTTGCCGTAAGCGTAGAGTTCTCCTTGGACCTCGAGAGCGGC
>JANXLY010000328.1 GCA_025354885.1 Acidobacteriota bacterium | reverse complement strand
TCTTTCCAACCAGTAGAAAAGTGTCTTCCACGGAAATATCAGAGCCCATTGAGCCAACGGTGAATGCAGCCAGCAAGGCTGCCAATACAGTTCCGAGTGAAAAATCAATGTAGTAGAGCTCGAATCGCCAAAGGCTTTTCTTGAATGTACTTGCCCAGAACCCCCAACACAAAATCGACAAAAAGATGAGGGCAATGGTGATTGTGTAAGTTGTTGGTAGCAGCATGGGTTTATCGGACGGCCAAAAGCTTAAAGCTAACACAGGTGGGAGTCGCCGCGATTGCCTGGCTTCTCCAATAAAACTTTTGTCAGAAAAGTTCGACGTTTCGAACTAGCGTGCGGCTTCTGGTGCCGCTGCTTCTTTTTTCGATCGCACTTCTCGCACTGCATAGATGCGGCGTCCCTGACTCTCAAAGTAAGTCCGCATCAACATCTCTCCCAAAATGCCAGTTGAGAACATCATGATTCCGGCCAGCAACAGCAATGCTCCGGCTATCATCAGCGGGCCGTGGTCCACAACAATCTCGTGCCCCGTTAATTTGTAAATGAGCAGATAGAGCATGATCATGCCGCCGAAAAAGCTTCCCGCCAGGCCAAGCGTTCCAAAAAAGTGCATCGGTCGCGTGAAATAAGTCAGCAAAAACTTGATTGTCAGAATATCGTACAGTACTCGGAACGTACGGCTCAAACCATAATGCGAATCCCCGGCAGCCCGCGGCGTATTCTTGATCGGGACTTCAATTACTCTCGCGCCATATTGCTTGGCTAGCGCGGGAATAAAACGATGCAGTTCCCCGTAAAGATTGATGTCCTTCAGAATCTCCGAGCGATATGCCTTGAAGGTAGTGCCAAAGTCATGCAGCTCAATTCCCGATGCCTTCGCCATCAGCCAGTTCGCAATCTTCGAAGGAATCTTGCGCGTAATCGCATTGTCAATCCTGTGCTTGCGCCAGCCAGAGGCAATGTCCCAGCCCTGTTCGACTTTTTCCAGAAGGGCTGGAATATCCTCGGGGTCATGCTGCAAATCGCCATCCATCGAAATAATCACTTCGCCCGCAGCTTCGTCAAACCCGGCCTGTAATGCCGGAGTCTGCCCGAAGTTTCTTCGCAATCGAATCACCTTCAGCCGACCATCCGTCTCCACCAGATTTGCCAGCAGATCAAAGCTGCGATCTGTAGATGCGTCATCCACAAAGATGATTTCGTATTGTCGCTGCAGCCGTTCCATCACCAAGGTCAGTCTGTCGTAGAGCGGCAGGATGGACGGCTCTTCGTTGTGTATCGGAATGACGATCGAGATCATGAGATGATGTTAGGCTCTATCTCCAGTCTAACCGAGGAGGCGGCATGGATCGCATTCCAAAACGCATCTGGGGCCTGGGGCTCCTGGTTCTCATCTATCTCTGCATCGCTTATGCAGTGCCTCGCCCTGCCGCAATTCAGCCCGAAGGCTGGCGTCTCTTTGCCCTCTTTGCCGCCACCGTAGCCGGTCTGATTTTTCAGCCGATCAGCGGTGGCGCGCTTGTTTTGATTGCTGTTGTCTTCTCCAGCCTCGTGGGTGGATTGACCATCAAGCAGTCTCTCGATGGCTATTCCGACCCCACCAACTGGCTCGTTCTGGCAGCCTTCCTGCTCTCCCGATCCCTCATCAATACCGGGCTTGCCCGCCGTACCGCCCTCTTTTTTGTTCGTTTGTTTGGCAAGACATCCCTCGGTATCAGCTACGCCCTCTGCCTCAGCGACATGGTTCTCGCAACAATCATTCCTTCCAACGGAGCCCGCAGCGGCGGCGTCATCCTTCCAATTGTTCGCGGTGTTGCCGAGCTTTACGGATCAAAGCCTGGAGTCACCGCTCCGCTCATCGGTTCCTTTCTGATGGCCAGCGTCTACCAGGGCATCTGCATCAGTTCTGCTATGTTTCTTACAGGTCAGGCCTCCAACCCGCTCGCCGCGCAAATGGCATCGAAAATCAGCGGCATTGAAATCGACTGGTTCTCCTGGTTCCGCGCCGGACTTGTACCCGGCCTGTTAAGCATGCTCGCCGTCCCCTGGCTCGTTAGCAGGATCTTTAAACCCGGAATCACCAAAACTCCCGAGGCCGCAGAATTCGCCCGTCTCGAGCTCCTCAAGATGGGCTCATGGTCAAACCACGAACGCCTCATGAGCGTCGTCTTCGTTTGCGTCTGCACTTCCTGGGCAACCACGTCCATCCATCATTTCGATGTCGCCATCCCGGCACTGCTTGGCGCCATTGCGCTGCTTGTCACCGGCGTCCTCACCTGGGAAGACGTTAGAAAAGAAGAAGCAGCCTGGGATATGTTCATCTGGTACGGCGGCCTTCTCAACCTCGCCCGCGCTCTCAATGCAACAGGCATTCCAACTGAATTCGCCAAAGCCGTAGGCGCTTCACTTTCGGGTTTGAACTGGTATCCGCTGCTTCTCATCGCCCTGCTGATTTACTTCTTCGCCCACTATGCCTTTGCCAGTATCACAGCGCACATGCTGGCTATGTTCCCAGCCTTCGTCGCTGTATTGATTGCCCAGGGCGCACCCGCTGGCCTCACCGCATTTGGCTTCGCAATATTTACCAGCCTCTCCGCAGGCTTGACCAATTATGGAACCACTCCCGCGCCCATGTTCTTCGCCCAGGGTTACGTCGAAATGAAAGACTGGTGGCGCGTCGGCTTCTGCTGCGCGCTGGTCAATCTCACCATTTGGTCTACAGTCGGCTTCGCCTGGTGGAAGTGGCTCGGCATCTGGTAACTATTTCGGCAATGACTCCAGCGGAATCACGGCGTGCTTTACCCGTTCCCGCTTCCAGGTCCAGGTCGCATGCACCTTGCCGTCCGCCGCCTGTATGATCGCCGGATACGAATACTCGCCCGGTTCCGATTCCAGCACAATCGGCTCGGTCCACTTGTCGCCATCTTTACTCACCGCAATGTTGAGCGGGGATCGCCCCTTCGCCGTGTGGTTGTAGATCAGCACAATGCGCCCATCTTTCAACGCCACGGCATCAATGCCGCTATTTGGATTGGGCAGATTCGTAATTTTCGCACTCGACCAGGTTTTCCCGCCGTCCTTGGAATCTGAATACGTAATGAAGCCGATCTTTTGCGTCGAACGCATATACATCCGCAAGGTCTTTCCGATCGGAACCACTGCGGGCTGGATGATTCCGTGTGCCTCGTCAGGGTAAACAACGGGCCCGTGCTTGGTCCAGCTGTAGCCATTGTCCGTGGAGCGCTCCACCCAGACAGTCCAGGCGAAATCGCTCTCCACACTCGTACCTGAAATGATCGTTCCATCGGCCATTACATAAGGCTTATTCTTGATCGGCCCCAACAGACCTGCTGGCAGATATTCCTTCTCGCTCCATGTTCTGCCTCCGTCAACAGAAGAGAGCTTGGCTCCATTCCAGGTCTTCGGACTGAGGCCAAACTTGTAATAAAGCCACAGCTTCTTATCCTTGGTATGAAACACCACCGGGTTGTAAGTGGACATGTTCTTTTCCCGCGCGATCTCAACAGGCGCACCCCACTTGCCTTCACTCAATCGCGAGCCCCAGATCGCAACATCCTTCGCCCCTTCGCGGCTTCCCCCAAACCAGGACGCAAAAAACTCGCCAGGCGCAGTCTCTACAATCGTCGAAGCATGGCACTCCGGAATCGGAGCCTTTTCATAAACGAAGCTCTGCTGGATTTGCGCCATCCCCAGCACCGGTAACAGAAAGATTGCAAGTTTCATACAGCAATCAAGTTTATATTGGTTAGTGCCATCATGTACGCAGCAATCGAAGCCGGCGGAACCAAATTTGTCTGTGCCTACGGGACCAGCCCCCAGGACATCCACATCAGTGAAGCCATCCCTACAACTTCACCCAAAGAAACCATTGCCCGAGTAGCGGCGTTCTTTTCCGGCCGCAAATTGAAGCGGGCGGGGATCGCTTGCTTCGGCCCCCTTCAGATCGCCAAAGGCCGTATCGCGCCCTTGACGCCCAAACTCGAATGGCGCGGCTTCAAGATTCAGGCGGCCATCGAAAAGGTGCTCGGCTGTCCGGCCATTCTCGATACCGATGTCAATGGCGCTGCGCTCGGTGAACATCTATGGGGTGCAGCTCAAAATTCGAAACACTTTGCCTATGTCACAGTTGGCACCGGCATCGGTGGTGCTGCCATGATCAACGGGCACTTGGTCCATGGCCTGCTTCACCCCGAGGTCGGCCACATGCGTGTACGTCGCTTTGCCGGTGATGCTTTTGAAGGCAATTGCCCGGTTCACGGAGATTGTCTCGAGGGCCTTGCTGCCGGTCCCGCGATGGCCGCACGCTGGAATGTAGAGCAATCAGAACAACTTCCAGATAGCCATTTTGCCTGGGCAATGGAGGCCCACTATCTGGGACAGATGGCTGTCAATCTCACCTGCGCCTATTCCCCTGAAATCCTGATTCTCGGCGGTGGAATTTCTTTACGGCCCGGGATGATCAGCATGGTGCAGCAATCGGCAAAGCAGGAGATGAACGATTATGCGCCGCTGCCAAAAATCGTTCGCGCCAGGCTGGGTGCTCGTGCTGGAGTGATTGGCGCACTCGCTTTAGCCAGGCGCCTTACCCGCTAACCCTAAAAAATATAGAGCATCAAATAAACAATCACGCCCGTGACCGATACAAAAAGCCAGATGGGAAATGTAATCCGGGCAATCTTGCGGTGCTTGTCAAAACGTTCTTGAAAGGCCCACCACAAGGTGATACCTGCCAGCATCGGTACAGTGGCCGCCAGAATTACATGCGGAATCAGAATCATGAAATAAAGGGTCCGCATCAATCCAGTGCCCTTGTATGGCACGCTGCCTACTTCTGCGTGATAAACGAGATAACAAATGAGAAAAACGATCGAGACGCCAAACGCACTCAACATCACCTTCTTGTGTTGCTCCCGTCTGCCCTGCCGGATCAGCCTGTAGCCATAGAGAAGCAGGATCGTTGCCAGCGCATTCAAGCTCGCATTTACGGCGGGTAGATCATGTACGGTCATGTAAGTTCCTGATGTCCTCAATCAACTTGTCGATGCTGTCTTTGGCGAAGGAGTCGTAAAATCCACGGATCTTCATGTCCTGATCCACAAGCACAAACCGCGTGGAGTGTTCCTGCATCGTATCTGCAAAGCCAAGGTAAAACGATTCAACCATCAGCTTGCGAATCAGCTCCTTGGCTCCGGTCAAAAAGGTCCAGCGATCTGGCTTCGCCTGGTAGCGCTTGGCAAATGATTCCATAGCTGCCGGTGTATCCCGATCCGGATCCACGCTGATGCTGACCAGATGCACGCCTGCAAGATTCCCGGTCTCTTCCTGCACTCTGCGCAACTGATTGGACATGCGTGGACAAGGGCCGGGACAATTCGTGAAAAAGAAATCGGCCACCCAGACCTTACCCCTCAGTTGCGAACTTGCAAAGGTCTTGCCCATCTGGTCGGTGAATTCAAACGACGCGATCATGCCCAATTCCGGCAAAACACTTTTGCGCTTGCAGCCCACAATCCCCACTGCTGCCAGCAACCACTCACGCCGCAGCATGTTCACTCTTCCCCACCCACACCACGGCAATGCCAGACAGTGTCAGCGTCCAGACGAATAGCACCACAACACTCAAGCCAGCAGTGAAGGGCGCCTCAATTCCCAGACAGCTGTTCAGTAACGAGATCGCATAAGTCATCGGGTTCAGCCGCATCGCCAACTGCATCCATGGGTGCGCCTCGCCAAAGCGGAACAGAGATCCGGACAGCATCCACATCGGCATCAGAAGCATGTTTACCACCCCGTGAAAGGCCTGCGTCGAAGGCATCTTCCACGCGCAAAGAAATCCCACCAGAGTAAACAACAACGAAATCAGGGCAAGCACCGCGAGACTCCCCAGCACCCCAAAAAATCCAGGTACAAGTCCCGTCATGGGCAGAAAGAAAAGAAATACCAGGCTCTGCAGCCAGGCCAGCATTGCAGATCCTCCCACCTTCCCCAATACAATCGCCGACCTTGGTGCCGGCGTCACCATCACCCCGGCCAGAAATCCTTCCCTTCGATCATCAATCAGCGTCATGTTCGAAAAAACTGCCGAGAACATGAGCGCCAATGCAATCGATCCACCATAGAACCGGGCAAAGTCGTTAAAGCCCGCACTCACGACAAACCAGAACAACAGCGGTGCCGCCGCAAAGCCCGCCACCCGCGCCTTCTCTCTCCAGAACTTGATCATCTCGCGTCTCGCCAGCGCAACGGCTGCCAGCATCATACGCTCACCGCCACTGCAATTCTGTTGGTCACTTTGCGAAACACATCGGCCAGTGTCGGCTCGTGCAATCCAATGGACAACACTTCACCCGGCAGCGCGTCCACCAGCCTCGGAATCAGTCGGTGCGCTTCCTCCGCCTCCACCCAGATCACGCCATCCACAATCCGCATGGGTACCTCAAACTGTTGCTTCAATATGTCAAGCGCCGCCACGGCTTCGCGGGCTTTTAATTCGATTACCTGGCCGCCAATCATGGCCTTCAATTCTTCTGGCGTCCCTTCCGCAACTCGCAATCCTTTGTCCAGAAGGATCAGCGAATCGCAACGCTCGGCTTCTTCAAACAAGTGCGTCGAGACAACAATGGCCGTACTCTTCTTCTCGCGCAATCCCTCAATCGCCGTCCAGAAATCTTCCCTCGCCACCGGGTCAAGTCCCGTAGTCGGCTCATCGAGGATCAGCAACTGCGGTTCATGCAACAACGCTCTTGCAATTTCCGCCCGCCGCTGCAAGCCGCCCGAAAGTGTCTTGCCAAGCTCATCGCGGCGATCATCGATGCCCAACTGCTGCATCGCCGATCTCACTCGTTCGTGCAAAGTTCTACCAGACATACCGTAGAAACAACCGCAGGCCAACAGGTTTTCTTCAATCGTCAGCAGCTTGTCGAGCGTGGCCGTCTGGAATACAACTCCGATGCGCGACCTTACCGCTTGCGCGTGCTTGGCGGCATCAAATCCACAAACTTCCACTCGCCCCGTCTGCGCCTTCACCATCGTCGAAATCAGTCGCAGCAGCGTTGATTTCCCCGATCCATTTGGCCCCAGCAACCCAACGATCTCTCTCCGGTTCAGATGCATCGTAAAGTCGTCGAGCGCTACAAGCGGCCCGTATCGATGCGTCACACTTTCAACGGCAAGTATCATGGCTCTACTTTGGGGCAAAGATCAGCACTGCGTAAAGTACCGGCAGGTAAACAACCGATGCCAGCAATACTCCGCGCGCATTTTCTCTGCTTCGCTCCCTGAACATTTTTACAGCGCAAAACAGCAGCATCGCCCCCATCAGGATCGCCGTCGCCAGATACACCTTGCCACTCATCGCCAGCATCGATGGCAACAGACTCGTCGGCACCATCAGAATGGAAGTCCACAAAATACGATTCCCCGTCGAGCTTCCTTCCGGCTCCACCACGGGCAACATCCGGATTCCCGCCTTGCCATACTCCTCGCGATACATCCAGGCAATCGCATAAAAATGTGGGAATTGCCACACGAACAAGATTGCATACAGCGCCCAGGCCTCAACGGTCAAAACTCCGGACGCAGCTGCAAATCCGATCAGAGGCGGCATTGCTCCCGGGATTGCCCCTACTGTTGTCGAGTGCGGTGAAATCCGCTTCAGCGGCGTGTAGCAGAAAAGATATGTGACCAGTGTAAAGAGTCCCAGCCAGGCTGTCAGCGGGTTGCAGCCCAGCCACAATTCTCCAAAGCCCAAAGCTGAGAGCACGATGCCAAACACCAGCGCGTTGGTCGCCGGGATCTTCCCCGCAGGCAATGGCCGCGCCGCTGTGCGTGCCATGTAGCGGTCAGACTCCCGTTCCCACCACTGGTTCAATGCTGCTGTCCCACTAGCAATCAGCGCAGTCCCGACAATCAGATGCAGCAACACAATATGCATCATTTCCGGCTTCAGGTTGGGCAATCCAAAATAGAAGCCAACCGCCGTGCTCATCAGAATGAGCCACGTAATCCGGGGTTTGGTCAGCGCAACGTAGTCGTTAAAAAGAGACATGAATTCAGCAATCACGCAGTCGGTGAAGACGGCAGTCCGGCAACCTCCTGCTTCAACACGCTCTTGCGCACCAGCATTCCTGATAGCAGCGTCGCCGCCAGTGTCAGCGCCCCGCTGATGATGTGCACAATCGAGAAGATCCGCGAGTCCGTCAATCCATTCCCATCTCCCTGCCCATAACGCACCACATAGGCCCCGATGCCAAACACAACTTGGGCCACCACCACCCACAACAGCAGGATCGCCGCACTCCGCGCGTGATGTCCCTTTGGAGCCGGTGCCATCACACCAGTCGCGAAATAAAGCAAAAATGCCCCCACTAGCATTGCCCCTGCCACATGCGACATGGCACCCATCAAACGGTACCTCAGTGCAGCACCCATGCCAATCTGCAGCAGCACTAGCCACGGCGCAACCACACTCAGACTTCGCAAAGAAGGCGTTCCGTGATCGATAAACTGTTCCAGCCCCTCACTCCATCCACTAATCCGCAATGCAAAGGCGCAAGCCAAAGCAAAAGCCAATTGCAGCAGCACGTCCACCACGCAGGCCAATCCAGCGCTTTCTTTAGGTACTTCCGCGCGTAGCGCAAAGACGGTAATAGCAGACAGAACCAGCGCGCACACGGCACCCGCACTTAGAAAACGCCAACTCTGCTCACGACTATTCATTCGCCCTGTTACACTTTCATTCTAGCCGACACTCGTTTTATTGATGACCGATGCAGCCTTCTCGCGTTCTTCATTCCGGTGATTTATTTGGCCATTACCGCCTGGAGCAACCGCTCGGCAGTGGCGGCATGGGCGTCGTCTGGCGCGCTACCGACACCCGTCTTGGCCGTGGTGTTGCTCTGAAATTTCTTCCCGATGACTTTCATGAAGGCGGAGAAACCCTCGAACGTTTCCGCCGCGAGGCCCGCACCGCCAGCTCTCTCAACCATCCCAATATCTGCGTCGTTTATGACATTGGTGAAGAACGCGATCGGCCTTTCCTCGTCATGGAACTTCTCGAGGGCAAAACACTCCGGCAATTCCTCCAGGACCGCCCCCTGCGCGTTAGCGAAATTCTCGACATCGGCCTTCAGGTTGCCGACGCCCTCGATGCCGCTCATCAGCAGTCCATCATCCATCGCGATATCAAGCCTGCAAACCTTTTCGTCCTTGAGAAGTCCGGCACCGGCATCCAGACCAAACTCCTCGACTTCGGGCTCGCCAAACGCAACCTCCTGAACTGGGATTCGGCCACCATGACCGCCTTCCGTACCGACAGTGGTGTTGCCATCGGTACCGCCGCCTACATGAGCCCCGAGCAGGCACTGGGTCAGAACATCGATCCTCGTAGCGACCTCTTCAGCTTCGGCATGGTGCTCTACGAGATGGCTACACGCACTCTCCCCTTTCGTGGCGCAACCAGCGCTGCCCTCTTCGATGCAATCCTCAATAAGGCTCCTGCAAGCCTTCTGGCTGCCAACCCGGAAGCTCCTGCCGAACTCGAACGCATCATTCTCAAATTGCTCGAAAAAGAGCCCGCCCTCCGTTACCAGAGCGCCGCCGAACTTCGCTCCGATCTCACTCGCCTCAAACGCGATCTCAACGCCTCCACTTCTGGTCGTCAATCCGCAAGCGGCCGCCCGCTCGAACAACGGCAGTCAAAACTCCCCCTCTGGTCTCGTGCCCCTGCCCAGGCCGCATTCGTCGGCTTCGTCGCCGTCCTCGTCGTCCTCGCCGCCTGGCTTGCCCTGCGCAGCCGCCAGAGCGCTGCTCCCTTGCAATTCGAGAGCGCCGGCTTTCGCGCTTTGACAGAAACAAGCGCTGCAGAATTCTTCCCGCAACTCAGTCCCGATGGCCGCACCCTGGTCTATGCAGGCAACGAACGCGGCAAGTGGGATCTCTACCTGATGGACGCGAATTCAAAAGTATCCTCCCTCCTCACTGAGTCTTCAAAATTCGACGACTCAGAACCCGCGCTCTCCCCTGACGGCTCCACAATCGCTTTCCGCAGTGAACGCGACAACGGAGGTATCTTCCTTTACGAAATTTCCTCGAAGCAGATCCGCAAGCTCAGCCCCATGGGCCACAACCCTGCATGGAGTCCCGATGGCAGCGAAATCGCCTGTGCCACTGAGGGCATTATCCGCCCTGAAGATCGCTACACTACTGCAAGCCAACTCTGGGCCATCCGCGTCGACAATGGCGCTCGCCGCCTCGTCTACAAAGGCGATGCTGTTCAGCCAAATTGGAGCCCCAACGGTGAGCGCATCGCCTTCTGGGCTTCCCGCTCCGGTCAGCGCGATTTGTTCACTGTAAGAGCCCGTCCCCGCAATGGTATTACCCCGGAACCCGTTGCTGTCTTCACAGATCCAGCCGTAGACTGGAACCCAGTCTTCAGCCCCGACGGTAGCTACCTCTACTTCATCAGTGACCGCGATGGAAAAATGGCCCTCTGGCGCATTCGCCTGGATCGCGAAAGTGGCGAGGCCCAAGGTGCCCCCGAAGCTGTTCATCTGCCAGTCGATGAAGTCGCCCACATCAGCTTCAGTCGCGATGGCCGCCGCATTGCTTTCGTTGAATATGCTCTGATCGCCAATCTCTACCGCGTTCGCTTTGATCCTGTCAAAGAACAGCTGGAGTCCACTCCCGAATCGCTCACTAGCGGCAAGGCTCCCTTCACTCGTCCTGATCTTAGTGCTAACGGCCTCTGGCTCGCCTTCAATTCTCAGTCCAATCGCGATGACCTTTTTGTACTCGGCACCGACGGCGCAGGGTTCCGCAAACTGACCGACGACCAATTCAAGAATCGTGGCCCACGATGGAGCCCCGATGGCAAACGCCTTGCCTTCTTTTCGAATCGCAGTGGGGCCTGGGAAATCTGGACTTACTCCATGGATGGAGGCACTTTCCAACAAATGACGCGCGGTGCCACTGGCACAACCGCCTGGCCCGTCTGGAGCCCCGACGGTAAGAAACTCGCCTATACGATCTTCGGTTTCAACAGTTTCCTCATGGATTCCGACCGCCGCTGGAATGAACAAAGCCCCCAGGCCCTCCCGCCCATGGAAACACCCGATGAAATCTTCTCCGCCTGGCACTGGAGTCCCGATGGTTCTCGCATCGCCGGCTTCACGCAAAAGGCCGACGGCACTATAACCGGAATCGCATCCTATGATCTCAGGGAACGAAAATTCACCCAGTGGAGTGATGTTGGCCAGGACCCTCACTGGTTCTCCGACTCCCGTCGTCTCCTCTTTGTTCACGAGGGCAGGATCTGGCTCCTCCATACAGATACCGGAGTCCGTCAGATTGTAGTCCAGTCGAAAGATTGGCAAGTCGAACGCCGCGGAATTTCTTTCAGCCGCGACGACAAATGGATCTACTTCAGTGGCTCCCGTACCGATTCAGAAATCTGGCTCGGCGCCGTCGATTAGTCACTCTTTTGCGGCTGCATGCATCGGCCCGCCAAGCTCTTCCGGATAGCCATAACCGCGTACCATCAATACGTCCAGGTCCCCTGCCCGCAACGCCATCCCCTGCGCAACCAAACGTTTTCCATCCATCGCATCCAGCCCTGGTTTCCCCAGCCAGCCCTCTCCTCCAACACAAATCACCGCCAATTTCCCAAGCCTCTTCACATAGCCGAGCGCTGCCGCCAGCAGCTCCGGCTGCATCCCTTGTTCCCACTTCACTTCCACCACATTCGCTCCAAATTCAGCAGGCGATACTTTCAACTGGCACACCCCTCCAGCATGCAACTCGATCAAATCATCACCCACATCCGTTGCGCTCTCCACTTCCGCCGCCACCACGCCCTTAGGCAGGAACGCAGCCTTCCCTAATTCGCGTTCGGCAAAAAACAGGTGTACCATCGCCCGCGCTTGTTCATCGAGCAACGCCTCGCAAAATAACCGTTCTTCCACCGCTAAACCAGCATCGAATGAAGCCGACTGCACTGCCGCCTGTATTGCCGCTACTGCTCGTTCTGGTGCACGTTGCCCCTTCTTTCCTGAAGCACTCCATTTGTCCCAATCCACATCGCCCGCACACAAAAGCAGATCCGTCCTTCGACCTTGCGTAACCGCCAGCGCACGCTCCACTACATCGCCATCACAAAGCTCATCCACAATCCCCAGTTGCAATGCTGCCTCCGCCCCCACTACTTCCCCGCTGACACACATCCGCAATGCCGCCTCCACTCCTGCCAGCCGAGGCAATCGCTGTGTTCCGCCAGCACCCGGAATCAAACCCAGCTTCACCTCAGGCAACCCTACAGATGCACCTGCCTTCAAGATTCTGTAGTGCCCGGCCATTGCCAGTTCCAGCCCAATCCCCAGCGCTCCACCATTCATCGCCATCACTACTTGCTTCCCCCCTCGTTCTATCAAATTCAGTAACTCATTCAGGTACCCGAGCTCCGGGAGGATTTCCCGCTTCGTTATTTTTTCAATCTCGCGGATATCCGCTCCGGCAACAAACATCTTCCCCGACCCGGTCAAAATCACACGCTCCGCATCCGTTTGAGCCCAGGCTTCGCGCAACGCTTCTGCCAGGCTCCGCGACAAAGCGTTCACTGGCGGGTTCATCATGGTAAGGATGGCGGTCGATCCAACACTCTCAACTTTGACAAGACGTTCCATGCTCTTGACGCTACCACTGCTCGCCCATGCGGTCGAGCAGATCCGTGTCGAGCTTTTTCTCGCCATTGAGTGCCCGATCTCCAACCGCTACGTCCCCGAATTGAACCGCCTCGCTCACACCTACCAGCCCGGAGGCATCGCCTTCTGCGCCTACTTCCCCGAGCCCGGCCTCACGCAACCTCGCCTCGATCAATGGGCCAAAGACTTTGCTATCCAGTTCCCGGTTGTGCTCGATACCAAGGCCAGACAAGCCCGCTCCACTGGAGCAACCCTAACTCCGGAAGCAGCCATTTTCAAGGCTTCCAGACTTCTCTATCGCGGACGCATCGACGACCGCTACGTATCCTGGGGCAAGTCCCGCCCTGAACCTTCTCACCGCGATCTTGCCGAAACTCTAGACCAGTTACTGGCAGGCAAACAACCAGCGCCCCGCTTCACCAAAGCCTGGGGCTGCTTTATCGAAACAGCTACTCACCCGTAACCTTCTTTCCAGTACCTGTCGCCCTATCCACAATGTCTGCACTACGTCGTATCCTGCTATCAATGGCAAAACAATTCGTCGCGGATTTGATTTAAATGCCAGCCGGCTATCTGGCCCTCCTGCGCGGCATCAACGTCGGCGGCAAGAACAGCATCCGCATGCTCGACCTGGCTGCAATCTTCGCCGAGGCCGGTTGCAAAGACGTCAGAACCTACATTCAGAGTGGAAACGTTCTCTTCAACGCCACACCCGCCCTCGCTAAAAAACTCCCCGCACTCATTACACAAGCGATTGAAGCCCGACTGGCCATCCGCATTCCCGTAGTCCTCCGAACGCGGGAACAATTACAGGCTGCCATTGCCGCCAACCCGTATCCCGAAGCGGTCCTCAGCCCCAAACTCCTCCACCTCGTATTTCTGGCAGACTCACCCACTGCCTCCTCCATCGCCTCACTCGATCCCAATCGTTCCGCCCCCGATCGCTACTCCGTAAAAGATCGCGACATCTACCTCTGCCTTGCCACTGGCGCAGCCGACACAAAGCTCACCAACGCCTACTTCGACTCGAGGCTCAAGACCATTTCCACTGGTCGCAACTGGCTCACGGTCACCAAACTGCTCGAACTCATGCAAGATTGATTGCTTGGGCAAGTCGCCCTCTTGATAGCCTGAGATCGTGACCGAATATTCAATTGGCGTCGACCTCGGCGGAACCAATCTGCGCGCTGCTGCCGTGGATCAGGACGGAAATATGCTGGCTCAGGTTTCTGCCAGTACCAGCCCCGAAAAAGGCCGCGAGTTTGTGATTGGCGAAATCGTCGATTCCATCAATGAGCTTCGCGCTAAACAGATCGATGGCCGCTTTGCCGGTGTCGGCATCGGCGTTCCCGGTTTCATCCTGATGGAGAAGGGAGTCATTCTCAACTCCAACAACCTCTCCTTCCTCGAAGATTTTCCTCTGCGCGATGACATCGAACGCAGGCTCGGCGTTCCCGTCATTCTCGAAAATGACGCCAATGCCGCCGCCCTCGGCGAAAGCTGGATCGGCGCTGGTGCCGATGTCGAAGATCTGGTCCTCCTCACCCTTGGCACTGGCATCGGTGGCGGCATTGTCTACAAAGGTCGTGTGATGCACGGCTTCCTTGGCATGGCCGGCGAACTCGGCCACCTCACTGTCGTCCCCAACGGGAACCCCTGCGGTTGTGGCAACGTAGGTTGCCTCGAAAAACACGCCTCGGCAACCGCCATTACCTGCCTCGCCGAACTCATGCGCGTCACTCCTCATCCCAATCCAACTGCGGAAGAAATCTACAACCTCGCACTCGCCGGTGACTGGAAAGCCCAACAGATTTTCCACTCCATGGGCGAAGCTCTCGGCATCGCACTCGCCATGCTCATCAATACCTTCAACTTTCCACTGTACCTGCTTAGCGGCGGTCCGCTGCCCGCCTGGGATTACTTTGCTCCCGCCATGCTCGAACAAGTCAAGCGCCGCAGCTTCACATTCCGCAACACTCAGACGCGTATCGAAAAGGCCAAGCTCGGCGGCCAGGCCGGCCTCTACGGCGCTGCCTACCTGCCTTTCCAGGCACAAATTCACCGCCACTAGTCTCTCGCTGATAGGATGCAAGGTCACACAATATGTATTGGCTTGGGATAGACGTAGGTACCGGCGGCACCCGTGCGCTGCTCCTTGATGAAAACGGCAATGTCGCCGCTGGCTGCACAGAAGCGCACGCTGAAATGCAAATGCAAAAGCCGCTCTGGGCCGAGCAGGATCCCGACGACTGGTGGCGTGCTACGCAGGCTGCCATACGTGGTGTTCTCCGCGAAGCCCAAGTCGATGGCGCTTCGATTAAGGGCATCGGTTTCTCCGGTCAGATGCACGGCCTCGTCATGCTCGATGCTGCTGGCACAGTAATCCGCCCCAGCTTGATCTGGTGCGACCAGCGCAGTCAGTCTCAGGTCGATTGGATCCACTCCCGCATCGGCCGCGAGCGTGTCATTCAACTCACTGCCAACCCCTCCATCACTGGCTTCACGCTCCCCAAGCTGCTTTGGGTCCGCGACAACGATCCTGCCTCCTATGATCGTCTCCATACCGTTCTCCTTCCCAAAGATTATGTCCGCTTCAAACTCTCCGGTGAACTTGCTCAGGATGTCTCCGACGCCTCCGGTACTGGCGTTTTCGATGTCGCCAATCGTAACTGGTCGCGGCCCATGCTCGAAGAACTCGGCCTCAATCCCTCGTGGTTCCCTCCAGTTTTCGAGAGTTCCCAGCTTTGCGGTCGCATCACCACCGAAGCCGCTGTGGCCACAGGCCTCCACCCCGGTACACCCATGGTTGCCGGTGCCGGTGATCAGGCAGCCAGCGCTGTTGGCAACGGCATCGTAGAAACGGGAATCGCCAGTTGCACCCTCGGCACTTCAGGCGTCGTCTTTGCCCACATGGATGCTCCCGCTTACGATCCCGGCGGCCGTGTCCACACCTTTTGCCACGCTGTCCCCGGCAAGTGGCATGTCATGGGAGTCACCCAGGGTGCCGGCCTCAGCCTCCAGTGGTTTCGTAACACTCTCGCCCCCGGTGAAAGCTACGACTCGCTCATGACTCAGGCCGCAGAAGCCAATCTGGGCAGCAATGGCCTCTTCTGGCTCCCCTATCTCATGGGAGAGCGCACCCCGCATCTCGATGCCGCAGCTCGCGGCGGCTGGATCGGCATCACTGCCCGCCACCAGCGTCGCGACTTGATTCGCAGCATCATCGAAGGCGTCAGTTTTTCACAAAAAGATTGCCTCGATATCATCGTTGAAATCGGCGTCGAACTCATCCGTGTGCGTGCCTCCGGCGGTGGCGCAAAGAGCCTGTTCTGGCGTCAGATTCTCGCTGATGTTTTCGCCCGCCGTGTCTCCACAGTCGCTTCTCAGGAAGGTTCCGCCTATGGTGCAGGTCTGCTCGCCATGGTCGGCACCGGGGGCTTCTCCAGTGTCACAGAAGCCTGCTCTGCTTGTGTCAAAGACACCACCATGATCGATCCCCGCCCGCGCGAAAGTGTCTCCTACTCGCGCCAACACGAAATCTATCGCACTCTTTACCCAACGCTCAAGGCCACCTTCAGGCTACTGTAATGACGCATGGCGCTTTTCTGTGATGTCTGTTTGCCCGTCCCTCTCGATCAGCCTTTTACCTATGCGCTGACCGGTGCCGCCTGCGATTCCGCCTCTGTCGGTTCTCGTGTTCTCGTGCCCTTCCAGCAGCGCAAACTGACTGGCACAATTCTCAAGCTCCACGACAACACACCCAGCTACAAAGTCCGCCCCATCGAAAAGCTCCTCGATGCCGATCCGATTTTTGACGACAAACTCATCTCTCTCGGCCTCTGGGTGGCTCGCTATTATTTCGCCCCGGTTGGCGAAGTCTTCCGCATCATGGCCCCACTAGGCAACGAGGTGCGACGCAACAAAGTTTATACCCTCACCGATGCCGGCCGCGATATCGCCCGCCAGAGTCTGCTCGGCATCGCCGAAGCAAGCGACCCCTCCCTCATTGTTCTCAAAGCTCTCGAAGAACGTCCCATGACTCTCGATGCGCTCAAACGCCGCACCCCCGATGCCCCGCAACTTGTCCGGGAATTCCAGCGCAAAGGCTATCTCAAGATGCAGGAGGAAGCCCACGAGAGAGACCCTCTCCGTGCCCCCGCCACTAAATTGAATGTCGAAGGCATTGCCGCCGAATCCACAGAAAAACTCCCCAAGTGGGAGCGCGAATTGCTCGCCTTCCTGCATCTTCATCCCGGCGCGCATCCCCTCGACGAAGTTGAAATTAGGGTCAAAAACGCAAGCCAGTGCGCCCGCAGTCTTGCCCGTCGCGGCCTTGCAAAATTGACTCCGCGCATGGGTGCAATCCGCCTCGCCGCAGACCGTCCACCACATGACTTAAACCCCTCACAGGCCGAAGCCTACGCCGAAATTGCCAAGGCCATCAACACCGGCAAATACGCGTCTTTCCTCCTGCAGGGCGTCACCGGCAGTGGCAAGACGGAAGTCTATTTGCGGGCGATCGAAACCACTCTTGCCGCAGGCCGCAGCGCGCTGCTCATGGTCCCGGAGATTGCTCTTACTCCCCAAGTCGCCGGCCAGTTTGCACTTCGCTTCGGCGAACAGGTCGCTATCCTCCACAGCGCTTTCAGCGAAAGCGAACGCGCCGAATACTGGCGTCGCATCCGCCGCGGTGAGGCCCGCGTTGTCGTTGGCACCCGCAGTTCGGTATTCGCACCCATGCCAAACCTCGGCCTCATTATCGTCGACGAAGAACACGACGGCAGCTACAAGCAGGAAGATACTCCCCGCTACAACGGCCGCGACGTCGCCGTCGTTCGTGCCCAGCAGATCGGCGCCATAGTCATTCTGGGCAGCGCCACGCCTTCTCTCGAAACGCGGCAGAATGCCGATCGCGGCAAATACCAGCGCCTCCTCTTGCCTGATCGCATCGAACAGCGCCCCATGCCTGCCGTTGAAATCGTAGACCTCCGTCAGGAGTTTCTCGAAACAAAAAAGAATGCTCTCTTCTCGCGCCGCCTCATCGAAGCCGTGCGTAACAAACTGGCAATCGGCGAGCAGTCCATGTTGATGATGAACCGCCGTGGTTTCTCCAGCTTTGTCGCCTGTCGCTCTTGCGGCTACAAAGTGGAATGCATCAATTGCTCTGTCACACTCACATACCACCGCCGCGACCGTCGTCTCCTCTGTCACTATTGCGGTTACGCCGAAAAGGTCCCCGACCGCTGTGCCAAATGCGACAGCGAACACATCCAGTTCATCGGCAGCGGCAGTGAACGCATCGAAGAAGAATTGCGCGAGGCTTTCCCCGATGCCCGCATCGCCCGCATGGATCGCGACACCATCAATTCCAAAGGTGACTACGAACAAATCCTCAACGGCTTCCGCGAAGGCAACTTCGACATTCTCGTCGGCACACAGATGATCGCCAAAGGTCACGACATTCCCAACGTCACCCTCGTCGGCATCGTCAACGCCGACATCGGCCTCGGCATGCCGGATTTCCGCGCCGCAGAACGTACCTTTCAATTACTCACCCAGGCTGCCGGACGCGCAGGTCGCGGCGGCCTCCCGGGCATTGTCGTCCTTCAGACCATCAATCCCGAACACTACGCCGTGCGCTTTAGTGCCGTCCAGGATTACGAACTCTTCTATGCCAAGGAACTGCAATTCCGCAAGGTCATGCGCTACCCCCCTTTTGCTTCGCTTGCCAATATCGTCTTTCGCAGCGAGAAGCAGGAAGAAGCCCTCCGCATGAGTGGCGAAATCGCCGAACTTCTCAAGGAAGAAAAAGAAGGCGTGCGCATTCTTGGTCCCGCAGAAGCCCCGGTCCCACGTGTGAATAAGGAATTTCGCTATCAGATGCTCGTCAAAGCAGGTCAACGCAAACGCCTCGCCGACATCCTGGAACTCATCCGCATTCGCGCCACAGAACGTAACTGGCCCGCCACCGCCCTCGTGATCGACGTCGACCCTCTAAACTTGCTCTAACGCCCCAAAATGTTTTTGATTGATCAGCAAAAAGACCTCCTAGTGGCAAACCTTCTGGACACCATGCGTACCTTCGCTGCGGTGCGCGCTGAAGGCGAAGTCTGGGAAGAAGATGGATTGCTCTGCATTTACTCCGGCCTTCCTGGTGCCGTCTTCAACTCCGTTCTTCTCACCAAACCCCTCACCGACGAACGGGAACTCAAACTGAAGCTCGACTATGCTCATGCGCTTTTCAATAGCCGCCGTGCACGTTGGAGCTTGTGGCTCATCGAACACTTCGTCACTCCGCAGCTCTCAAAACGCGTGCTTCCCCTCGTCGAATGCTACGGCCCGAAGATCCTGCTTCGCGGTACAGGCATGTTTGCGGCTCAACTCGATCCTCCAGCACGCACTCTCCCCAGTCTCGAACTTCATCAAGTCCAATCCCCCGCTTCCCGTTTCGATTTCTGTCACGTAATGGCCGTTGCCTTCCACACCCCCCTCGCTACTTTCCTCGATGTCTATCACGCCTCCGATTACTGGAAGGGCCCAATGCACGGCTTCGTCGCTTACTCAGGCAATCGTGCTGTCGCCACTGTCTGCGTCTTGCCTGCTCACGGGGTGCTCGGGCTCTATGGCGTTTCTGTCTTGCCGGATGTCCAACGCAAAGGCTTCGGCGAGCGCACCATTCGCTTTGCTCTCGAGGAGTTGATGCGTCAAACCGGCATCCACGCCAGCGTCCTCGAATCGAGCGAAGTAGCTCTCGGTCTCTACCGCCGTTTGGGCTACCGGGAACTTACTGGCTTGAGCGTTTACAATGAGGGTCGCTGAGGGCGCTACAATATGGCGGTGGGTTCATTGCGGATGAACTTGCGGATGAACAGGAACTCGATGCAGAAGAGCAATATCAAAGCAGGGGCCGCCAAGTCGACCAAACGCCCCGCTCCCGCCGTCCCGGTACAATCCGGGCAGCAGAAGTCCTTCGACGCAGCCATGCAGGCTTTTCATATGCGCGACTTCGCCAAAGCGAAGCAGCTCTTTGAAAGCTCCCTCGAAGGCCCCGTCAAGGAAATCGGCTTCGCCGCCAAACAGCACTTGCTGATGTGCCAGCAGCGTCTCGCCAGGAAAACCGTCAAGCTGGAAACCGCCGAAGATTTCTACAACTTCGGTATCAGCCAGATGAACAAGCGTGATCTCGACGGCGCTCAGTCCAGCTTCGAAAAAGCGCTAAAGCAGGACGATGCCGACTATGTTCACTACGCCCTTGCCCTCGTGCTTGGCCTCAAGCAGGATATTGCCGCTGCAGCCACCCACTTGCGGCGTGCAATCGAAATCGCTCCCAGGAATCGGGTAGCCGCTCACAACGACCCCGACTTTGCAGAGCTCATGCAGCATGCTCCGATCCGGGAATTGTTGATCAACGCTCATTAGGTCCCAATGATTGCCCCACCGCCCGGCTTTCGAGATGCGGTCGGGCCTCTGCGCATCGTTTGCATCGGCGGAGGTACCGGTCTCTCTACTCTCCTGCATGGTTTGAAAGAATACGCACGGCAGGGTCTCGTCGATATTTGCGCCATCGTAACCGTCACCGATGATGGCGGTTCTTCCGGTCGTCTACGTCGCGAATTCGATATTCTCCCCCCAGGCGATATCCGCAATTGCATGGTCGCCCTCAGCGAAGACGAAACACTCCTTTCTCAACTCTTTCAATACCGCTTCTCCTCAGGCCGCGGGTTGAAAGGCCACAGCTTTGGCAATCTCTTCCTCACCGCCCTCACTCACGTCACCGGAGATTTCCCGCGCGCCGTCAAGCTCTCCAGTGAAGTCCTCGCCATCTTCGGACGCATCTACCCTTCCACGAGTGAAAACGTAGGCCTTCAGGCAACCATGAGCGATGGCTCTGTAGTGGTAGGCGAGACGCGCATCAACAAGAGCCGTAAACTCATCCAGCGCCTCGAACTGATTCCGGCAAAGGTCAAGCCGCTCCGCGACGCCATTGAGGCAATTGCCGCCGCAGACTTGATTACCATGGGTCCAGGCAGCCTCTACACAAGCGTCATTCCCAATCTGCTGGTCGACGGCATGGGTGCAGCGATCCGCCGCAGCAAAGCCGCCAAGGCCTATTTCAGCAATCTCATGTGGCAGCCATGGGAAACCATGTATTACTCCGCATCCAACCACATTGAGGCCATCCACAACCACGGGGGGAAGGGTACCGTTCAGTACGCGATTCTCAACACCACTCCACTCACTGGCCCGCAACGCCGCAAGTATGCTGCTGAAAAAGTTTTCCCCGTGGAATTCGACACTCCACGCATCATCGAATTAGGCGTCGAAGTTGTCGGTCGCCCGCTGCTGGCAAAATGCCAGAAAGTGCGTCACGACTCAATGGCAATCGCCCGCATCGCCGTCGAACTCGCCGGCGCGTCGCGTCAAAAACGAACTTCAAAAACGAACTGAGCCCTCGAGGTATTCCTATGCAACAAAATGTGAATTTGAGCGCAATCGTCCTCGCTGCCGGTCGCGGTACCCGCATGAAGAGCCGCAAGGCCAAAGTCCTCCACCAGGCCGGCGGTCAGGCTCTCGTAGAGCATGTTCTCGATGCCGCCGAGGCCTCGGTCCCTCCCTCACGAATCACCGTTGTTGTCGGCCACCAGGCCGATCAGGTCCGCGCACTGCTCGCCTCCCGCTCCTGCAATTTCGTCACCCAGACGGAACAGCACGGCACTGGACACGCCGTCGCCATCTGCGAATCGATTGCTCCTAAAGACGGCTTCACTCTCCTCCTCTACGGCGATTGCCCACTCCTCAGCGCAAGCACCATTGCCAGTCTTGTAAAAGCCCAGCAGCAGGGCGGATTCGCCGCCACTCTCATAACAACCATGCTCGATCAGCCGGACGGATATGGCCGCATCGTTCGCGCCCCGGATGATAGTGTTGCCGCTATCGTCGAACAGAAAGCCGCTACCGAAGAACAAAAGAAAATCCGTGAGATCAATTCCGGAATTTACTGCATCGACTCCCAGCTCCTCTGGCAATTCGTCGGCAAACTCACTCCCAATCCAGCCTCAGGCGAAATTTATCTCACCGATATTGTGGAACTCCTGCGCGCCGCAGGTCACCGCGTTGCCGCCCTCGTCCTCGACGACCCCAGCGAAATCCTCGGCATCAATCAACGCATCGAACTGGCAGAGGCCGATCGAATCCTTCGCGCCCGCAAAACTCGCCAGTTGATGCTCGACGGCGTCACAATTTTTCAACCAGAGACCGTTGCCATCGACTCCGCAGTCCAGGTTGGCCAGGACACCGTCATCGGCCCTTTCACTCAAATCCTCGGCAAAACGAAAATCGGTTCCGACTGCACAATCGGTGCCGGCTCCGTCATTCGCGACAGCGTCATTGCCGACAATGTCGTCGTTTCTGAATACTGTTTCGTCGGTACTTCTACCGTCGAGACCGGTGCCCGCATTGGGCCCTTCAGCCGCCTCCGTATGGAAAATCACGTCGAAGCAGGTGCCCATGTCGGTAATTTCGTCGAATTGAAAAAGACCCGCTTCGGTGCCGGGGCCAAGGCCATGCACCTCGCTTATCTTGGGGACAGTGTCATTGGCGCTGGCGTAAATATTGGTGCCGGCACCATCACTTGCAATTACGACGGCGTCCATAAACACCAGACCAACATCGGCGACAATGTCTTCGTCGGCAGCAACTCCACCCTCGTTGCTCCTCTCAACATCGAAGCCAGCTCCTACATCGCCGCTGGCAGCGTGATTACCGATCTTGTCCCCACCGACGCATTGGCTCTCGGTCGCAGCAGACAGACCAACAAGCCTGGCTGGGTTACAAACAAGCGCCGCAAGAGCTAAATCACCAAGATCGGGTGGTACAGGTTCGGCAGCTTCTGCTCACCAATCGCCACCAGTTCACCACTCTGGGTCATCGCCTTCACATAGCGCGACTCTTGAGAAATACGAAACGGCGATGTCCGAAAGTCGCGTCCTTGCCGGATCTGCGCTTCCGTCAATAAATCTACCGCCTCGCTCGGGATGCCCGGCAGCAGCTTCTCTCCCTGCAGCAGCGCCTCCTCAAATCGCCCCTCCACCGCAAGCGCCTCCAATTCCTCCAGTGTCCGCGCATCTTTCAGCGAAAACTCCCCACTCAGCGTTCGCCGCAACTCCTGCACATAAGCCCCACATCCCTTCAGTTGCCCCAATTCATGTGCGATCGAACGAACATAAGTCCCCGCCGAACACTCCATCTCAACAAGCAGATCAGCACCTTCAATCCCCTGCAATTCCAGCCGGAACACTTCTACATCAACAGGCTGCAATTCCACCGGCTTCTGCTGTCGGGCAAGCTTGTATGCCGGCACACCGTTGATCTTCTTCGCCGATACTGCCGGCGGCATCTGCGATAACTTCCCGCGAAATTGTCCCAGCAGCGCTTCCATTTCCTCGCGCTTCAATTCCACCTCCCTCACTTCCGATGTCGCCTGCCCGTCACGATCATAAGAATCGGTCGCGTTTCCAAACCGGATCCGCGCTGCATATCCCTTTCGATCCTTCGTATAAAACTGGGCCAGGCGTGTCGCCCGTCCCACCACAAGTGGCAGCACCCCCGTTGCCAGCGGATCCAGCGTCCCCAGATGCCCGATCTTCTTGGTCCCGGCGATCCGCCTCATTTTGTTTACTGCGTCGTGTGAAGTCCAGCCCGACGGCTTGTCCAGCACTACAACTCCACACAACACCTCAATTTTGCTTTGCAATGTACTTCTATTGTCCTTTGAGCGGGGTCCCCGCGCTACCATCGATTTTGATGGCTGACCGTCTCTATTTGTCTTTGTGGCTCGAGAACCACTCCGCGCTTGGCATGCACCGGAAATTCGCTGCAGCCCTCTCCAGATTTCCCTTTTCAACTCAGTTCCCGCAAGCCTACTTGCGAATAACCGCTGTTGACCCCACTGAACCCGCTCTCCTCGAACAGGTTTTCGTGGTCCCTGCCCAATTGCCAGAACTCTTCGAAGCCATGGAAAAATGGCGCGCCACCGATTCCTGTTTTGAAGTAGAAGCCTTTTGGGATCTCTATCAGCAACGTCCAGAAGGCTGGCGACTCACCCCCACTAGAGTCAACCTCTTCTTCTTCGGCCCCGACTATCCAAATGACTTTGGCGAATCCATCCGCGCAGAACTAGGCCTCGAGTCGCTCTTCTTGCCGATCGAGTCCCAAAGTGTCGCTAACCTGCACTATTACCAGTCCAACATCCGAAGTTTGCTGCGCCTCAATGCCGATTTCTCTCTGGTATTGCGCCTCAAGGATCGCCGCCTCTGGAGCGAATCCGGCGATACTTTCCTCGAACGTCTCAAGTGGATCTCCGAGTCTGTTTCAAAACTCGAAAATTAGCCGCCCTAGCGGATTGAAATCGGGATTGTGTTCGGACTCCAGGTCAGTCCACCCGACACAAATAGCGAACTCCGCTTGAAGGCGTTGGTGCCCGAATCCAAAAAGCGGCGGTTCCCGGTATTCAGTGAAAGAAACAATTGGTCGCTGATTCTTGTACTCACCCCAACTGAGGTCTGCAAGGAGTTGAAACTCTGGTTGTCACCAACCAGGCTCGCTAGCTTGCTGTAAAAACTCGAGACATTGATCCCCAGATTCCGGATGCCGGAGTAACTGTAGCTACCGCCAATATTCTGTGCTCTGGAAGTATTGATCACACCATTTCCAGGGCTCACCATCATTCCGGCATTCGCGCTAAAGCTGTGTAGCCGATTCGCCCTGAACGTCAGCGACGCCATTCCAGTAGGCAAATAAGATGTGTTGTAGAACACCTCTTGCACTGTCGATACCCCAATCAAAGCTGCGATCACAGGGTCGATCTGAGAAGATCGCAATCCCAGGGATTCAAGCCGTATCGCTCCCCCCTGAAACCCAAACTGTACCCGCTTCCCCAGTTGCATCGAATACCCCACGTGTGTCCCGTGTCCATAGCTGTCGCCAAAATTGCGCGTAAAGTTGAATGTGAAAAATTGATACCCGACTGTGATTGTCTGCCGCCGGCTGATCCGGTAAGCAACATTCGCTCCCGCACTTGCACCCGTCACTCCAAACAGGATGTTGCCGGTTCTCCTCGTCGCAAATCCAGTTCCTGACACCCCATAGGAGAGCCGCGCAGATTTTTGCAGAACATATTCCAGCCCCCCGCTACCGAAGTAAACACGATTGTCGAATACTTCCGTATTTGGCGCAAAAAATCCGCTGTTAGAGGGATCAATACTAGTTCCAAACAAAGGCATTCCGAACGGACGGTTCGTCGTCCCCCCGTTTGCGTTGAAGGCCAGCGTAGACCTCTTTGTCAGCTGCCTGCTGGTATAAATACTCAGATTCTGGTCAATCCCATTGGCAACCGTCTGATTGGAATACTGCCGGTAATGCCCCGAGTAGTTGATTCCAAAGCTGCCTCTTTTGAGCCGCTTGCTCCCATAAACTCCCGCATTGCCGTCCACTCCAACTCCAGAGCCGCTGATCAAGCCACCGTTGCTATCCAGCCTCAGCCCTGTCAGTCCGTTGTCGTAAGTACCTTGAACCCCAGCGAAAAAGCCGATCCCCATATCGGAACCACCTCTTTGTCCAGTTCCAGAACCAGCACCTCGACCCATAACCGCAGGCCCGCCAAATCCACCCATGCCTCCACCGCCACCCATCTGGGCTTGAATTTGTGTCGCCAGGCTAAAAAATATTAATATTCCAACGCTGATTCGCATCTATTTCCTATCTACTCCAAGGCCGACTGCTCGGAAGCAAGAGCCGCCCATCCTATCCTCTGTCAGTTTGACCTCTCATTTCAGACAAGTCAAGCCATCTTGTTCGTAGTACTAAATCCAAATCCGTACTGGCCGCCACCATTACGCCCGACATCCAACTCCCACCTTTTCAACTAAATCCATCGACAGATCTCTGATTTGACTTTAGGCAGTTGATTTCCTTAGCCCTGCTCAGTTTATGATGTCTCCATGACCGCTCGAAGATGGCTCGTCACCGGCCGCGTTCAGGGTGTCGGCTTCAGAAACTACATCCAGAAACACGCCCGCAAGCTCGGCCTCACAGGCTATGCCAAAAATCTCGCCGATGGCCAGGTCGAGGTCCACGCCGTAGGAGATTCCTCAACCCTCGATTCCCTGTCTGGTTATGTACGCCGAGGACCCATGCTTGCCGATGTCCGCACAATCGACGAGCAGATGGCTGATCTGGTTCGCTACGATGGGTTTCAGATCCGATGAACGACCTCAAAACCATGATCCGCGAAGTCACAGACTTCCCTAAGCCCGGCATTAACTTCTACGACATCACAACCTTGCTCAAAGACCCCACTGGCCTCAAGCGCACTCTCGACGCTCTCAAGGAACGTTACAAGGGCTCCCAGATCGATACCGTCGTCGGCATCGAAGCCCGCGGTTTCTTCTTTGCCCCTGCCTTGGCCTATTCACTCGGTGCTGGCTTCGTGCCGGTCCGAAAGCCCGGCAAGCTCCCCCACAAAACCCGTCAGATGGAATACGCTCTTGAATACGGTACCGATACCCTCGAGATGCATGAAGACGCAATCCAGCCCGGCCAACGCGTGCTGATCGTCGATGACGTCCTCGCCACCGGTGGCACCGCCAAAGCCGTTTCCGATCTCGTCATTCAATCCGGTGGTTCCCTCATCGGTCTCGGTTTCGTCATCGAACTCGATTTCCTCAATGGCCGCCAGCGCCTCGACGGCAAAGACATCTTCAGCCTCCTCCACTACTAATGCCCCTCCTGCCTGCCTTCGCCAAGCTAAATCTCGGCTTGAAGGTCCTTTTCAGACGGTCCGATAATTTCCATGAAATCGCCACCGTCTTTCAAACCATTTCCCTCGCCGACTCGCTCGAAGTCACGGCCACCCGTGCCGCCATAACCTCGATTGATGTCGAAAGCGATACCGAGATCCCGGGCGAAAACCTTGCTGTGAAGGCTGCCCGGCTCTTCCTCGAATCTACCGGTCTCACTGCTCAGGTCTGCATCCGTATCTCCAAACGCATTCCCATGGGCGGCGGTCTCGGCGGTGGCTCTACCGATGCCGCCGCTTTGCTCCTCGCCCTCCCTGCCTTGCTCGATCACCCTCTTCCCTCGCTACGCTCCACAATCTCGCCACCCAGCTCGGTTCTGACCTCCCTTTTTTCCTCATCGGCGGCACAGCACTGGCGACAGGTCGCGGCGAAATCCTCGAAGCTTTGCCCGATCAACCCAATATTCATGGGGTCCTCATCGCCCCGGGCCTCCACATTTCCACTCCCGAAGCTTACCGCCAACTCTCTCGTCCCGCGCAAGTCGAATTGACAGAGCGCTCACAAGTCGCGATAATGGAAAGGTTTCGCAGTCTCGTGCGAAGTTTGCATGAGATGCAGCCGCCCGCAGTTTGGGCTGGCTTTTGCGAAAACGACTTTGAGCCCGTAGCGTTCAAGCAGCACGCCAGTCTTCAAATCCTTCTGGACCAGATCACGGCAACGGGAGCCCAACCGGCAGTCATGTCAGGGAGCGGTTCTACTCTGTTTGGACTTTACGCGTCTGCAGAAGCTGCGGCAGCAGCAGAAGCTATGCTCAGAGACGAACTATCGGGGCACGCGACGGTTATCAGTCAGAAACAGTTTCAAGTGGAACAGTTTCACGGGATCAGCCGCCGCCATTACGAGCGTGCCTGGCATACAGCTTTATCATCCTTCACGGATGGCGCTAGTTGGCCGCCCCGGTCTTGATTTGTGCGAACGGAAGCGATAGACCACCTTGCAGACCACTTTGCGCCATGCGATTTGACCGCATCAAAATTCTGACCGGCACTGCGAACCCCGCGCTTGCGCAGGAGATTTGCGCCCATCTCGACGTCGAACTCGCCCGTACTTCCGTCAAAACTTTTGCCGACGGAGAATCCTGGATCCAGGTCCACGAAAATGTTCGCGGCTCTGACGTCTTCGTCATCCAGCCCACCTGCGCTCCTGTCAACCATCATTTGATGGAACTCCTCCTGATCATTGATGCCCTCAAGCGCGCCTCTGCCGATCGCATCACTGCCGTCTTCCCTTACTTTGGCTATGCCCGCCAGGATCGTAAAGATCAGCCTCGCGTTCCCATCTCCGCCCGCCTCGTCGCTAACCTCATTGAACGCGCCGGTGCCGATCGCGTCCTCGCTCTCGACCTCCACGCCGCCCAGATCCAGGGCTTCTTCGACATCCAGGTCGATCACCTCTTCGTGACCCCTGTAATGCTCGATTACTTCAAGGATTTCCCTACCGAAAATTTGACCGTCGTCTCTCCCGACGCCGGTGGCGTCGAACGTGCCCGCGCCTTTGCAAAACGCCTTCAGGCTCCCCTTGCAATCATTGACAAACGCCGCGACGGGCCCAATGTTGCCGAAGTGATGAATATCATTGGCGATGTCGAAGGTCGCAATTGCCTTCTTGTCGACGACTTGATCGACACTGCCGGCACCCTGGTAAAAGGTGCCGAAGCGCTCGCTGGCCGAGGTGCCGCTTCCGTTCAGGCTTGTGCCTCGCACGGAGTTCTTAGCACCCCGGCAGTGCAGAGGATTGCGGATTCCCCGTTCCTCTCCCAGGTAGTTATTACCAACAGTATTCCCCTGAGTCCGGAGGCCGCGCGGTGCGACAAGATCCGCGTTCTCTCCGTGGCCAAGCTCCTTGCTCGGGCCATTGACTCCATCCATGGCGAAACATCGATTAGCGTACTTTTTGAGTAAGCACAGAAAGACCACTAGAGGCAGAATTTTATGCGTAAAGATATTACTCTCGTAGCCGAAACCCGCGAAACCCGCGGCAAGAACGCCGCCCGCCGCCTTCGCGTCGAGCTTAAGAGCCCCGCCGTCCTGTACGGCACTGGCGGCGATCCGGTTGCTCTAACCGTTAGCCCCAAGGAGGTCTCCAAAATCCTGCTTTCCTCTTCCGGCTCCAACACGATTTTCAATCTCGACCTCAAGGGCGCAGTCACCCCAGTCATTATTCTCGACTGGCAGACTCATCCCATCAAGGGCAACCTGATCCACATTGACTTCAAGCGCGTCGATCTCACCATGAAGATCATCATCCGCGTGCCCGTCCACACCGTTGGCGAACCCGTTGGTGTCAAGCTTCAGGGCGGTCACTATGAACTCGTCAATCGCGATGTCGAAATCGAAGTGCTCCCCGATGACATTCCAGAGCATTTCACCATCGACGTCACCGCTCTCAAGCTCAATGAGAGCGTCCGCTTTAAGGACATCCCGCTTCAGGGCTCGATGAAACTCCTCTCCGATCCCGAACTCGTGATCTCGCACGTCGTCGCTATTAAGGAAGCCGAAGCTGTCGAAGCTGAAGCTAAAGCCGGTGAGCCCGAAGTCGCCAAGAAGGGCAAGAAGGACGAAGCCGCTCCTGCTGCTAAGGCTGCCAAGGCTGCTCCTGCTGCCAAGGCTGCTCCTGCCGCCAAGGCTGCTCCTGCCGCTAAGGCTCCGGCCGCCAAGAAGAAGTAAGTATTGTTCTCGTGCGCTCCTGGCTCATCGTCGGTCTTGGCAATCCTGGCCCCGAATACGAGTGGACCCCGCACAACGTTGGGTTTTTGACTGTAGACCGTTTTGCCCTGCGAAACGGTCTGCGGATCTCCCGCCCCGAATGCCAGTCGCTGGTAGGGGTTGGGGACGTGAAGGGTGACCGCGTCATTGTCGCCAAGCCGCTGACTTTCATGAACCTCAGTGGCCCCGCTGTTCAGCAGCTCCTCGATAAGTACGAGCTTCTGCCAGCCAATTTGATTGTTGTTTTTGACGAGCTCGCGCTCGAGTGGGGCAACCTGCGTATCCGGTCGCGTGGCTCTGCCGGCGGACACAACGGGATGAAATCCATCATCTCCGCTCTCCGTACGGAAGAATTTATCCGAGTCCGGCTTGGCATCAATCCGGGCTCTCCGCAAGGCAGCGGGCCCATCGTTTTGGGCGAGAAGGCCAGGCACTTTGTGCTCGCGGGAATTCCCAAGAGCATGCGTGCCGATGTGGATCTCTGGTTGGACGAAGCTTCGTCCGGCATCGAGACCATACTTGCCGAAGGCGCCGAAAAGGCCATGACGAGCTTCAATCGTCGCGCCCAAGGTTCAATAGAAGAGGAAAAATGAGTCTCAGACTTTACGAAGAACTGTTTATCGTAAAACCCGACTCGACCGACGAGTTGGTCGATCCGCTGATAGAACAGATGAAGCAACTGATCGAAAAGGACGGAGGCAACGTCCAGGTCACTGAAAAGTGGGGCACCCGCAAGCTCGCTTATCAGGTTGGTCGCTATCTCGAAGGGTATTACATCCTGCTGCGCTTTGAAGCCACAGGTGTCACCATCAAGGAAATTGAACGCCGTCTCCGCGTCAATGACATCGTGATCAAGTACCTCACCGTTCGTCTCGACGAAGAGATGAAATGGGTGGACAAGCGCAAGAAGCGTCGCGAAAAGCGTGCTGCCCGCAAGCCGCAGATCGCCGCGATGCCTGCCGCCCCCGCCCCCGGCCCCTCAGCTCCCGCTCTCCCTGCAGAACCTGCCATTCCCGCTCCTGGTAAACCCAACGAGCCTGCGGCACCTGCTCCGGAAGCTCCTGTTGCAGTCGTTGCAGAAGCAACTCCTGCCGCAGTGGTTGCCGATGCCACACCTGTCGCCCCCGCTGCCGTTGCTCCCGCTCCGGCTGCTGAATAACTAGTGAAAGCAATTAAGGAGAACCTGTACCATGGCTGAACTAAGAGGCGGTCGCCCGATTGCGGCCTCAATGCGCCCCACCGGCGGCGACAAAGCGAACATCGTCAACAAGAAACAGTATTTCCGCCGTAAAAAAGTATGTCGCTTCTCGGTCGAAAAGATCGATTACATCGACTACAAGGACATCAATCTGCTCCGGCAGTATGTTTCCGAACGCGGCAAGATCGTGCCACGTCGTCTGACCGGCACCAGCACCCAATTCCAGCGCCGTTTGGCTGTCGCCATCAAGCGCGCCCGCAACATCGCGTTGCTGCCTTTCGCAACGCGTGAAGGAGCAAAGTAAATGGATATCATTCTCCGCGAAGACATCGACAAACTCGGTTCCCGCGGCCAGATGGTCAAGGTCAAGGACGGTTACGCACGTAACTTCCTTCTCCCCCGCCGTATGGCTGTTATGGCCACCGAATCCAACAAGAAGATCGTCGAGCAGGAACGCCAGAGCTGGCTCCGCAAGGAAGCCACTGTCAAGGCTGATGCTGAAGGTCTCGCCAAGCTTCTCAACGGCGTCACTCTCGAATTCGCGCGCAAGGCCGGTGAAGAAGATCACCTCTTCGGCTCCGTTACCTCGCTCGACATCGAAGTGGCTCTCGCCAAGAAGAGCTTCACAATCGACAAAAAGAAGATTCACCTCGACGAACCCCTCAAGGTTCTCGGCGACCACAAAGTGACGCTCCACCTCTACAAAGACGTCAACGCCGAGATCACTGTGACCATCGTCAAGGAAGTCTAACCACTTACCAATACGGAGAAGCCATGGCTTATTTTGATTTGACCGGACAGACCGCGATTGTAACTGGAGCAGCCGGTGGCATTGGTGAAACCATTGCCCGCCGTCTCGCAAATGCGGGAGCTACCGTTGTTGTCGCAGACCTCAATCTTGCTGCCGGTGAACTCATCGCCGCCACGCTTCCCAACGCTTCGTTTGCACTCTCGCTCGATGTAACTTCGAGCGAGAGCTGCAATAAGTTTGCTGCCGCTGTCATCGCCCGCACGGGCCGTATCGATGTCGTCGTCAACAACGCCGGTGTCGCCGGCAAGGCCGCTCCCGTCTGGGAGCAGTCCAACGAGGATTGGGCGCTCTGCGTTGCAGTCAATCTGACGGGCCCCTTCTATCTCTGTCGTGCCACCCTTCCTTTCATGCGCGAACGCAAGTATGGCCGCATCGTGAATATTGCTTCGATTGCCGGCAAAGAAGGCAATCCAAACATGAGTGCCTACTCTGCCACCAAGGCCGGCCTCATCGGCTTCACCAAGTCTCTTGGTAAGGAAGTCGCCCTCGACGGTATTTGTGTCAACTGCGTCACCCCCGCCGTCGTCCGCACCAAAATTCTCGAGCAGCTTACCCCCGAGCAGATTGATTACATGACCCAGCGCATCCCCATGCGCCGCACCGGAGAGCCCGAAGAAATCGCCGCTGTCGTTCACTTCCTGGCCAGCCCCGATGCCTCCTTTGTAACTTCTCAAACCTACGACGCCAGCGGCGGACGAGCAACTTACTAAATGATTCTGCAACCTTCGCAACTTTCGAAGACTCCCGTCACAGAAATCCTGGTTCAGGCCGGTCTCGGTCGTGTCGGTTTTGACCAGCGCCTCGTCGCTGCCATCATGCAGCGCCCCATCGAAGCAGTTCCCGCCCTCGTCGCCTACGGCTCCAATCCTCCCGAAGATTCCCGCCTCGAACTCGACGAAGACATTCTCAATCTTCTGGCCCACCTGCCCGGTAAAGAATCTCTCAGGTACGTCGTGAAATTGCTCCGCGAGGGCCACTCAGAGATTCCCGAGAGCATGCTCCGCATCACCAAGGCCGCTGGTCCCGCCGCCGTCGATGCACTCGTCGAGGTCTATCGCGAACTCGAAGAAGAAAGCTCCAGCGAAGTTGCATTCCTCATGGCTGGCATCGGCATCCGCGATCCCCGTATCCTCAAGATCATCCTCGAACGTCTGGATTTTGATATGGAAGACGGCGCAATGTTGCTCGGCCTCTACGGCGATCCAGCCGGTATCCTGCCCCTCGAAAAACTCGCCGCCGAACTCGGCAAGAATCGCGAAATCGACTTCGCC
>JANXLY010000314.1 GCA_025354885.1 Acidobacteriota bacterium | reverse complement strand
CTACGGCAAGCCTTTGATCTATGTGGGCAACCGGTTCATCGACTACTATGTCGGCCAGGCGGGAGAAATCGGCTACCGGGTCGAGCGCGTCGAAGAAATAAAAGATGTCATTGCCAGACTCGCGTCAGGCCATTTTGGTAGCGGCAATTTTATCGCCAACATGGCGACCCTTAAAATTCGATTTTCTCCCGAAAGTCAGGCTCGGGGCCTTGAGCGGATTCTTTACGGCGAAAAACCCGGACAAACTTAGGTCGTATGCCTTCCGCCCGGTCAAAATTGCGGTGTAGGTTAGCCTATATATAAATAGCTATGATTCCCGAACCCATCCATCGCTTTCTGGCCGAGGGCTTGCCACCAAGACTCTCGATGCACTTCCGGGCTTACCAGTCGTGGCGGTGGGGCGATGCGGAATTGAAACTGCTTCCCATGCTTTGCAGCCGCACGAGGGTTGGGATCGATGTTGGCGGTTACTGGGGCATGTATGCCTATTTCATCGCGCTGTTCTCGAAAAAACTTATTGTTGTTGAGCCCAATCCTTCGGCTCGCGTGTTACTACGCCAGAACTTTGGCTCCAAATTGAATATTATTCCCGTTGCTCTTTCCGACCAGAACGGCGAAAAAGCTTTTCTCCGGGTGCCCATTCTGGGCGGCAGCCAGGAAATTGCTCTAGGCACCCTGGCCCCGGGGAACCATGTCGAGGAAGTCGCAAGCATCGAGCGTATAGAGGTGACCCTGCGTACGCTGGATTCGATCGATCCGGGCAATGTCGGCTTTGTGAAAATCGATGTGGAAGGCCATGAAGAGGCGGTCTTGCGGGGGGCCAGCCGAATGATTGCCACCAGCCAGCCGAATTTTTTGATTGAAGTTGAGGAGAGGCACAATCCAGGAGGCGTACAGAACGTGCATGCTTTCATGTCCGGCTATGGATACCGTACTTACTTCTGGTTTGAGGGGAGCTTGTATCCTTTTTCCGAGTTTGTTCCTGAAATCCACCAGGATGTGAATCGCCTGCCCCTGGGATCTTATATGAACAATTTCGTTTACGCCAATCCCGCCACGGCAGCCCGACTGGAAAAGAAATGGTGCATCACTCCCGCCAGCGTGGCCGTGGCACCGGTGGCCTGATTTGAAGTCGATGAGCGACCCCACCTCCCGTCCCCGCATTGTTTATCTGCAACCCAGCCTGGTTCCTCCCCCTAAAGACCCGCTTCGCGACCGCTTCTGGCTGCTTAGCGACACCCTCGAGGGCGATGTAATACAGGCCGTCTGGTGGACCGACCAGTGCGACGTCGAAAAACACTTTGGCCCAGGCAGCTACCCGGTTCTCGAGCGCGGAAACTTTCGCTATCACTTTCTCCTCGCCGGTATCGATTCCTCGATCCCCGGCCGCTTGAAAATTTTCCGCTTCTTCCTATCGAAGACGCTCGAGCTGCACCGCCGGAATCCATTCGCCTGTATCGTTGCATACTCTCACCTCACAACCGCCCTGGTTGGGGTCGCGCTCAAGTGGCTCACCCGCACCAAGCTCGTCATTGAAATTGCCACCAGCCCCCATCTGGTCTACATCACGGAACGCCCCAAGCCGACCTGGAAGGACCGATTGCGCAAGCTCAATTCCGATCTCATGTTGCACCTGACGGTCTGGGCCAGCGACTGCGTTCATTTGCTCTATCCACAACAGCTCGATTTCTATCCGCTGCTGCGCAGCGCGACCACTGAGTCCTTTCATGAATTTGTGCCAACCTCCTCCATTGAAAGGCATCCCCCGGCGGCGGAATTCTACATCCTCCAAGTAGGCGCACCCTGGTATCTGAAGGGATGCGATTTACTTGTTAACGCTTTTCGCCAGATTCAGCCCGAGTTTCCCGGCTTGCAGCTGAAGATTCAGGGCCATTTTCCAGATCTGGCGCAGTACAGCCCGCCCAGCGGATTCGGACCTAATGTGGAGGTTTTAAGGGCCGTACCCAATGAGGAAATTCTCCGCCGCATCGGACAAGCCAGAGTTATGGTTCTCGCCAGCCGTTGCGAGGGCATGGGACGGGTGCTCATTGAAGCCATGGCAGCCGGAGTGCCTGTGATCGGGGCAGATGTCGGCGGAATCCCTTCTCTGATCAAACACGGCGTCAATGGCTTGCTGTTTCCGTCCGGCGACTGTAAGGCGCTCGCCACCTGTCTGCGGCGTTTGTTGGCCGACCCCGATCTCTGCCGACGCATGGGAGATCAGAGCTACGCTTTCGCTCATAGCCAGAAGAACGAGGCCATCTACATCCGAGGCTTCCGGGCCATGGTTAATAAGGCAATCAGTGCATACTGATAACTAAAGGAATTTACGGGCCTCCACTACCCAATCACCCTACATGGCCGAACGAGCGTTAATCCTCAGCTACTATTTCCCCCCCATGAATGGGCCGGCAACCTTTCATCCTGTCTCGTTTCAACGCTATTTGCCTCTCTACGGCATTGATGCCCATGTGCTCACCTCCGCCTATTACGGAGACGAAAACATGGATCCGTCCCTTGGTCGCTTTCCCAATACCAGCTATGTCCCCTCTTGGGGGCCTGCATCGTTCTGGAATGCGCTTTCCATGGGCGAGACGAAGATTCAGTACCGATTCGGTCTCTACGAACATGGCTTCCTTCCGTGGCTGCCGCTCGCTTACAACCACGCTTGCCGCTGGATCCGGGAAAACAGATGCACCTCCATCGTCTCGAGTTCTCCACCTATCTCCAGTCACCTGCTCGCCTACCGATTGAAGAAAAAGTTTCCCTCCCTCCGCTGGGTAGCCGATCTACAGGATCCGCTTGTGGGCAATCCCTTCCGGAAGTCGACCGGCTTCATTGGCAAATGGGAGGAAAAAGCCGAACACAATATTTTCTCCACCGCCGACGCCATCAGCGCCAATACCGATACCGTCCGCGCCCTCTGGGCCGAAAAATACCCAGCCTGGGCTCATAAGTTCTTCGTCGTCTGGAATGGCTTCGATCCCGGCGAAAGCGTCGGCCCGCTCAACTTTCCCACACGCGCCCGGCCCATCCTCGCCCATGTCGGCGCTCTTTATGGCGGTCGCCTCCCCGGTCCACTCTTCGATTCCGTGTACCGCTTGAGCCGGGACGGTCGCATAAAAGCTTCTGATTTTCTGCTCGACTTTACCGGTCCGGCCAACTTTGAGGCCCTCGCTGACCAGCGGTCGGTCCACGCTTTGATCGAAGAAGGCTGGGTGCGCGCCAACAACCAATATATCTCGCGCATGGAAGCCCTTCGGATCACCTCTGAGGCCGATATGCTGTTGTTGCTCGACCTGACTTATCCGCACAACACCAAATTGCAGGTCCCTTCCAAAATCTACGACTACATCCGCGTTGGCCGACCCATTCTCGCCTTTACTCCCGAAAAGTCCCCCACAGAAAGCATTCTGCGGCGCTCAGGCATCCCCGCCGAAATCATCTCGAGCACCGCCACTCCGGAACAAGTAGATCAGGGCTTGCTCCGCTTTCTCGCGCTTCCCCGCGAGCCGGAACCCGCCTCGCCTTGGTTTCTCGATAACTTCGATGCCCAGCATCTGGCCGGCCGCGTCGCAAAAATGATTCGCGGAGAATCCTTCCCCGATTTCCAAAATTGATTTCTACGGTTCTATATTTATTTCTATTGTTCTATGTAGAAAAGGAAAATTGACTTTCCCACTCGCTCCACCGGTTGATACTGCTTCAGCCAGCCATAGGAGCCATCCTTGGCAAAGCTAAGGTAAAGTTTCTGGGCGCTGATCGCAATCCAGCCGGTCTGTTTCTCCTTCGGATCCGCCAACTCAAAGCGCGGCAGTCCATGCCGTTCCGGAAGCGCGGAGCCAAAATAAGCCAGCTTCACGCTCGCAATTTTTTTCTCGGCCAATCGCCGCGAAAGCCGGTCCAGATCCTGCCCCCAATCGAGATCCGATTCGACGACGATCTTTTCCGGCTCCGCACCGGCGATAAAGTTGAAATACGCCAACTGATCCGGATAAGCCAGCACGGTACTGCTGAAGACAGCTAGCAAGAGAACGGCCTGCACCAAAATTCGCTGCTGCGGCAGCTTCCACCATTCCGCAATCCTGCAAATTCCGTGGCTGGCCAATATCGCAAAAAACGGAAACACTGCAAGACAGTGGCGGATTCCAATGTTGATGCTGGACACCATGCATATCGCGAGCAGCACCACCGGAATCATCAAGGTCAAGCGCTGGGGCCATGTACAGGCTCGCCACTTCGCAAGCACCAGCCACAGCCCAATCGCCAGCAGAAGCAGGATTGCCGGAGGAGTTTTGATCCCGATGACGAGCGGGGAAAAATACCAGGCACCTTTCATGCTAAAAACACCCAGCAAGTAAGTCTGATGGCCTTTGCGGTTGTGCTCGGACACTTCACGGAACCCGTGGAGCACCTCAAGCAAGGGCATTCGAATTGCTGCCGCTGTCTCAATCATCTGCCGCCGCTCAGGCCGCATGGCCTGCAACCGTTCTGCCCATGATTTTTTGAATTCCGGCTGGGAAGCAGCAATGTGGTCATTCAGCGACCCCAGATGAAAGCGGTACACGCCCCACCCAACGATCAAGCTCAGCAAAACAAACAGGCCCGCACGGCCCAACGCCTGCCTCCGCTGCCCGCCACCAGCTGCCCACGCTCTCCGCAACGGCTCGAGAAAATAAATAATCCCGACAAGCACGCTCGCACCAAGGAACACAAGATTCGAAAATTTCGTCAATACTGCCAGAGTGCAAGTGATACTGCTCCAGATCAACCACTTTGAACCCGCTTCTTCACGCCAGCGCAGCAAACAATACACCGCGCAAAGCAGCATCGCCGCGCAACCCAGATCCAGCGTCGCAAGCCCCGCATGCCCCAGAATTGGCGGCAGCGCCAGAAATACTAGCGCCGCAATCACTCCATGTGCGGCGTCAAACCAGCGCCGCCCCCATAAGTAAACAAACCAGGTTGCCAACGCCAGAAACACCAGATTGCCAGCCCTGGCAAGCGAAAGCACCTTCCAGTAATCCTGCTGGTACAGTAAGCCGTAACTGTCTTCCCAAAACAGGAAAGGATCGCTCAACCGAAGCCCTGCAAGAAAAGGCCCAATCCCCAGGAGGATGCGGGCAATTGGTGGATGCTGATATTCCAGCGTATAGCTGCCGCGCTGCAGCCACTCAAGGCCACCGGCAATGTGATTCTGCTCGTCCATGGTGTGGTTGAAGACCCTGTAAGTATTCGCCACCGCAAGCATAGCCAGCGCGATTGCTGCGCCCACCAGGACCCATTCCCGCCACACTTTTGCACTCATCTTCTCTAATTGTCCCCTGAATCCTTCGCGCTACTTCATCGCAACTTATTCATTGTGCCATCTGCGCCATAGCGCTCTGCAACCCTTTCAAGACCGTTTCGCAACCGTGAAGAATCCGTCTGCTATTCTCTCAACGATGCGCCCGCTCCTGCTCAGCACGACATTTCTCATTCTGCTCACCCTTTGCCTTGTCTTTCTGTGGGGCAAACTCTCCCGCCGCAATTCCTTCGCTCCGGCAAATGGATGGGATCAGCTCTGGAAACTCCTTGCAGATCGCAGGTTGATCGCCTTTCTTGTGCTGGGCGCCTGCTTCAATGTTTCGCTGCGTTTGGTCACCGGCTACATCAACCCGCGAGACTACGTGCAGGACGCCGTTGCCGCCCGGCAATTTCTTCGTCACGAGAGCCTTTATCCTGCCGATATGCCGGCCAAAGGTGCCGCCGAGGTCGCTGCGCCCATGGCCGGCCGCCAATGGCTCGAATCCAACCCGATCCTTCGACCTGAATTCAGCATGCTTGCCATCACGGCACCTGCCAATGCCCATCCACCGTTTTTGGGATTGCTATCGGTGCCTGCCCTTGCCGCCTTTGGTTTGCGAGGCGGCTTTCTGGCAACTTCTATTCTTTCTGCTGTCCTCCTCTGCCTGAGCCTGATCCTGATCGTCCGCGAGCTCTTTCCAAGTCCCTCAACCGCGCGCTTTCTCGCCATTCTCGGCCTCACTTTTGGCTGGCACTCGGTCTCTTCCCTACTGCGTAGCGCCCAGCCGGCGGTCCTTCTGCTTTTTCTCATTCTGCTTTCGTGGCTTCTGCTGCGCCGTGGCCGCCCTTGGGCCGCCGGCATCCCCATTGGCATCGCCGCCTGCATTCAGGCTTTCCCCGCACTGCTGCTCCTGTACTTCGCACTTCGATATTGGCGTTCTCTCTTAAGTGCCCTCGCCACCGTTGCCGCCATCTCCCTCACAGTTTGGGCTTGCACGATCCCCGGCACCTTTCCCCAATGGCTTGCTACTGTAGATCAGATCTCGCGAGACTTTATCCCCACCCGCCCCAATCTTTCCCTGGCAGGCCTCGTGGCTGGTTTCGCACGCAGTTTGCATTTGCCCTTCGACGCCAAACTCATCGGGCTGCTCTCCATGGCCTTGGTGGCTGCAATCCTGTCCCTTTGGCTCAAACCCTGGCTTCGCATCCAGCAGTCCATCCA
>JANXLY010000308.1 GCA_025354885.1 Acidobacteriota bacterium | reverse complement strand
GAAGAGACGGGCACACAGTGACGCTGGTGGGGAATGGGCAGGAAGCGATTGATGCGCTGAAGAGTTTGACAGTGGACCTGGTTTTGATGGATGTGCAGATGCCGGAGCTGGATGGACTGGCGGCGACGCGGCAGATACGGGAAGGAGAGATGGGGACGGGAGTGCATTTGATGATCGTGGCAATTACAGCGAATGCGCTGGACGGGGACCGGGAAAAGTGTATTGAGGCGGGGATGGATGATTACCTGACAAAGCCGCTGCGGCTGGCGGAGTTGAGGCGGGTGTTGCGTGGGAAAAGCAGTGTGAACTGAGGGGAGTTTTTTATACACTGTAGAGCATGTCTACAGAAACACAGATTTGCGGAATCGATTTACGCGGGCGGAATGCGGTGGTGATTGGCGGGACGTCCGGAATTGGGAAGGCGCTGGCGCTGGGGATGGCGCGGGCAGGGGCTAATGTGGTGCCGACGGGGAGGCGTGAAGCGAATATCGCCGCGGTGTGCGACGAGATCGAAGCAATGGGAAGGAAGACGCTGCGGAAGACCTGCGATGCGGGTTCGAGAGCAAGCCTTGATGAATTGCGGGATGCCGTGGTGGCCCAGCTTGGTGGAGTTGACATTCTAGTGAATGCAGCGGGGCAGACATTTCGCAAGCCGACGATTGATGTACAGGAAGAAGAATGGAACCGGATCATGGATGTGAACGTGACCGGGATTTTGCGGGCATGCCAGAGTTTTTACGGGCCGCTGAAGGCGAGTGGCAAGGGTCGGATTATCAACATTGCGAGCCTGAGTTCGTTTGTGGGGCTGGTGCAGGTGGCGGCATATTGCGCGTCGAAATCGGCTGTATTGAGTTTGACGCGGACACTGGGAATTGAATGGGCGCAAGACAATATCAATGTGAACTGCATCGCACCGGGAGTGTTTCCGACGGAGTTGAATGCGCCGCTGCTGAACGGGACCGAACGGGGACGGGAGTTCATTACGCGGACGCCGATGAAGCGCTTTGGCAGGACTGAAGAACTGGTGGGGGCCTGCGTGCTACTGGCCAGTGATGCAGCGAGCTACATTACTGGCCAGAGTATTGCGGTTGATGGCGGATTTCTTGCTTCGGGTGTGAACTCGATTTAGGAGTTAGAACTCGAAGCGGCCAACGACGATGTGGTGCATGCGGGCGGTGCCGATGTCGGAGAAGCTGCCACGGCCGATGCCGTTGAAGCGTCCGAAGGCGGCCAAGCTCTGCAGGTTATAGCTGGCACCGGGATCGGCGAGCTGGGGCTGCTTGGTCGGATTGTTTACATCCCAACGGATGGAGAAGCGCATACGCTCGCGGACTACAAAAGTCTTTGAGATGGAGAGCTGCGTCCAATTGAGGCCGGGAGATTCGAGGATGTTGCGACCCATTGTGCCGGCGGTGAAGGCATTGGGGTAAGCGAAGGCGTTGACGTTCAGGTAGGAGTTTTGCGCAGCGAGCGGGAAGCGGTTGGCACCGATGCTGTAATTGTCCACAACCATCTGCTCGGCAGAGAGGACGGCGTTGGGCCGGACCTGGCCGGGCAAATAGCGATTGGGGCTGCCGCCGGCAGTGACCGTGAAGGGCGGGCCGGATTGCATGGTCTGGGTGCCGGCGAAATCCCATTCGCCGAAGATGTAGTTCTTGAAGCCACCACCGGACATCCATTTGCGGCCTTTGCCGAAGGGGAGTTCATAAGTCAAGACGGAGACGAAGCGGTGGCGGATGTCGTAGCTGGCGCGGGCCTTTTCGAGCTGGCGATTGTAGAAGGTTATGCCTGAGCGGCCACCATCGTCATCACCGTCGTTGAGGGTTTTACCGTACTGATAGAAGGAGGTGAGGGTGAGGCCCTGTGAATAACGGCGCTCGGCGCGAACGGTGCCGGAGTGGTGCGAATTGTGGCCGTAGTTGGAGTAGTGCTGAATCTGGCCGAACTGCTTGTAAGGTTTGTAGTTCTGGGTGGCGTTGAAGACCTGGTTGAGGACGGCATTGTCAGTGGAGATGTTGAGAGGGACAGCGTTGATATCCCAATTGTTGAGGAGGCCGACACCGGAGGAACCCTGGTAGAGGAGTTCGAAGATCCAGGTTTTGGTGACCTGATGCTGGACACCGGCGGACCACATGGCGACATAGGGGAGGCGCATATTGGGGTCAAACCAGGAGACGTTGCGGCCACCGTAGTTGGTGCCCTGAAAGGGTACGCTGCCGTCGGCGGCGGCGGGGAAGTTGATGGTGCCAGGACCTTTAGAAAGGAGGAAGGCGTGGCTGGGATCACCGGGGTTGGCTTGTATGTTGGCGGTGGCAACATACTCTTCGAAATTCTGCCCGGAGCTGTTGGTCATAAGATCGACAGTGTAGAGGCCGAGGCTGGAGCGGAAGACAGTTTTGGGGCTGAAATTCCAAGCGACTCCGATGCGGGGCTGGAAGTTGTTGAGATCGCGTTTGGCGAGGTTGCCTTTGCCGTGGACGATGGCACCTTTCAGGCCAGTGAGAGGATCTGTGGCATCCGGGACGAACTGAGAATTCTGGCCGAATTTAGTGGAGAAGGGGGACTCATAGCTCCAGCGAATGCCGAGTTCGAGGGTGAGATTGCGACGCGGACGCCAGGAGGATTGCGCATAGAGAGCTTGAGACCACCAGCGTGGGAGCCAGGTAGCGCGATTTTGCTGGAAAACGCCTTGACCGACGGTGCCGAGGAGGAAGCTGGCGAAGGAGTTGCCGGTGTTGGGGGTGAATGGGAGTTCGGTGCCAGCCATGCGGTATTGACCGGAATCGAGGCTGCCGAAGAGGGAGTTGTAACGGGTACGCATGGCTTCATAGCCGAATTTGAGAGTGTGTTTGCCGATGACCTTGGTGAAATTCTCCTGGAAGGTATAGTCTTCGGCGACGTCGAGGGTTTTGCCGCCGGGTCCGAGGTTGGAGAAGCGGCCCCCGCCTGAGTTTTGGAAGTCGGGGAAGGTGGCATCCGAGACGCCGGGGATACCGAGTTTGGAGGCCCAGTTCTGGCCATAACTTTCGGGGACACCACGATTGAGACGGCGATTGAAGCCGAGGCGCATTTCGTTGATGGTGGTGGGATTGAAAGTGTAGGTATCAGAAAGGACAATGTTGCGCTGATCGAGGGGACGGACGAAGACGTTGCCGTAGACGATTTCTGTGAGTTCGCGGACGGGACGTTCCTGGCTGCGGTGACGCACCTGAGAGTAGCGACCGAAGAGGCGATGGTTGACGTTGAACTGATGATCGATTTTGGCATCGTAGCGCTGGAAGTCATAAGCGCCGCCGGCATTGTAAGTGAGGTTGTTGACAGGACCGGTGGGCTGAATGGTGCCGGCGTCGGAGGCGGCGCGCCAGGGCTTGAGGTCGAGGACTTTCTTAGAGACGGAGTCGAACATGTTGGAGGGGACGATGTTGCCGGGGAAGGGATCGCGAGTCCAGGTAGCGCCGTTCAGGCGGGTGGTGAAGGGATTGTAGATGGGAAGACCGCGACCGCCGAAGTTGAAATTCCCGGCGAGCATTTCGGCACTGGGGACGGTGACGATGACGGTTTCGCTGAGCTTTTCGAGGTGCTGCTGAACGCCTGCGAACCAGAAAGTCTTGTTCTTGATGATGGGACCGGAAGCTGTTGCACCCCACTCGTGATAGGTGAAATCGCCAGTACGGGGGAGCTGTTCGAGGTAGGCGCGGTGGACAAGATTGATATCGGTGTAGCGGTCTTCGATGGTGCCGTGGAAGGCGTTGCCACCGCTCTTGAAGACGGTGCTGAGCTGGCCACCGGCGGAGTGGCCGAATTCGGCGGGAGCGCCGGTGGTCCACATTTTGAATTCCTGAATGGAATCGAGGGAGGCGATCATGGTGCGCTGGTAGTCGCCGACCTGACCGACGGCAGGTTCTTTGCCGCTGACACCATCCATGGTGTAGCCGATGGCGCGCTGACGCTGGCCGACGGCGTGGGTGCCGTTGATGTTGGTCATGCCGGGCATGTAGAGGAGAACGCGGTGGACAAATTTCTGCATGACGGGGAGTTTTTGGACGACTTCGGCACCGAGGACCTGGCCGTTGCCGGCGGTTTCAGTTTCGAGCATGGGGAGAGTAGAGTCGACGCGGATGGCATCGGCGACGTTGCCGACTTCGAGGCGGACATCGACGCGGGGCTGCTCATTGATGCGGAGGATCAGACCGGCCTGGACGTATTTCTTGAAGCCGTTGGCCTCGATGGTGAGGTCGTAAGTGCCAGAGGGGAGATTGGGGATGTAATATGCGCCAGTGGAATTGGATTGCGATTCGTAGACGAATTGCGTGCCGAGGTTGCGGGCAGTCACTTTGACGCCAGGGACGATGGCGTCCGATTTATCAGTAATGGTGCCGACCAAAGTGGCGGTGCCGGTGGATTGCGCAGATGCGAGCGCAGTAATTAGTGTCAGGATCGAAAAGAAGCGAATCATGTGAGAACTCCAAAGCCAGGAAAATTTACAGCAGACTACTCAAGGTGAAGAAAGCTTATGCAAAAAGAGTATGGAAGTCAATAGCTGAGCGCATTTAGGATGATGCGATTATCACTTAAGTAGGCCAGGCTGAGTGTTTGAAGAATTGCGATTCGTGTTTGAGGCCGGACAAGTTGCCTAACGCGTTGATGAAGTCGATGTCGTTGGAACGTATTATGGAGAGTATGGAGATCGGAGCGCATTGAGACTTGGTGTTGATTTTGGAACTACCCGGATTGTCGTGTCGTGGGTGGACCGAGGCAATTATCCACTGGTGTCTTTTGATTGCCCCGATGGGGCGAGCAGGGAGTGGTTTCCGGCGCTGGCGGCCTTTGCGGTGGAGAGTACTGGAGAACGTGTTTATGGGTGGGATGCCTGGACGAAGCAGGCAGAGCCGGGGTGGGCGGCGGTGCGGAGTCTGAAGCGATTGCTGGGTGAGGTGGGACCGGAGACACCGATCAGTGTGGGTCCGCATCGATTTGCGGCGATGGAATTGTATCGCGAA
>JANXLY010000291.1 GCA_025354885.1 Acidobacteriota bacterium | reverse complement strand
GGTTAGCTGGAAGGCCTCGATGTAAGCGATGACGAGCTGGGACTGATCGTAGAGCATCTTCTCGAAGTGCGGGACAAACCACTGCGAGTCGACCGAGTAGCGGTGGAAGCCGCCGCCGAGTTGATCCTTCATGCCACCGAGAGCCATCTCGGAAAGCGTCTTGACAGCCATTTCGAGAGACTCTTCGGTCTTAGTCAACGCATAGTGGCGGAGCAGGAAATTGATGACGGCGGGGCGGGGGAACTTGGGCGAAGAGCCCCAGCCGCCGTGGACTTTGTCGAAGCTACGCTCCAGCGAGCGAAAGGTAGCGTCTGCGGCTCTTTTCGGATCGAGAACAGTGTCTGGGGCTCCGAGTTCGACATGGGCGCTGAGTTTCTCGAGGAGGCGATCGATGGAAGTGAGGATGCGCGGCCGGTCGTTCTGCCAAACTCCGGCCAATTGTTCGAGGACGGAACTAAAGCCGGCGCGACCGTAGCGATTTTCCGGCGGAAAGTAAGTACCACCGAAAAAAGGTTTGAGGTCCGAGGTGAGGAAGACACTCATTGGCCAACCGCCCGAGCCAGTGGTGGCCTGGACATAGAGCATGTAAATACGGTCGACGTCGGGCCGTTCTTCGCGGTCCACTTTGATCGAGATGTAGTCACGATTGAGCAGTTCGGCTACGGAAGCAACTTCGAAGCTTTCGCGCTCCATAACGTGGCACCAATGGCAGGTGGAATAGCCGATAGAGAGGAAGATCGGTTTGTCCTGATCGCGAGCGGCGGCGAAGGCCTCTTCGCCCCAGGGAAACCAGTCGACTGGATTATTTGCGTGTTGTAGAAGGTAGGGGCTTTTTTCCTGGGCCAGACGATTCATTTGCCCACCAGCATGAAGGTCAACCGTTTTTCGGAGAGGTCCACTTTGACAAGGGCGACGCGGGCCTTGTCGCCGATGGAAAAGGTGCGTTTCGTGCGCTGGCCAACAATGCGACGCGAGCTTTCCTGATAGGCGTAATTGTCTTTGGGAAGAACGTCGATGGGGATCAAGCCTTCGATGAAGAGTTCTTCGAGTTCGACGAAGCAACCGTATTTGGTAATTGAGATGATGAGGGCGTCGAACTCATCGCCAACGCGGTCGCTCATGAAACGCATCTTCTTCCACTCGACCAGTTCGCGTTCGGCTTCAGCGGCGCGACGTTCCGTGAAGCTGGTGTCGTTGCCGATATCTTTGAGTGTTTCTTCTTCGATGCGTTCGCCGGTGAGAACCCGGTGAACGATGAGATCGGGATAGCGCCGGATGGGAGAAGTGAAGTGTGTGTAAGCTTTTGAAGCGAGTGCGAAGTGGCCTTCATTTTCGTTCGAGTAACGCGCCTGTTTGAGGGAGCGCAACATCAGGAAGCTGACGATGCGTTCTTCGGGCCTGCCTTCAATCTTTGCGACCAGGCGCTGGTAGTGTTTGGAAGTAACGGCACCAGCGGGGTTTGAGACGATGATGTCTTTGCGGATCTTGCGGCCATCGCGGGTACTTTTGATGTTGGCGAATTTCTTGATGGGGACTCCGCCGAGACCGAGCGAAACACCGAACTTTGAAGCGGTCTCTTCGAACTCAGCGACGCGCTTGGCGTCGGGGGTTTCGTGGATGCGGTAGAGGCTGGGGATGCTGGCGTTTTCAAGGTGGGTGGCGACCGCTTCGTTCGCGATGAGCATCAGTTCTTCGATGAGGCGATGAGCGATATTGCGGGTGCTGCGAGAGACGCCAACCATTTCGCCGAACTTGTCGAATTCGATGATGGGTTCTGGCAAGTCGAAGTCGATCGAACCACGGCGGGAGCGCATCCGGTTGAGAACGAGGGCGAGTTCTTTCATGAGCTCGAAGCGATGGACGAGCGGAGCGTATCTTTCGCGCAGAGCGGCCTTTTCTTCGGGCTCACCTTCGAGGAGCTTGTGGACATTGGTGTAAGTCATGCGTTCGCGGCTTTTGATGACGCCACGACAGAAGCTCTGGCTGAGAATGTTGCCCTGGTGGTCCAGCTCCAGCAGGGCACTCAAGACCAAGCGCTCTTCATTGGGGCGGAGGCTGCAAATGTCAGTGGAGAGTTCGACGGGGAGCATGGGAACTGCGCGGTCGGGGAAATAGACGCTGGTGCCTCGGAGGGCAGCTTCTTTGTCCATGACCGAACCGGGGCGGATATACCAGGAGACATCGGCGATGTGGACCTGGAGTTTGTAGTTGCCGGTAGGGAGTTTGTCGACCCAGATGGCGTCGTCGAAATCGCGGGCGGTTTCGCCATCGATGGTTACGATGTCGAAGTCGCGGAAGTCTGTGCGGCCTTCCCATTCCGCGGGGCCGATGTCGCGAGAGACTGCGCGGGCTTCGGCGATGACGTCGTCGGGGAAGTGGTGGGGCAGGTGGTGCTTGCGGATCATGATCTCGACATCGACGCCGAAGTCATCCTGAAAGCCGAGTAACTCGATGACGCGGCCGATGCCGTTTGACTCTTCGTCGGGAAAGTCGAGGACCTCGACAGTGACCATCATGCCGTTCATGTCTTCGATCTTGTCGACTTTCACTTCGGTCTGGCCGACGCGATCGGGATTGACGTGGGGGGCAGGGATCTCGAAGCCTTCGGGGATCTGGATCCACTGGCGGATTTTCTGGTCATAAGGGACGACGAAGCAACCGCGTTTGGTGATGCGGAATTCACCGACCATCTGCTGGTTGGCGCGATCGAGAACTTTGACGATTTCACCATTGACGCGGCCGTCGTAGCCAATGCGGCCCATGCGAACGAGAACACGATCGCCGTGCATGGCGCGCTGGGCAGAATCCTGATTGATGAAAACGTCGCCTTCCATGCCTTCGGGTTTCTGGTCAAGGATGACGAAGCCGAAGCCGTCGCGGTGCATACGGAGAGTGCCGGCTGAGAAGTCGCGGGCTTTGGTAGCGAGCTGGTAGGTGTTGCGCAGCTCGATCAACTGACCTTTGCGCGTGAGGCGGGCGAGCGAAGATTCAACTTCTTCGCGCCGAATGCCTTTGGAGCCAAGTTCGCGCGTCAATGTTTTGAGGGTGGCGCGACCATGCGGGAGGCGGTTGATGTGTGCGAGGAGCGCTTCGTCTTTCACAAGTCTATTGTCGGATAGAATCGGCTCATGCTGACGCGACGTGGACTGATGCCTCTGCTTGCTGCCCCTCTGATGGGCCAAACAAGGAAGCCCAATATTGTTTTGATTCTGACTGACGATCAGGGATGTGGAGATCTGTCGCTGTATGGGAATCAGTATCTGAAGACTCCCAACATTGATTCGATTGCACGGGATGGGGCGCAGTTTATGCGGTTTCACTCGTCGCCGGTTTGCAGTCCGACGCGATCCAGTTTGTTGACTGGCCGGTACAACTACCGGACCGGCGCGGTGGATACCTATCTGGGTCGGAGCATGATGAGGACGACTGAGGTGACTATTGCCGAGATGTTGCGGCCGGCGGGATACAAGACCGGTATTTTCGGAAAGTGGCATTTGGGAGATAACTATCCGCTTCGATCGATGGATCAGGGATTTGACGACAATCTGGTTTTGCACGGTGGGGGACTGGTGCAGCCGGGAGATGTGCCGGAGGAGTTGAGTGGAGTCGCGCCTTCGTACTTTGATCCTTTGCTGGTGAGGAACGGGAAGTGGGAAGCGCAGAAGGGCTATTGCACGGATATCTTCTTCCGCGAAGCGATGCGGTTTATCGATGAGAACCGCAGCCGACCCTTCTTCTGTTATGTGCCGACGAATGCTCCTCATGGTCCTTTGCAGGTGGCACCAGAACTGGTTGCTCCCTATCTGAAGATGGGGCTTGACGATACGACGGCCAGGATTTATGCGATGGTTGCGAACATTGACGAGAATGTTGGCAAGCTGATCGCGCACCTGAAGAGCCGAGGGCTTGAGCAGGATACGCTCCTGATCTTCATGACGGATAACGGGGCGCAACAGAAACGCTTCAATGCGGGCCTGCGTAGTTTGAAGGGCAGTGTTTATGAAGGTGGGATTCGTGTTCCACTGCTGATGAAATGGCCCGGCAAGATTAAGCCGGGCACGATAGTGGACCGCGTCAGCGCTCACATCGATTTGACACCTACGATGCTCGAAGTTAGTGGAGCCAAGACGCAGGCGAAGCTGGATGGACGGAGTTTGTTGCCGCTGGTGACAGGTGCAAAGGCGAAAGAGACCTGGAGTGATCGTACGCTGTTTTTGCAATGGCATCGCGGGGATGTGCCGCGGGCGTTTGAGAACAGTGCGGTGCTGACGCAGAGCTACAAGCTGGTGGATGGCAAGGAGCTTTACGATCTGGATGCGGATCCGGGCGAGGCGAAGGATTTGGCGGCCGCGCAGCCCAATGTGGTTCGGCAATTGAGGCTGTCTTATGAGGCATGGTTCAAGGATGTTTCTGCGCAAGGGTATGCTCCTCCGAGGATTGTGATGGGTAACAAATGGCCGACATTGCTGACGCGTCAGGATTGGCGAGGGCCTGGGGCGAATTGGGAAGCAAATGGAGTCGGGCACTGGGAAGTTCAGGTTGAGGCCGTTGGTCCCTATGATGTGACTCTGCTATTTGCTGCGCCGACTGAGGACGTGTTGCTCAAGGCCAGTTGGATTGGGGAGCACAAGATTGCTGCCGGGCAGAAGCGACTGGACTTGAAGAGTGTGAAGTTGCCCTTGGGCGATGGCCGTTTTGAGGCCAAAGTGGGTGACAAAGGATTGACTTACGCTTACTTCAAGTCGTCAGTTTAGACGCATGGAAAGCAATGGGCCGAGATCCTGACGAGCGTCGAGAATTGCATGAATCGCGACGTGGTTGAGATGAGCCGTATAGATAATTACATAGGGCTTGTCTAAATAAAATCGGAATCGGGCCTCAGTCAGGTGCGGCTTGGACATGCCGAGTAGCGGAAACCTGGCAATCAATGCGAAAGATGTGTAGAAGCGATCAACAAATTCAAGTGGATCGTGGTTGGCTTGAAGCTGGAACAAGTCTTCAAGTGCTTCCTCCGAGAGGATGAAGCTTTCCATTTATTTTGTACGTGCGGCAATTCTCTCGAGGAGTAGCTTCATTGACTCTTCCGCAGTATGACTCTTGCCCTGCTCGATCTGTTCGCTGCTCAGACGGAGCTTCGCATTAATGGCTTCGGCGTTGTTTAGCATCCAGGCGTCTGCATCCTCCAAATGTTCGTAGCGCAGGAGTGCGGATTGGATCAGCTGGTCGGGTGTCGCGAACTCGCCAGCGTCGATGTGCTTGCGGATTAGGGCTTCGGTTTCCGGTGACAGCGTGAGAGTCATGGTTTCATTTTAGCTCTAGAAACCCGGGAGGCGGATGTTTGGGTTTGAATTGCGGTGGCCGATGCGTTCGCGCCAACAGGCAAGGGCCAGAGCCATCACGAGGTCGTCGTGAGCATCTTTTTCAAAGGCTCCGTATTTGTAGCCGTAACCGATGCGGCGGATTTCGACCGTTAGCAATTCCTGTTTGAGTTCGCGGCTCGAATAGCAGTCTTCCGGGATTTTCAATTTGTTTTGTTCGAGGTTGGTTTCGAGGGCAGCGTATAAGTCGCGTTTGAGCTCCTGAGTGATGACGACGCCTTCGACGGTTGCACCACGGAGGTGTTCGCGGATCATTTCATAAACGGCGTCTCCGACGCCGGTTTGGTCGAAGACAAGGACGCTGCGGCCCAGGGCTTCTACTTTTTTGTAGATGGAGGCAACTTCTTTGGAGACTTCTCCGTAGGCGGTGCCAAGCTTCCATTGCTTTGCATAACGCACACTTAGGAATTCTTCCCACTTGGTGTAGGCATCGATGTAGCGCGTGTTCATGGCGCGTTGGCTTCGTTCGATGATTACGAGCGCCGAGTGGTCCTGTTTGCGACCTAGATCGAGGCCGAGAAAGTATTCATTTTTTACAAGTTGATTGCTCATGATTGGGTCCTAGAGAATGAGGGCTTTGATGTCGCGAGTGAAGGCGGCTTCGACCCACTCGCGGGAAAGATAAGTGTTCTGGTTTTCGAGGAACTGGCACAGGTATTCCTGCTTGAACCAACTCTCGCCCATGGAGCGGCGCTCACGTTCGAGAAATTCCGCATTGATGCGCGGACATTCGTTGGCAGGGGTCTCGGCTCGTTCCCAGCCTTCGCCGCGCTCCCATTCTTCCCAAAAGAAACCGCGAGTTCCATATGGTGTAGACATGATGACCATGCGGCCATTTTTGGAGGCAGCGAGAAAGGGCCGGACACTGCGATAGAGGCTGTCGGCGACCTGACTGGCTTCGTCGATGATGAGCAGGCTGGTGCCGGAGAAGCCACGGATGGTACCGTCTTTGCCGGGGAGACCTATGACTCGGGAGCCATTGGGCAATTCGACGGAGAGCGTGTTTACGCCGTCCGTCTTCTTGCGGATGCCGAGGGCAGGGAGGTAGTTGATGATCTTACGGATCAACTCTCCGCTTTGGCGGAGTGTAGGGCTAACAACGAGCACCAGACTTTTGGGATGAAAGTAGGCCTGGTGCAGGGCGAGTATGCTCGAAACGGTGGATTTGCCCCACTGACGCGAGCAGTTAAGAATCAGTTGCGGAGCCTTGCTGCGGAGCACGAGCGCCTGTTTGTCGTCGGGTTCGATTGCGAGAAAGTAGCGTGCGAAGGCGACTGGATCGAGGCGGCTGGCAAGTTTTCGGAGAACGAATTCGCGTTCCATCAGGGCAGAATCCTGGTGTCGGGGTTGGAACCGAGACGGGTCGCGATGGCCGTTGAGACGGCGTGAAGCGCTTCTGGAAAGGGTTCGAGCGATTCGGCAATCAGATCGAGGATCAGCGCCATGCGGACGGTGCCCGATTCAGTTACTTCGATCGGGGACGCATCGAGGCGAGAGGAGTCGAGAATCGCATAGATTTGCGGTGGGTTCGTTTTTTTGCGAGCCATGGGGACTAATCCTTGAGCCTTGAGGAGCGAATGGGTTTGGGTGCAGACCACTTTTCTACGCGAGCCGAGAGGGAGTTGAGTGTCTTGATGGTGTCGAGATGTTGCTTGGATAGCAGGTTGAAGGTTCTGTCGCCGAGGCAGAGCCGGTAGGCGGACATGAGACGAGAACCGGTGTCTCCGACGGATTGGAGTTGTGGAGAACGGACGCGGTGATTGAGTTCGCGTTCGATCAGGCCATTGATACGTTCTGAACTCCAGCGCAACTGGGCCATTGAGATGAGATCGCCTTCCTGCTGGACGTTCGATGGGGCCAATTCTGTGAAGAGGCGTTCGAGGAGGTTGGTGTAACACCGAGCGTCTTCTACGTCGTTGACTTGGACTGGCGGCAAAGTGCGTGGGCGGTTGCGCTTGCGTGGCGGGTCGCTGGAATCGTCTTTGGTGTTTGTGATCTGTATTTCGGTTTCGTCTGGATTTTCGAGGATCGGATCTTCGAGGTTGTTGTCTTGTTCATTCATGATCTGCTCCGTATGGGGGCTAGATTGGAAGGCGAGACGTACTGCTCGCACTGGTGAGGAGACTAACAAACGGGGATTTGGAGATTTGAGGTGTTGCGGTGTGATTTCCTTTAGAATCAACGTAATAAAAAAGTTGTATTTTACGTGAATGGGATCCCGGATAGAGCCATTGTTTAGCGTTGGCTTCGTTCTGTCGCTGGGTGGTGGAGTGAAAATTGCGACGGTGGCTTCGTTTGAGAAATTCGTGATTTTGCGGGAAAATGACTTGTCGGTGAGCATCGCCTGAAATAACTGAAGAATTGTTTTTTTAAGTGTTTCATGGGGAAAGTAGTGGTGGTATGCGGCCGATCCGGAATGGAATGGACGATTATGAAATGGTACCGGCCGCACCAGACGGCGAGGGTGCTCGCCTAACAAGAGCATAGGAGGGAAGTTTTAGCTTTGGGTTCACCCCATGTCAAGCGGTAAAGAAAATAAAGGAATTAAATTTTTCTTTGTTCCGTGAATGATAAAGTTCGCATCGGCCAGACGGGAGTGTGCTGTTGGGGGATGAGTAGGCTTTTGCACCAGTCTGGGTGATGGGAACGTGCGTTGAGCTAAGGCGCAGACAGAACTTGGGGGCTATGGGGATTGGATCGCGAC
>JANXLY010000204.1 GCA_025354885.1 Acidobacteriota bacterium | reverse complement strand
CCGACCCCGAACGTCAGCGTCGTCGACTTCGTGGCTTTGACCGAGAAGAACACGACCACTGCTGAAGTGAACGCAGTGCTCAAGGCGGCGGCCGAAGGCCCGCTCAAGGGCATTCTGGCCTACACCGAAGACGAAGTAGTATCAAGCGACATGCAAGGCAACCCGAACTCGAGCATTGTCGACGCGGGCATGACCAAGGTGCTGGACGGCAACCTCGTGAAGGTCATCAGTTGGTACGACAACGAATGGGGCTACTCAAACCGAGTCCTCGACCTCATTCCGTTCTTGCTGAAGTAGTCAGTCACTACAATCGAAAACATTTAGGGCACTCAATCAGGGGTGCCCTAAATGTTGTGCTCGGATCAATTTAAGTTGAGCACGTCTCATGGATTGAACTGAAAGAATTCGGAGCGTCGACTCAAAAGGTCAATGCTGCACGTGGCATCGCGAACCTAGAGTGTTGGCGTATCGCATTCCGTTCGTGTCAACTAAAGAGAGAGAGTTAAGTTCTTGTCTTCGAGATCGATATTAATCGGCTTAACCAGTGAGTCAAAACTGAAGCCGAAAGGTTCGTCTACAGCGACAGCCTCGTAATCAGGAACTTCTGCTTCCTCAAAATCTTGAGCAGATTCCTTCGCGAAGGCATGAACTACAGTCCAACGAAGCCCAAGCGCGATTGGTTCAGCTGTCTGTTCAAATTCGTACGGTGTCGACCGATACGTTAATTTATTCACCATTCACCTCCATAATAGCCTCATCGGTAGATTAATATGCAATTTGTAGGCCAGCCGAGCCATTAGGCACTCTGCCAGCCAGATTTGTAATCCATTGTCGACATTTGAATTTCTCGGTTGGGCCCTCGCGACGCTTCGACCGTTCCAAGTGTCAAGAATTCAGACGCAATTCTGGTGCTCTCGATAACGGCATTCACCAAGCGATATGGAACAGACGGGGCAGGTTCTGTTGCTGATTGCAAAGCTTGATTTGCGGCAGCATTCCACAACTGCTGGGCAACTTGGGGTGGTGCATTGGTGGGAACTCGAACTGGCGCTCCCAACTTTAGGGATCCCGCGGCAGCGTTGTCGTTTAAGTTGTCGTTTAAGAAGTGCTGCAGATGGTTGAAGGGTTTCCGAATTTCCATGTATGACTCAAGGGCTTCATATGCTGTCCATATAAGTTTTTCCAGGATTGGGTCGGATGCCGCAATTTTAAGCTTCAGTGTCTGCGCTCGCGAGCGCGAGACGGCATCACCATGTGCAAAGAAACTTTTGTTTAGATTCTCTGCAATTTGCTTAACCTCTGCTTCCTGATCTTTATCCTTCATGTGAAATGATAATAGGCGTTCACCAACAGACGATGAAAGCTCGCTTGCTCGCTTAGCGCCGCCAACATGAATGGGATCAACTATTGAAAACAGTTTTTCGATAATTGGAGACTGGTGGGACATTTCAGTAATTTTCGCTTCCTCTCCCAAGAAACGGAGAAAAGCGCCAACATCTTCATAGGCAAATTGGCGAACTTGGCCGTTCGGTTGGTGAATTCCTATCTGGGGATCGATTGGGCCAAGCGACGCGTGCGGATGCATAACGATTTCGTCAGCACCCAGCGCAAAGATTGTTGCGGCACTAAATGCCGCCAACGGAACCAACACTCCTACGGTCTTAAACCTTTCCCTGAGTAGCGACATCAACTTCCACGCTGTAAGTGCGTCTCCGCCTGTGCTATGCAAGAGGACATCTACACTATCGCCTTCGAGGATGGCGTCGATTTGATCTATAAACTCCCGCACAGCATCTCCCGCCATTAGTGATCGGACTCCTTGGCGAGTCGAAGTGGCGTATATGATGAGAGGCCGAGAGCGATAGCATTCAATTTCCTTGTAGATAGATTTTCTTGCAGCTAATTCCATCTGTTCTCCAAAAAATTCAATTTCGACTACAGAAGTCACGAATTATATCCCAAGTTAAGTTCCACAGCTTAGTCTGAATTTATTTTCGTCTATTTCCGGGGCGATTTCCGGACTTCCGACATTTCCAGGACCGCCTGAGATTCTGTCGGACGATCAGGGACCGATCAGGGCGATCAGGATCATGGATACTGACGATTCTGCGATTCTGGGGCGATTCTGGGGCGATTCTGGGACAGCCTTCCATGAGGCGGCTGCCTCTGTCAAGCGATAAGTTTCCGATTCCTTGGTTTGGCTCTTGGTTTTCCTTCGCCTCCATATCAGTGGTTGGGCACGGAGCGTGGCGGCAGTCCGGGCCGCGCTTCGGCGCGCCGTCAGGGTAGCCTTGACGGTCGTCACGGTTCGTGCGATTGCGAGACTTTGGAGGCGAAGAAGCCAAATGTTGAAGGCGGCTTCCCTGCAACCGGAAATCTCTCTTTATTCTGGTTGGCTTTCATCACGAATCCGAGTTTCCGACCGAGAGGACTAGGCTTCCATCCGCACTCTTTGTGGGTTACATAGGAACCCGGTGCATTATTAGTTCCGGTGCCTTTCGTTGGGAGAGGAGGTGCTGCGATCTGATTGGCGCCTTTGCGATGGAATCGCCAGGCCAAGGCTGTCCGCGCAGTCACCAGCTCTTCAGTCTTCGGTCGTGAGAAAGCAAAATGTAAACTCTCAGTGAGCCGGGAACGGTTTGTAGGTATCGCCGGTGATCCACAGCTTGTGGAGCAAGACTGCTGGCTTATGGGGGCTTATGGGACGGCCTGATCCGCACCTCGCAAAATCCCCAATAAAATCAGGCCTTCGGTGAAGAGCGTGCCCCACTGATCCCGTCCAATCGACCGATTGGTGAAGACACGAAAAGAGCGCTATCCAATTACATAGGAAGCACTTCTCAGACGATTTGTGAAAACTCGAACTCTCCAGATTTTACGAAATTCCATCTGGGACAGGTCGACCGCTCCCAATGAAACTAGGCCTGTCGCGGGCAGAGCCACCAAGCCCCGCCAACCGTTTTCAAGATCCGCTCAACCGCTCGACACTTCCTGCCCCAAGATCCGCCGAACATTACGCTTGCTATGAAGGATCCGGACTATCTCCAACTGTCCTTCCGACACCACAAAGTGTTTCTGGGACAGCCTGGCATGCACCTTGCAAAATCCTCAATAAAATCAGGCCTCCGACGACATCCATACCAGTTCAAACGTAGGGATTCTTTCAAGCACCAAATTGAAAGAAAATCGCTATCTCCTGCTTTTTCAGCAGCTTACGCGCCACTAGCCGAATTCCCCAAGATCCCCAAATTTCACCAATTTCACGCTGGGACAGGTCGCCCAATTTGCACCTCAGAATCATATTTCAAGAGCGACATCAGGATCGTTGCGGCTCACTCATCGCAGCACCTTTGAACTTTCCACGCGAAACCGCGATAATCAAGTCGAGGTCCGCCATGACGTTAGAACAGGCTATTCTCGACGCAGTTCGCTCACTCCCCTTTGACAAGCAACAAGAACTCTTGAGTCATGCCAATCGCCTGCGTGATGAAGCGACCCCCCAACGGCCATTCCGCAGCATAAAGGGCCTACTCTCTGGCCGTGGAATCTCCATCTCGGCTGAGGACATCGATGAAGTCAGATCCACAATGTGGAAAAACTTCCCAAGCAAAGACATCTGATGGCCGCAGTCCTCGCAGATACCCACGCAATCCTCTGGTATCTAACCGCAGATCCAAGAATTTCCCGCGAAGCAACCAATGCGCTGGATGCCGCAACGGCTTCAGGCAGCCCAATATTCATTTCCGCCATTACGATGGTGGAGATCCAATACTTGGTCGAAAAGGGTCGATTGAGCCCCGATGACCAACGTGCCCTGATCGCGGCAGTCGATGATCTCCAAAACCCTGCGCGCCTTGTCCCGGTGGACCGGGCAATCGTGGATGCCCTTGCTCAGGTCAGTCGCGATGAGGTTCCTGACATGCCCGATCGCATTATCGCCGCCACAGCCGTTTCTCTTGGTGTGCCGCTCTTAAGCCGTGATCGTAAGATCCGCGCGTCTCAGGTCCAAACCATCTGGTAGTAACTTCCCCAAGCCAGATCTGCTAACCCAAAAATCGCCCGTGGGGCTACCAGTATTGCCCTGGCCTCGCAGCGCGCACCTATAATGAAAGCAATGGCTACCGTCCACATGAGCGAAGCCGAACTGGCTCGCGATCTTCATGCCGTGCTGGCCAAGGTGCAGCAAGGCTTCGAGGTCGTGATCGAGCAAGATCACCGGCCCATCGCCGTGCTCAAATCCTCCTCGCCCTCCCGCCCTGGCCGTAAGCTGAGCGAATGCATCGCCCTGGCCCAGGCCTACGAAGCCAACCTAGGCTACGCACCGGTCCCGGATGAGGACTTCGCCAGCGATGTGCAAGCAGGTATCGACGCACGTCGTGACTCCCTAGAGCCTCCCGCACGGGACTAGTTCTCGACTCCAGCGTACTCATCGCAGCAGAGCGGGAAAAGCGACCGGTGAGTCACCTTCTCGCCTCTCTCTCAATCGAGTACTCCGAAACCGAATTCCTGCTCTCTTCCATCTCAGTGATGGAGCTCGAGCACGGCTGGCACCGCGCCAACACACCAGAAGCCGCCGCCAAGCGCCGCAGCTATCTCAATGAAATCCTTGCCATCCTCCCAGTCGAGCCATTCACGGCTGAGATGGGCATGCTGGCCGCCAAGATAGACGCCGACATGAAGAAGGTGGACCTGGTCATCGCAAGTGCCGATCTGTTGATCGGGATCACAGCCCTCTATTACGGCTACGCCCTCAGAACTCGCAACGTTCGCCACTTCAAAATGATCCCCGGCTTGAAGGTCCTTTCACTCTAGCCTTGAGGCTTGCAGCCCGAACGGCAAGCATCTCCTCGATCTCAGCATCCGCTGCTTTCCAGAATTCGTCTTCGCTCATCAGCTTGGAATCGAGGCCCTGCTTCAGAAGAGATCCCAACTCTTCATGGCTTCCCTCGAAATCGTTTTCCGCTGCTGCCTCTACCAATTCAACTGCCGCTTCGAGGGCCAGTTCCGGCGTTGAGAACGCCCCCGCGTCTACAACCGCCTGAATCCGTTTTTCCAATGTTTCGCTGATCACTAAAGCCATATTCGTACTCCTTGTCAGACACTCTCAGCCTACCCCAAAGTCTACCCAGAACGAAGGAATTGACAAAACGAACAAGTCTCGATATGGCCTTGATGCTGAAGCTCCGAGACCCGCAGACTCTCATTTCCGATATGCTCGAAATCATGACGGCCATCTTCGCAACTCAAATTGAGATTGACTCGAGCGGTGTGGCTTGGCTAGCGGGCACCAAGGTTAAGGTGGTTGAAGTCGTCCTCGACAAACTGGCCCATGGTGGAGCCCGGAAGAGATTCATTATCAGCATCCGCACCTGTCTCTGGCACAAATTCATGGCGCACTGACCTACTATTACGAAAATAAGTCAGCGCTCGATGCGAAAATGGCCCGTACACAGCAAGAGTCGATGGCCCTGGCGATGGAGCTATCAGATCCAGCCTTCCAACAGAGATTGAGCGACTTGAAACGAGCCTGTTGAGTGTCAAATTCTGCATGGACGTACACTTGCCAAGGGCGGTCACCACGGCACTCCGGCTGCGTGGTATCGAGTCACCACGGCGCAGCAGGATGGAGCCGATACGCTCAGCGACGATCTGCTTCTCAGGCGAGTCTCTTCTTCATGGTGGACCCCATACCTTGGAATGCATGGAAGTCCAATTCACCCCCGAACTCGAGCAGCAGTTGCTGGATCTTGCCGCCGCTACGGGTCGATCCGCAGACGTGCTAGTCCTAGATGCTACGGTCGGTTAGCTCGGCGAATTGTCAACAATCCAGAAAATTATCGATTCCCGCTATGACGAAATTAAGAGTGGTCGCGTCCAACTAATGGATGGCGTATCTTTCTTTGAGACTCTCCGCATCCGGGAAACGGAACTGCTAAAAAAAAAGGCCGCTACCGTACGGTAGTGAATTTCCGCTAACCTAAAGCTGTATGCAAAAGACCTTTGAGGCGGTTTACGAAAACGGCGTCCTTCGGCCGCTGGTGCCACTACCGCTTTCGAATGCCCAGCATGTTCAAGTGACCATCGCCGACCTGGACACTGGCGTTGCCGCATACTTCGAAGTCGGCGAATGGGAAGCGTCCAAGCAAGACGACATCAGCCTGCAAGAGGTGCGTGTCGCTCTATCCTCTATCCAGGGTTCCTTGTCCGATGCAGTGATCGCATCGCGCGAAGAACGCTTTTAGATCGGACTTGGATTGTGCCCGGTTATTTCCTCGATACCAGCGCATTTGCCAAGCTCTACCATCAGGAAGCAGGTTCGGACTTCATCGAACAAATCGTGCGTGATCCGGGGTCTGCTGTGGTTTCGAGGCTCTCCCTGATGGAGATTGAGTCCGTCTTTGCGATCAAGGTACGTACAGGCCAGTTAGATCAATGTGGGCAGGATTTGGCTCGTCGCAGGCTCCGCGCTGACATTTCGAGAGGACGTATCCGCATTGGTCCACCAATTGGAGAACTTCACTATCAGCAAGCCCGCCAATTGTTAATCCGTCACGGTGCGACGATGTCACTGCGCACCTTAGACGCAATACAGCTCTCAGTTGCCCTCGATCTTCTGCAAACCGGAGCGATTTCCGTTTTGGTTGCTGCCGATCAGCGACTCTGTCAGGCTGCGGAAGCCTCAGGCTGCCCGGCGATCAATCCAGAGAACCCAGGCGTCCTCAAGCCCTAGGCCCGTTTGACATGCGAGGATCCGATCTGATCTGCACCTTGCAATATCCTCAATAAATCAGGCTTTTGCCGGGGTCTGAATACTGTCCCAAGGACGACTGCACTTGTTGGCGAGAATTCACTTGCCTATTGCAATACTGACTTTCGCCTGACGGTTTCATTTGCCTGCTGATTTTAGTCTTGCCAATTCGCTAACCCTAACCTTGCCGCATTGGACGTCGAACGATTTCGAGAATCCCAATGCAAACCGCAATTGGAGCAGTACAGCTGGAGCTTCTCCGATTCGGCGCGGCTCACCACTCCACGCCCTCATAAATTTCAGCCATCCCCACTCTGCACCCCACGCTCTCCAGCACCAACTCATGCACACCCTCAAGCAGGTGCTCCACCCGCCACGCAACGGCTACCGCAGTTTCGCCCCACCCCAAACTGCGATCACAAGTTTTTGAAATTTATTTTCGCCATTCTTTGCAAGCACTTAACCCAAAACCACCCCCAACTGCCACTTCCTCTCGATCTATCCTCATCGGCGGGAGGAGCTTCTGCTCAACTCCCTCAATTCAACACTTAAGGACACAAATCAAAATGGCATCCGCAGCACAAATCTTGGCAAATCAGGCCAACTCGCAAAAATCCACCGGCCCCAGAACCCCACAAGGTCAGGCAACCGCCGCAACCAACAGTCTCCGCCACGGCCTCACCGCCGCCAGCACAACCCTCTTCAACACCAAACCCGAAGAGCGTGAACAGTACTTCCAACTCCAGGCCACCCTCCGTGAAGAATGCCTCCCCTCCGGCACCACCGAAGAACTCCTCTTCGAGCAATACACCTACGCCAGCTTCCAGTCCCTCCGCGCCCAGGCCTTCGAATGCGAAGCCCAGGACCGCTGGCTCGACAATCCCGATTCCCAACAACTCTTCCTCCAAATGGAACGCATCATCAAACTCGGCGCAAGCTTCGAACGCCGCGCCGCCAAAGCCTTCAAACAACTCCAGCAACTCCAGCTCCACCGTCTCGCCGGCGTCGAAGTCCACGCCGAACTCGCTGACGCCAAGGTCTTCGCCCCGGTCTCCGCCGCCATCCCCTTCGCCGACATCCGAAAAACTCAACTCGCCAAAGAAGAGCCGCTCATCCTCGGCCTCGCCATCGCCACCGGTCTCGACCCTGAATTCAACCGCGCCGATCAAGTTCGTCAAAACGCAACAAACGAAGCCAATCCGCTCCCTCCCGGCCAATCGCTCTCATGAACAACAACCGGCCACGCTCCGTACCACCCACGCGAATCTCTGATCTCGAAGACCCCCGCGTCTTCACTCGTCTGCTCTCTCGTCTTCGCGAGAGCTACCCTCCCAAAAATGTCCAGCACGAATCCGATCTCGCCTGCCTCGCGCGACTCCATTGGCAAACCGACCGTCTCGCCAATCTCATCGAAACCGATCTGAATCATAGGATTAGCTCGAACTTGCTCCGCCGCGTCGCCGATCCCAGCCTCCGTTTGCTCAAGGCCACCACCCGCGCTCTCGCCCGCCGCGAACACCTTCTCATGTTCAAACTAAACGAAGCCAATCTCCGTTCGATCCACTCTCTGGTCTCCCGGGTCGAAAAATGGAACACCGCCTGAGTAAAGTACCTGAAATAGGTGCGTGTCATGAAAGCAACCGCAAAAACCGAACCGCGACCGTGGGTTCAATCCGAAGACATAGGTAACAAAACGTTCCGAAGACATAGGTAACAGGAGGGTAAGGAGCTTGAAAGCCGTAAGGGCAGGCAAGATGGAAGGTATGCCCTGGAAAGAACTCCGAGTGGAAGAACAAAGACTAAT
>JANXLY010000199.1 GCA_025354885.1 Acidobacteriota bacterium | reverse complement strand
CTGAGGTGTTGGTCGTGTCGAGCGGCGCACTGGTTGCAGTGCGGGCAAAGTTGAAGGACCCGCTCGCCGTGTGGTTGCCGTAGCCGTTGTAGTGATCTTCCTGGAATGTGAAACCGACCTTAACTGGGTGAGAGGGTCCTTCAACTTTGCCCGCACTGCAACCAGTGCGCCGCTCGACACGACCAACACCTCAGGAAACGGTTTTGCATCGTTCCTGCTGGGGCAAGTGAGCAGCGCTGGCCTCGAGACAAAACGCTTCGTGTCCGATCAGTGGAAGTACTACGCTTTCTATGCTCAGGATGATTGGAAGGTCAGTCGCAAGCTGAGTCTCAGCTACGGGATTCGCTACGAATACACGCCGCCCACCACGGAAGGCTATTTCCCTGATGCCTTCTCCAATTTCAACCCTAAGCTCTCCAACGTGTACGCTGGTGGGCGCCCAGGTGCCATCGAATATGCTGGTTCCGGTGAAGGCCGCAATGGTAGAAAGTCTCTCTTCGACGCCTGGCCATACGGCTTCAGCCCTCGCCTTGGTCTCGCTTACACCATCAACGACAAGACGGTACTTCGCGCTAGCGCTGCCCGAACCTTCGGCTCGGTGAAGAATACCGGAGGAAGCTCCCACTTTCAGGGCTTCATCGGCAACTATACTTTCAACTCGGCCAACGGCAACCTGGCACCAGCCTTCAATCTCGATGACGGCTACCCTGCATGGCCTGCTCCCCCCTTCCTCCGTGCCGAAGGCGGTAACGCCGCTAATCCTGGCTCAAACGATGCGCCTTACTGGCAATCCTATGACGCTGGTCGCCTCCCCGAATACTACAACTGGAGCATTGGTCTGCAGCGTGCCCTGCCTGGCAACATGGTTGTGGAGGCTGGCTATAACGCTCAACAGGGGCGACACCTCGTTACCAATGCAGTCTCGATCAACCAGATCGAGCCCTCCGTGTTCTTCGGCTGGGCGAATCGTCTTGGCGGTGTTGAAGCCGCACGTACACTCTTCAATTCGGACATCACATCGGCCACCGCACGCAATGCCGGCTTCACCTTGCCTTATCCGAATTTTCGCGGAACTGTCAAACAGTCCATCCGCCCCTTCCCTCAGTTCAACAGCATCAATACCGGTGGTGACGGTGGTGATCGCAGCGGTTCTTCCACCTACCATGCATTTGTCGTCAAGTGGGAGAAACGCTACTCCTCAGGCCTTACATTTCTGAACAGCTACGTCTTCTCGAAGGTCTTTACGAATGCAGATACCGCCAATGCCAGTTCTGGCTCGACCATGACGCATTACAACCGCGCCCTCGATAAGACCGTGGGTGCCTCTGACCAGACCCACAACGTAAAGTTCACCTACAGTTACGAACTACCTTTCGGCAAGGGGAAGCAGTACATAACGAGCGGTGTGGGGAGCCATGTACTGGGCGGCTGGCGCATTGCCGGCATCCACCAATACGCTTCAGGCACTCCGATGAGCGTCAGCCCTGGCTATGGCTTTGAATTCTTCGGGGGGAACCGCGTCTCTGTCAACAGCCTGCAGGGATGGAAGGACACGAGCTACACCAGCGACAAATTCGATCCGAATAAGGACCTCTGGTGGGATGTCTCCAAGTTCGACAAGACACCTACTGATGTCCGCCCCGGCAATGCTACAGCCGTCTATGTCGCTAAATCCAGCCTGGGCTTCGCTCCAGTGCGCAATCCCGATATGCGTTCTCCCTGGAACCTCAGTGAGAATGTTTCCGTGGCCCGCACCTTCCGGTTCAGTGAGCGCGTCAGGCTCGATTTTAGAGCGGAAGCTTTCAATCTCGCAAACCGTGTTCGGTGGGGAGGTCCTGATGGCGGTCTGACCAGCAACAACTTCGGTCGCATCACCAGCCTCGGCAACAGCCCGCGCCAGTTGCAGCTTGGCATGAAGGTAGTCTTTTAGAAGGAAGGACTGCCCATCCCTTCTCTGCGGGTCCAAAAGCAGATTCAAAGAAGGTGGGCAGCGAGCTGAATCAAGGAAACCGTTTGCTGCTGCAACTCAGAAAGTCCGGCTGTATGCTAGCGCCGCGACTCGAACGGAGATACTTCCGAACAACTGTATGAACTACCCGGGCGAGCTCCTGCCGGCAGCCGAGTATCGCCGCGCCTGGGTATAAAGCTCTGAAGTCGCGAACACTGCATGGCTTTCTCATCAAGGGGCAAGTTCAAGTCTCCACCCGACGGGCGAAGCCTTTCATCGGATTACTAGCACCACTCCAGATTGCGCCGCAGCGTTCATCCATTTGTGAACTGTAACTGATATGATTTTCGCCATGCATACCCGCTTTGGACTCGCGCTGTTTCTCGCCGCTGCCAGCCTCTTTGCCCAGGAGTTCCGGGCCAACATTACCGGAACTGTAACCGACCCCTCCGGCGCAGCAATCGCTGGTGCCCGCATTGAAGCGCTCAGCACAGAACGTAAAGTCAGTTATGACGCCGTCTCGAATGATGCTGGCATTTACCTCATTCGCCTGCTGCCGCCTGGCAAATATACGCTTAGTGTCCAGAAAGACGGCTTCAAGCGTGCTCAGCGGGAAGGCCTCGAGATTCAAGGTGCAGATCGATTGAACATCAATCTCCGACTTGAAGTAGGCGGCGTCACGGAGAGCGTCACAGTCACCGGTGAAACGCCTTTACTCGCTACAGAAACCGCTTCACGCAGCACAACGCTCGAACAGAAGTACGTGGACGATCTACCCACCTCGGGCCGCAATGTCTACCAGTTACTTTTTTCTCAACCCGGTGTTACCAAGAATAGCCGCTACTGGGGCTCCTTTGAACTCTACGCCTTCGGCAACATAAATGGAATCTCGATCAACGGTGGCCGCTCGGGCGAGAACGATACGGTCATTGATGGCATATCCTCCGTGCGTGGATCGCGCAGTGCTTCGTTTGCTCCGGCGCTCAACACAATCCAGGAAGTTACAGTGCAATCCAACACTTACGATGCATCCTTTGGCCGCTTTGGCGGCGGTGTTACCAGCATCGTCTTGCGCAGTGGCACCAACAGCCTGCATGGGCAACTCTTCGAATTCCTCAAAAACGACAAGCTGAACTCCAATGGTTACTCCGCCAACGCGGCTAACGTTCCCCGCCCTGCTTTCAAAAACAACACCTACGGCTTTACGGTGGATGGTCCGGTGATGATCCCCAAACTGTTCAACGGAAAGAACAAACTTTTCTGGATGCTGTCCCTCGAATCGCTCAACGAACGCAACCCGCAAATTCAACTGTGGACGGTGCCCACTGCCGGTCAGAAGCAGGGCGACTTTTCGGCTCTTGTAAACAACTCCCGTCAACCGGTCACAGTATATGACCCCACCTCCACTCGCGCCAATCCGAGTGGCGCAGGATTTATCCGAACTCCATTTGCCGGAAACCGAATTCCAGCCAACCGCATCAACCCGGTCTCGGCGAAGCTCATTGATTTCTACCCCGCTCCCAATCGTCCCCCGGATGGTGCAGATGGCCAGAACAACTATCTCTTCGTCAACAGTTCAAAGAACAGCTATAACCAGTGGCTCGGCAAACTGGATTGGGCCATCAACGACCGTCATCGTGTAAGCGGTCGTTACGGAGAAACTCCCTGGTCCAACTTTGCACGCATCCAGTGGGGCAATAATGTCGCCGAACCTTCGTCGGAATATCCATCCACGCGCATCTCGCGCAACTGGGGTTACGACTGGAACTGGACGGTCACTCCGACGGTCATCTTTAATTTGCGTGCCGGCCTGGCGCGCTACGAAGGCTACAGCGGCAACACCTTTGGCGAGGGATATGATCCCCGTCAGCTCGGCTTTCCAGACCGCCTCGTGAGCCAGTTCGTGGGCTTGCAATTCCCGCGCTTCAACTTTGGCGGCAACAATGTTTCGCCTCTTGGCGCAACGCAAACCAGCGGCTACGAAACCAGCGACACCTATTCCATACAGCCAAACATTCAGATGATTCGCGGCAAACACTCCATCAAGTTTGGTGCTGAATTCCGCCGCTATAACCAGAACAATATTCGCCCCGCTTCTGCCAGCGGCAATTACACCTTCAACAAGAACTGGACCCAGGCCAACCCGCAACAGGCCGATGCTTTGTCGGGCGATTTTCTCGCTACCTTCCTGCTTGGCAATCCCTCCAGCGGCTATGTGGATCGCAATATAGCTCCTGCGTACCGCAATCCTTACACCGCATTATTTTTTCAGGATGACTGGAAGATCCTCCGTAATCTCAGTCTCAATCTCGGCCTTCGTTGGGATTATGAAGCGCCGATCGTGGAACGCTACAATCGTCAAATCCGCGGCTTTGCATTCGATAAGCCCAGTCCGCTGGCGACAAGTGCACCCAGCCTGAATCTGAAAGGTGGATTGCTTTTCGCTGGTTCGGAGGGCAGTGCTCGCGAGGCCTTCAACCGGGATCGCAATAACATCCAGCCCCGCATTGGCATTGCCTGGCAGCTACGGCCCAAGTGGGTCATTCGTGGTGGTTACGGTCTGTTTTATCTGGGCCAAAATGCAGTTGGATCGGAATCGGGCTTCAGCCGCCGCACCGACATGATCGCGTCCACAGATAACAATCTCACTCCGGCTGCCAACCTTTCAGATCCCTTCCCGCTCAGCCTCTTTCCCGCAGGTCTGCTGCAGCCAATCGGCTCCTCACAGGGCCTGTCCACCAATCTCGGACTGGGCATCGGTGCACAACTTCTCGACCGTCCCTTGCCCCGATCCCACCAATTCTCTTTCGGCTTTCAGCGCACCCTCCCCTTTGGCTGGCTGCTCGATGCTTCTTATGTCGGCAACATCACCCGCAATTTGCCGCTCAGCGCAAACCTGAACTTCATTCCGACAGCTACTCTCGAATCGATTCCGCTTGCCCAACGTCAGACCTATTTCAACCAACAGGTTCCGAACCCGCTCGCGGGTCTGCTGCCAGGCTCGAGCTTCAACGGCGCAACGATCCCGCGCCAGCAGCTCCTCTTTGCCTATCCGCAATTCCAGCAGGTGGGAATTAGCAACATTGCTGCTGGCGGCCAGGTCTACCATTCCTTGCAGGTAAAAGGCACACGGCGCTTTCAGAATGGACTCGCCATGCAGGCCAGCTACACCTGGGGCAAGACCCTCGAACGCGTGGCAATACTCAATGCCCAGGACGCTAACCTTTCGAATCTGCTTTCCACCAGAGGCGAACAGCGCCTGAACGATTTCGACATCCCTCACACTATCTCGGTTGTCGGTTCTTACGAGTTACCTTTCGGCAAAGACCGGCACTATCTTTCGAGCGCCCATCCTGTCGCTAACGCCATCTTCGGCGGCTGGAATATCAGCGTGCAATATTTCCGCCGTGGTGGTCAACCCATAGACTTTCCGAACGCTGCGCCCATCGCAGCCCGGAGCGCCAAGTTGAGCGACCAGCAACGCAACGATCTTGCGCGCAAGGCGGGCCGTGATGGATTCAATCCCTTCTTCGATAAATACTTCGACACAAGCGTGTTCCCTACCACGGCGCAGGCCCCGTTCACGTTGCGGGACTTTCCAACCCGCTTCCCCGATGTTCGCAGCCCGCACCTGGAAAGCTGGGAGCTTTCGGGCTACAAGAATTTTGCCATCAAAGAGCGCCTCAAGCTGCAGATCCGTGCTGACTTCCAGAATGCATTCGACTACGCTTACTTCGGCCGCATCGTCAGCAGCAATGTCCAGGATTCGCGCTTTGGCCAGTTGAATCCCGCACAAGACAATCAGCCGCGCATTGTGGTTGCGGTGATGAAGTTGATGTTTTAGCAATTCGCGGCCCGCTCAGTTGCTCCTCCTGCAGCCGCTGCGTATGCTCCTCTGGGTCATAAAACGTTGATACCGGATAGTCGTAACATCCAGAGCACAAGCCAGATTGCGATGATGGCAACCACAAGGTAGCGAATCCACTGCCAAATTGTGCGGGGCTCGGTGCGATTTTCCATGCCCTATCCTACAACTCATTGCGTCGAGGGATGTGATGAGAGCGGCAAGGGCCTCCTGTTTCCACCCCGTAGCTTTTCCAATTGCCAGGCTTACCTGACGGGGGCACGGAACATGGTATTGATCTGTACTTCGCCCGGACCAAAGCTCTGCACAGGTCGACCGGGAACCTGGATCGTAACCAAATCGATCTTAGTTGCCACAGCAAAGAACACTCGCGGATCTGAGGCCGCAAGATAGCTCGAATCGGTGCGTACATAGCGCACCTGGTCCGGCAGTCCAGCAGCTTTCAGCTCAATGCGGGAACCCTGCGGGGCAGCAACGCCAAGCCAGTTCCTCTTGGGCGTCGTATTGAGCAGCAGCCTTGCAGGGCCGTTGTTCACGTTGATCACGATATCAACGTCGCCATCGTTGTCGATGTCTCCAAAGGCAGCCGCGCGACCGATGCCGAGTGTTTCGAGCGCAGGCGCGCTGACGCTCTCAAAACGCCCTCCGGATTGACGTAACAGCAGGTTGCGCTCCAGAAAAGGCTGCGGCCGTCCGCGCTGTTCTTCGCGACGTGTGACAGCACCGTTGGACAGAAACAAATCGAGATAGCCGTCACGATCCACATCGAGCCAGCCGGCACCAAAGCCGGTGAACAAATAGGTGAGCGCGTGAATTCCGGTACGGGTCGAAACATCGGTGAAATCGCCACGACCGGAATTGGCGAAAAGACTGGCACCTTCGCGCATCAGATTCAGAACAAGCAGGTCTTCGTGGCCGTCATTGTTGTAATCGCCCAAGGCGACTCCCATACCGGCCTTGGCCAATCCGTTTTCGCCATATGCAACGCCAAACTGGAGCGCCTGTTCTGTGAAGCTGCCATTCTTGCCGTTCATCCAGAGATGATTGGCGGCGGAGTCATTGGCGACGAAGAGATCGAGGTAGCCGTCGTTATTTGCGTCGAATGCTACGACGCCCAAAGCAGGACCGGCAGCTCGATCAAAACCGGACTTGGCGCTGACGTCGACAAAGCGCCCCTTCTCGTTGTGGAAGAGATGCGATGGAAGAGAGCGATAGACGCGGGGAGTGCAGTAGTCGAGTTCGCCCGTCGGGGCCTGGCAGCGCTTGTTCGTTGCAAATTGATAGTCGACGTAATTGAGGATCACAAGGTCCTGCCAGCCATCATTGTCATAGTCGAAGAACGAAGCGCTGCTGGACCAGAGCTTGGGAAGTGCGATAGCCGGAGACTGTGCCGTCACATCGGTGAAGGTGCCATTGCCGTTGTTCCGGTAGAGGATGTTGCCTCCGAAAGAGGTGATCAGCAGGTCGACGTGGCCGTCGTTGTCGAAGTCGGCTGTCGCAGCCCCCATGCCGTAATTGGAATGGTCAAGGCCGGCAGTGCTGGTGACATCGCTGAATTGGCCCTTGTCGTTGCGCAGCAGTTTGTTCGATCCAGCCGCAGGATTGCCCTGCAGCAAAAAGATATCGAGATCGCCATCCTGATCGTAATCGATCAGAGCGACGCCGGAACCCATAATTTCGGGAAGATAGAAGTCGCCTTTGGCGCCGGAGGAATGGGTAAAGGGCAATTTGACGCTCGTCAGCCAGGGCGCAGCTTGTGCGGGCGGCGTGGGCTTGCAGGAGATAAGCGTAATCAGCGAGAAGCAAAGAATTGAGCGAAACACGGATTCCTTTAGACTATGCAAAAAACAACACCCCGCGCGGCAGGAGCCGGGCGGGGTGTTGCGGACAAAGCCACAAGATCGCAGCTTAGAATGATACCTTCAGGCCGAGGCGGAAGGCTCGTTGGACGATACCATCGCGACCCGTATTTGCCGTACCTGTGACTTCGAAAACGCCACCGGTGAAACCACCGTTTGCATCAGTGCGCAGGCCAGAGATGTTGCTGGAAGGATTAGCAAGCTGCGGGGTGTTGCTGACATTCAAGGCTTCAGCACGGAACTGCATGTTTACCCGTTCGGTGAAACGGAACATGCGGAAGAGACCCATGTCCATATTGACAATGCCGGGTCCGCGGATGTTGTTAATGCCGCCGGTGCCGAAGCGGGCCCCAGTGACTGAAGCAAAGGTGCGCCAGTCATAGTATGCCTGTCCGCGGCCATAGCCTCCGAGTTTGATTGGAGTTCCGAGAACATCAGCCGTCTGCGTGCTACCAGGCATGTTGAGTGAAGCACCGTCGGCGTTGACGGTGAACGGGGAACCAGAGTACATGGAGAGAAGTCCGTTGACCTGCCATCCACCGAGAATCCACGAAGCTGCTTTGCCCGTGGCGTACTTCTTGCCTTTGCCGAATGGCAGTTCGTACATGAAGGTGGACTGGAAGTTGTGCGGACGATCAAAGGACATTACTGTGCGGTTTCGATCGAGGTACTTGCGGGCCATGATAGCGGGGCCACCATCGTTGCCTGCGTTGCAGCAGAAGCCGATCGCCTTGGACCAGGTGTAGGTAAAGTTCAACTGAAAGCCATTCGAAAACCGACGTGTGAGCTGCGACTGCAGCGAATCGTAGTTGGTGTGACCGAGCGATTCCACCAATGCAGTCTGAACATTGCGGCCAACGCTGTTGAAATATGGCTTGCCGGCTGAACCTGCACCAATCACCTGTCCCGCATTAAGATCCATGTAATTGGTAACTTTTATAGCGCGATTGGCTACATAGCCCGCCTGTAGAGTGAAGCCCCTGCCTATCTCGCGCTGAAGGGTAAGATTCCAACTGGCGATGTAAGCACGAGTGAACTTGTCGCCAGTGGACGTAAGCGCATAGTTTTTGGGGATGTCGATCACGCCGTTGCCGAGATTCGGGACAACCACAGACGGAATTCCTTGCTCCAGTCTACTGACCGGCAGGAAGGAATCCGTCGTATCGCCATTCAGGATGAGCAGCATCGGGAAGTTGGTGCGCAGTGCACGAATGAGATTGAGCGGATCATAGTTAATACCGAAGCCGGCTCGGATGACCGTCTTCTCGTTCGGACGATAAGCAATACCGAGGCTGGGCGAAAACAAGAGATTTGAATTCTTAGTGCCACAATCAATTGGTACTGTGCCAACGCCGCAAACCAGCATCTTGTTGTTCACAAAGTCATAGCGCTCCATGCCGCGATCAACGCGGCGTGGCATCGGGATGTTGAGGTACCGTACGCCGACGTTGACAGTCAACTTTGGCGAAACCTGCCAGGTATCCTGCAAGAACGCGCTGAACATTTTGGTTCTGGTGCCGTATACGTCGTCCACCTGATAGGTGGTCCCGTAGTTGGTGGGGAGACCGAGAAGGAACGCGGCGTAGGAATTGTAAGAGGAAGCTGAGGCGCCACCGCGGGTCTGCGTGGGGCCACCGTTGAATTGGAAGCCACCTTGGGCCCCATGGTTCTGGCCAGCAAACTCAGCTTGCAAATGGTTCAGATTCTGCTGATAGAAGTCGATGCCGTAGCGAATCTGGTGCTTACCCTTGGTCCAGTTCATGTTCACCACGTACTGATACTGCGGATCTTGACGTTCATACGGCATAAAGGAATCCTGCAAACCCAGGTTGTTGAAGCCACTCACCCCGAATCGCGGCCAGCCACCTTCAAAGCGGCGCTTGCCGTTGGTGCCCGGGATCTTCAGCACATCAAGACCAATGTTTGTATCGAGGAAGTCCTGCTCAACTTTGGTTCCGTACTTCGTGTAACCGAAGTTGGCGTCCAGAACAAGATTGGGCTTGATGACGTAAGTGGTTGCGATAGAGGTTGATCGGGTTGTGCCAGTCGCGGTACCCGTGTTTCCGCCATTGGAAGAAATTCCGGCTCCACCCAGTGCGCCCAGCATTCCCGGATTATTCATGTTGTAGTTCAGCTGCGAGTAACGGCCATAAGCGGTCCACTTCTCGTTGATGTTGTAGTTAAACTTCGTATCGTATGTAAAGCGATCAAACAGGAATCCGCCGCCCGCAAAAAAATTGTTGTCGCGGAAGGTGGCATCGCCAATCGTCGGCATCTTCGCCTGGATCAGATTGACGGTCGGCGAAATGCGGCTGGAGGGTATGATGTTGCCGGGGAAAGCTGTGCGGCCCGAGCCGTCAGTCTGGCTGCCGGTAGTAGGATCGAAAATCACGCCGCGCGTGCCATAGATGGCGGTGCCATCCGAGAAGTTACCCGTGCGCATTCCCGCTGTAGGCAGTGTGCCCGTGTTGTTTGCAAATTCGCGGCGGGTCGAGGCTTCGTATGCGCCAAAGTAGAACAGCTTGTTCTTCTTGATGGGGCCGCCGATGGTGCCGCCTTCCTGGTTGAAGATGTATTTGGGATTGCGCTGACTCTGCTGGTTGAGCAGGGCAAAGGTAAAGGGCTTGGCGATCAGCTTGTTGTCCACGTGATACCAGAAGCCCGAACCGTGCACCGCGTTAGTGCCGCTCTTGATTTGGACGTTCACAGCAGCGCCGCCTGCGAGACCCTGCTCGGCCGAGAAGCTGTTCGTCACAACGTTGACCGTTTCAATCGCTTCAAGCGAAGGTACGTAAGCGGTGATGTGTGGCAGCCAGGTCTGCTGGCTGGAGGCACCATCAATACGAACGTTGACACCAGAACTCGACATCCCGTTCACATTGGAGACAAGTGCGCGCGAAGGGTTGGTCGGCACCGAGTGGCCATTTTGTGGAGGGCTGAAACCAGGAACCGTCACAAGCACGTTCTGATAGTTGCGACCCACAGGAACCGGAAGGTTCGTAAGATCGCGACTCTGCACTTCGGAACGTACATTCGCAGTATCGGTCTGCAGTGCCGGAGCAGAAGCCTCAATCGTGATCGCATCGCTGATCGCGCCGATGGCAAGCGCCATATCCACTCGCGAGGTGTTGTTGGAGCTAACTTCAACGGCTTGATCCGCACCAGAGCGGAAGCCAGCCTTGCTGATTTTCACTTCATAGGTGCCAGGCGTAACGGCAGAAAAAGTATAGCCGCCCGCGTCGTTGCTGGTGGTCTGGCGTACCAAACCGGTCTGTTTGTTGGTTGCGGTCACTGCGGCAGACGGTATCGATGCGCCGCTCGCATCTTTTACAGTGCCAACAATCGAGCCATAGAGAACTTGTGCGGACGCCGAAGAGGCGAACAAGCTGCACACCAGTGCCATTAAGAGGCTGATGCGAAATATACGTGTCATCGTGTGTGTAAACCCTTTCCAAAGGTGCTGAGGATTCAAGAATCCTATCGATAGTCAGCATCATTCTTTCCACTTAGCTATCGGTTGTCAATGCAGAGAACTTCATAATTCATCATTTCCTCACACTATGAAATTTCATAGCAAAACTCTATGAAAAATGGGATTTCGTGGGTCGTTTTGACCTTGTAAAGGTACAATTTCTTCATGTTCACCAGGCTCTGGCTGCTGCTCCCATTCCTGCTGATGAGTGCCTGCCAGCAGCAGCGGCAATTGCCGCAGTTGCCCACGGTGGATCTCGCCACTGCGCAGAAGTCGGTGCGCGAATCGATTGAATCCGCTCTCAGTGCCGCTCGTGCCAAGCCCGACGATGCCGTACTCGTGGCCCGCCTCGGCATGACGCTGCAAGCCCACAAGCAGTTTGCCGCAGCAGCACAAGCCTACAACCGCGCTGCCGGTCTGGATCCTGGGCAGGCCGACTACCTCTACTACTGGGGCACGGCGCTAGCCGCCGACGGCCGCTATGCCGACGCTGTTACTCCGCTGAATGCTTCGTTGAAAATTCGCAGCTCTGCCCCAGTGCGCCTGCAATTGGCCGATACACTCTACGCCGCAGGCAAAGCCGCTGAAGCACGTCGCGAATATGAAACCCTCGTGGCAGCCGACAACACACTGGCTGCCGCACACTACGGCCTGGGCCGCTGTCTTGAAGGTCGCGCAGCAGCAACAGCCTTCGAGCGCGCCATCGAGCTTTTCCCACATTATGGGGCTGCACGCTTTGCTCTCGCCGGCGTTTATCGCCAAACAGCACAGCGAGCTAAAGCCGACTCGATGCTCGAAAACTACGAACGCGATAAACTGCTGGCACCTCCCATCGACGATCCCGCCATGGCTGCCGTGCAAGCTCTGGACGCAAGCGCCATGGGCCTGCTGCGCGCATCGCGGTCTCTCGGTCGCGCAGGCCGCTTCTCCGAGGCTGCCGCACTCCAGGAGCGAGCCATTGCCGCCGATCCCAAACTCGCCCTCGCCTGGGTAAACCTGATCTCGATCTACGCCAATTTGGATCAGCCCAAAAAGGCCGATGCAGCGTATCGCAGTGCAATTGCTCTCGAACCAAACAACGCGGATGCCCACTACAACTTCGGTGTCTTCTGCGCACAGCAGGAACGTCTCCCTGAAGCTCAGAAAGCCTTTGAAACTGCCATTGCCGCCGATCCGGGCAAGGCCGAAGCAATCGATAGCCTCGGAGCCATCATCGAACAAAGCGGTGCCTGGGACCGCGCCGCCGCTCTCTATCGCCGCGCGATTGCAGCCAATCGCAATCTGCCCCTTGCACACTTCCACCTCGGCCGCATCCTTGCCAATCAGCGCCACTATCCAGAAGCTATCCGCGAATTCGAACAGTCCCTCGAACCAGTCAGCGATCAGACTCCAGGCTTTCTTTACGCCCTCGGAGCCACACATGCCAGGGCTGCCGCAAAATCAAAGGCAATCGAGATACTGCAGCGTGCCCGCGCTGAAGCCCTCCATTGGCAACAGAGCTCGCTCGTAAAAGCAATCGATCAGGACCTGGCAAAGCTGCAAAAGCCGTAGCCTGCCTCAACTCCTGCGCCGCCTAGCGTTCGATCTTGAAACCGATTTTCACAGTGACCTGAAACTCCGTCACCTTGCTATCCAAGATTCGTCCGCGTTGATTAACAACCTCAAACCAGTCCATGTGTCTCACGGTGGCGGCAGCTTCCGCCACCGCTGCTTTGACAGCCTCGGCGAAACTTACTTGCGAGGTGCCGACAAGTTCAATAATTTTGAATGTTCCGGGCATAGCTTTGTCTTAGATCCTTTCGATTCCTGATTTGAGTGTCCCACTCTTTCAGCTTTATGATAAGCCTCATTCAACGATGACTTTGCGAACGCCGGAATGAACCGGCCCCAGCCTGCCTCAGAATTTTCCAAGAGCCTTGCTCTATCACACACCCCTGTGGATCGCCCTTGCCACCCACCCCCCGCTTCACTTACACTCAACGAAGTACTCTAATTAAACCCTCATGTTTCGAAACACCCTGACCACACTCACTCTGCTCCTCTGCACCCTCTCCGCCGCCAGCGCCGCCGACTTCATGGGCACCTGGAACCTGAACATTGCCAAGTCCAAGGCCGAAGGCATGCCCCTCCCCAAGCAACAGACCGTCACTTACACTGCCAAACCCGGCGGCTATGACTACAGCTCCACCGGCACTTCCGCCACCGGCGAGGCCATCCATGCAACCTTCACTTACACCAAGGACGGCGAAGAAATCAAAACCACGGGCTTCCCCAACTGGGATACGATCATCATCCAAAAAGGCTTGAACGTCAAAGGCACGGTTCAGCTCAAACGCAAAGGCGAAGTCATCGGCTCCGTCAACCGCATCCTCCAGCCCGGCGGCTCGGCCATGACCCTCTCCGGCAAACTCACCCTGCCCGACGGCAAGAAGGCTTCTTACAAGTACGTCTACGACCGCAAGTAGCACGAACAGCCCTGATTTCGAGTGCGGAACATCGCGCATAATAGTCGTAATGATCCGCACTCTCGCCCTGCTCCTCGCCGTCACCCAGCTCCCCGCCCAGGCACCCTCCAACTGGCAAACTGCCACCACGCTCCCCGGCATTGATTTGAAGGCCCTCAGTCCCGCCCAGCAAAAGATCGTGCTCACCATTCTTCGCGATTCGGCTTGCCCCTGCGGTTGCGGCATGAAAGTCGCCCAGTGCCGCATCGAAGACCCTCCCTGCGGACAAAGTCTCACCCTCGCCACCATGGTTCGCGAAGCAGCCGCCGCCAACAAAACCATCCCTCAAATTCGCCAGCTCCTCGAAGATTCCCCCATGGTCAAAGCCGCCTCGCAGCGCAGTCGCATCCTTCTCGATCCCGTTGCAATCAACATCCAGGGCTCTCCCGTCAAAGGCCCCGCCACCGCCAAAGTCACCATCATCGAATTCTCCGATTTCCAGTGCCCCTTCTGCGTCAAAGCCATCCCCCAGCTTGACGCCCTCATGAAGGCCTTCCCAAAAGACATCCGCCTCGTCTACAAACAGTTTCCCCTCGATACCCACTCGCAGGCCGCCCTCGCTTCCCGCGCCAGTCTCTCCGCCCATGCTCAGGGAAACTTCTGGCCACTCCACGACAAACTCTACGCCAACAGCCGCCTCATCAATCGGGAATCCATCCTCGCCTGGGCCAGACAATTCGGCTTCGACATGCCCAAATTCACAAAGGTCTTCGATGCCCCCGAGACCCAGGCTGCCGTCGACCGTAACATCGACGAAGGCATCCGCGCCGGCGTCGACGCCACCCCCACTCTCTTCATCAATGGCAAAAAATACCAGGGCGCAGTAGACCTTGCCCAACTTACTCCCATCATCACAAACGAACTGAAGGCCAAGTAACATGCGCCTACTTCCCTTGCTCTGCTTACTCTCCGCCGCTTGTTCAGCAGAATTCCGCGCCGCTGTCTTCAAAGTAGATATCACTCCAACCACACCCCAATGGCTCCTCGGTTACGGAGCACGCCAGTCCACAGGAGTCCACGACAAAATCTTCCACCGCATCGTCCTAATGGATGACGGCACCACTCAGTTCGCCCTCGTCAGTTCCGACATCTGTCTCATCTCTCCTGTCGAATACGAAAAAGTAGCCGCCGATCTCGAAAAGCGCACCGGCATCAAAGCCCTCAACTTCTGGTGGTCCACCACCCACACCCACTCTGCCCCCGAAGTCGGCCCCCCGGGCCTCGCCGTCGCCTTTCTCGGAGACCGTTACACTCACAAAGTCGAAACCGCCTACACCGAAATGGTCGAGAAAACCCTCGTCGATGGCATCGCCGCTGCCCGTCAAAAACTCGAGCCCGCAAGGCTCGGCTTCCATTGGGGCACATCAAACGCCAACATCAACCGCCGTGCCCGCGACGTCGATGGTGAGACTTACCTCGGCCTCAACCCCGACGGCCCTACAGACCGCCACCTCGGCCTCATTCGCATCGACAAATCGAATGGCACACCACTCGCACTCATCGCCAATTACCCGATTCACGGCACCGTCCTCGGCGGCCAGAATCTCCTGATCTCCGGCGACGCCCCCGGTATTGTCAGCGAATATGTCGAACAGAAAATCGGCGCACCGCTGCTCTTTATCAACGGTGCTGCAGGCGATCAGGCCCCCATCTACAGCGTCTACCCCGACTTCAAAAGCGGCAAACTCGGCCAGTTCCGCGTCCTCCTCGGCGACCGCA
>JANXLY010000144.1 GCA_025354885.1 Acidobacteriota bacterium | reverse complement strand
CGAAAAGACGCTGGTCGCGATCAAGGAATCCTGCGGGGACCCGCGGCGGATTACCGATCTCAAGAACACCGTGGGAGATCGCTACATCATCTTCAGCGGCGTGGACGACCTTGTGCTGGAGAGCGCGATGCTGGGCGCTGTAGGGTGGGTCTCCGGGCTTGTAAACGCCTTTCCTGATGAGAACCGCGTGCTGTGGGAGCATTGCGTGGCGGGACGCTGGGCTGAGGCCCTGGAACTCTATCGCTGGTACACGCCGCTTCTGCACCTCGATACGAAGATCAAACTGGTGCAGTACATCAAAATGTGCATGGCCGAAGTGGGGATGGGCAGTGAGAAAACGCGCGCGCCGAGATTGCGTGTAGAAGGTGCCGAGCGCGAGGAGGTGTTGCGGGTGATTCATCAATCGCTTGCGACCCGGCCCAAGCTGTGACGCGCGTTCGCGTGATCGACTCGCACACCGGAGGCGAGCCCACGCGCGTTGTCATCGAAGGTGGACCTGATCTCGGCAGCGGAACGGTTGCCGAGCGGGTGGTGCGATTTCGGAGCGAACATGATCGCTTTCGCAGTGCAGTGGTGAATGAGCCGCGTGGCAGCGACGTGATGGTGGGGGCGCTGCTTGTTCCGCCTCAAGACAGCAGCGCGACAGCGGGCGTGATCTTCTTCAACAATGTCGGGTACCTGGGAATGTGCGGCCACGGGACGATTGGCGTGGTAGCGGTGCTGGCGTATCTTGAGCGGATTGTGCCCGGCGCGCACCGCATGGAAACATCGGTGGGCACGGTGACGGCAACTCTCCAGGCTGGTGGCGCCGTGAGCGTTGAAAACGTCGCCAGTTACCGATACAAGAAGGCGGTTGCCCTTGAAGTGGATGGGCTGGGCCTCGTGCAAGGCGACATCGCCTGGGGTGGAAACTGGTTTTTTCTCGTTGAAGGATTGGCTGACGAGTTACTTGTGGAAGAAGTGGAACGCTGGACTGGTACTACTCGTCGCATTCGGGAAGCGCTTCAGCGCGAAGGCATCACCGGAGCAGATGGTGCGGAGATTGATCACATCGAATTGTTTGGTCGTGGGCTTAGCGGTGGGGACAGCCGCAACTTTGTGCTGTGCCCGGGCAGTGCCTACGACCGCTCTCCTTGCGGCACCGGGACGAGTGCCAAACTCGCTTGTCTTGCTGCCGATGGCAAGCTCGCCCCCGGCCAGATCTGGCGTCAGGAGAGCATTGTGGGCAGCGAATTTCAGGGCAGCTACCGCATGAAGGGGGATCTCCTACTGCCAACCATTACAGGGCAGGCACATGTGAATGCCGACGCGTGGCTCCTGTTTGACGAAGGCGACCCTTTCTGTTGGGGGATTTCGCATTGACCTTTGATGCACTGGTCGTTGGTGGCGGAATTGTGGGGGCGGCGTGTGCACGAGCTTTGCTTCGTGAGGGTTTGAGCGTGGGCTGGATTGAACGTGAGGCCGTGGGTGGCGGCGCAACTGCGGCAGGCATGGGCCATGTGGTGGTGATGGACGACAGCGAAGCGCAGTTTGCGCTTACCAGGTATTCGCGAGAGCTTTGGGATGCTCTAGTGGAAGAGATGCCAAAGGACGTCGAATTTGAGCGTCGGGGAACGCTCTGGGTGGCAGCTGACGAAGAGGAATTGGCGGCAGTATCCAGCAAGAAAACTTTCTATGAAGAACGGGGAGTGCAGGCTGAGCTGCTCGATGCAAAGGCATTGTATGAAGCAGAGCCGGAGTTGCGTGAAGGCATGGCAGGAGGCTTTCTTGTAGCGGGTGACAGTGTGATCTATGCGCCTTGTGCGACGCGCTGGCTGGGGGTTGGGGCCACGCGAATCACTGGAGAAGTTATAGATATGGGCGATGGGTGGGTGAAATTGCGGAACGGAGATGAATTGAGTGCAGCCGTAGTTGTCTGTGCAATGGGTACTTGGGCGACGGAGCTGTTCCCTGCCCTGCCGGTCAAGCCACGCAAGGGGCACCTGGCGATCACGGACCGCTACCCTGGGGCAGTGCGACATCAACTCATTGAGCTTGGGTATTTGAAGAGCGCACACGGCAACGCGACTGAGAGCGTTGCATTCAATGTGCAGCCTCGCAAGACAGGACAGTTGCTGATTGGCAGTTCCAGGCAATACGGCGTGACCAATGGAGCGGTGGAGGAGCACATGGTTTCGCGAATGTTGTCGCGGGCAGTTCGCTACCTTCCGGCGCTCGCCGAGATGAGCGTCCTCCGTTTGTGGACCGGATTTCGAGCGGCAACGCCTGATAAGTTGCCGATTGTCGGCCTATGTCCGGGGATGTCGCGAAGCTACCTCGCAACAGGGCATGAGGGCCTGGGGATTACGACATCGCTTGGGACAGCCGAACTGATTGCGGATCTGGTGCAGCGACGAACTGGGGTTCTGAATGCAGAATCCTATAGCGCCGGGAGGTTTGCTGAATGCCGCTCCTGAAAGTAAACGGAAAACAGGTTGAGGTGAACGAGCGAGTCAGCATAGCGGCGATGCTGATGAATCTGGGACTTGCGGCGCGCAAGAGTGTGGGTGGCGAGATGCGAGGGCCGTTGTGCGGGATGGGAATCTGCTTTGAATGCCGTGTGACAGTGGACGGAGTTGCGCATGTGCGCGGCTGTCAGTTGATGGTGCGCGAAGGCATGGAGATGTGGACTGATGAAGGTTGACACCGTCATCGTGGGAGCTGGGCCGGGCGGGCTGGCGGCTGCGCGGG
>JANXLY010000129.1 GCA_025354885.1 Acidobacteriota bacterium | reverse complement strand
ACATCGTCATTACCTACACCAAAGGCGCGGCAAGCCTCTACCTCAACGGCAAACTCCAGGGCAACGTTTCCCCCATTATAGAACCCTTCACCTGGAATCTCGCGCAGGCCACAATAAGACTCGGCGTCAACTACACCGGTCTCATGGATGACATTGCCATCTACAACCGCGTATTGACGCCGAAGGAAATCGCCAAGCTCAAATAGTGCTTAAGAGTGTCGCGCGCAAACCTCGCGCAGCTTCTTGAACAGCGGAGGAGTCGCGATCAATGCAGAGTCTGCCTCTTCATACTCGAGCGCCAGATATCCGCGGTACTGATTCGCCACCAGCATCTTGGCGACGCGGTCCCAATCAGACGGCGCAACTCCGTTCTCATCCTTGATCATCGCCTTCACCTGCACGTTCACCGCATAAGGAGCAATCATCTCGATCTGCTCATAGATCTTCGTCTTGAAGTTCCCCGTATCAAGGTTGATGCCGACCCACGGGCTATTCACTTTCTTGACGATCTTCACAATGGTCTCGGCCTTCTCCGTGATTCCACCATGATTCTCCAGCCCAAGAATGATGCCATGCTTGCCTGCATATTCACTTGCAGGTCCCAGCATTTCCACTACCGAATCCGCCGCAGCAGCTTCGCTGCCACCCTTTGGAATCGCTCCGCCGAATACGCGAATGTGCCCGGCTCCAAGCTTCGCCGCCACATCCACCCACTTCTTCAAATCCACCAGCGCCTTGTCCCGCTCCGCTCCTGCAGGCTTTGTCATCTCGGTCCGCACCGAGATCGAATAGATCTCGACGCCCGCCCTGTAAGCGCTCCGCTTCAGTGGCAGCAGAAAGCTGTCTTCCTGATTCGGAAACCAGTAGACCGTCAAGTCCACACCATCGAGATCATTCTCAGCGGCAATGCGGATCATGTCTTCGTATTTCAGCGTCCCCTTCTTCAGGTCGTCGCGAAACGAATACGCACAAAGCGCCGGCCGCAACTTCGGTTTCAATCCCGCGCTCAGGGCCAGCGGCGCGGCTGCCATCGTCAGTAGTGTCGAACGTCGTGTCATCATTCCAAAATACAGGAAGCCCCGCACGAATGCGGGGCTTCCTGTTCTCCTTGTTTCGAACTAGAAGGTAATCTTCAAACCCAACTGCACTTCACGAGGTCCGTTCGGTGCAGACTGCGCACCCGTAACCTTGCCAAAGTTCGGGCTCGTAATGTCGCCATTCGGGTTGTTGAACTTCGGCGAATTGGTCGTGTTAAACGTCTCGACGCGAAGCTCTGCTGTAAAGCGTTCTGTCATCTTGATGCGACGGAAGAGCGAAGCGTCGATATTGAACAGGCCAGGTCCGGTAAATGCGTTGCGGCCGATGTTGCCGAAGGTTCCGGCAGCAGGTTGCGCGAATGCACTCTTTTCAAACCACTGAGCGCCAGGGCCCACTTCCTTTGATGAGGTGAAAGTACCAACCAGGTTCGGATCGTTTGAGCTGCCCGGAGCATTGATAATGCCACCCGGAACACTCAAATTGAAAGGTGCGCCCGTCTGCAACGTGAAGATGCTGTTCACCTGCCACCCTCCGGCGATCCAGGATGCTGGGCCGCTGGTGAGAAACTTCTTGCCCTTGCCGAAGGGAAGCTCATACAGATAGCTCTGCACAAACACGTGACGGACATCTCCATCGCCGCGTGCACGGTTTCGTTGAGGATTGATGTAGTATCGGAAGCCGCCATTGTCGGCACCAACCGAATCAATTGCCTTCGCGTAGGTGTAAGCCGTTGTCATCGAGAATCCATTAGAGAAGCGGCGATCCAGCTTCGTCTGTAGCGAATGGTAATTCGAATTCGTACCGAAGAAGATATTGTTGATCGCATCGCGGCGGCCAAACAGAATGTTGAACGGCTGCCCTGCGGCACCTGCGCCAATCTGAAGACCCGGATTCATATTGTAGACACCCGTGATGCCTGTGCCCTTGTTGCCAACGTATGCCAACTCAAGAGCCAACTGATAAGGCAACTGGCGCTGGATTGCAAGGTTCCAGCTCTGGATGTAGGATTCGCGCGCATCCGGTCGAACGTAGTTGAATACCGAAGCAGGTGCCGGATTGATGATGCCGTTCGACGGGATCGCCGTGGGCACAAAGGCCGGGAAGCCCTGCTGCATCGTGCGCGCTACAGTGAACGCACTCGCTGCCTGGAATGAATTGTTCTCACGCACAGGGAAGTTGAAGGCGTAACCGTTGTCGGGCAGGGGTGCCCATGAGATGCCGTAACCGCCACGAATCACAGTCTTTTCGTTGTAGCGATAAGCCATACCAAATCGCGGCGCGAAGTTGGTCTTGTAGTTCGTTCGGCCGAGGTTCATAGGCACATTGCCAACACCGGCCACTTCGAGTGAGTTCGTAAAGGGATTAAAGTTTGAGAAACCCTTTACTACGCGTGGCAATGGGGGCGGCCACAGTTCATGCCGCAAACCGATGTTGATCGTCAGCTTCGACGTCACCGTCCAGTTGTCCTGGATATAGGAAAACAAAGGCTTCTGCAAGAAGGTCGGGAAGATCAGCGGAAGATCGCGCCCTGCCTGGTTCGGCTGGTCGAGCAGGAAGCTGCCAAACGAATTCGAGAAACTCTGAGTCGATCCGTTCGCCAACTGGCCCGCAGCATTGCGTGTTGCAAGAACCGTATTGCCTTCTCTAAAGTTGAAGAGTCCACGAGGATTGAAGGTCTGGTTCTGAAGCAACTCGTCGCGGCCGCGACGGTAGTCCACACCAAACTTGATCGTGTGGTTGCCCAATACCTTGGTGTTGTTGACGATGAAGTTCAGGTTCGTTTCGCCGCGCTCCCAAGGCAGGCTCGCCGAATATCCAACCACCGGATTAGAAAACCCGTTGATCTGGATATTCGAGATGCCACCTGTGAAGTCGCTGACGTTCACTCCCGGAATACCAATTTCTTCAGAGGTCTTCAGCTTGATGTCTGCGTTTTGTGCATTGTTGCGATAGTAAGCGACACCGGTGCGAACTTCGGTGATAAGGGTCGGGTTCCAGACTCGTGTGTAATTGATCGCGGCGTTGGTCGCTTTTTGAATGCCGGTTCCAGCGAAGTCGCGAAACCCTCCACCCTTCACGCCATAGAGCGGAGGATCGAAAATCTTCGAGTTCTGCTTCGAGTAACGCACGCTCATGCGGTCGTTGCTGGAGATCTGCCAGTCGACCTTTACGTCGCCACCGTTGGTGTCCTTCTGTCGAACCGTGGCGGTCTGGAAGTTCTGCGAAATTCCACCGTTAGTCGGGTTGGGAATGAGTGCCAACAAACGTGTGGAGATCGGGCTGATCCGGTTCGTAGGAATCGTGCGATTCGGGAACGGCGTCCGGCCCGTGCCATCGGCTGCGCCCGATAGAGGGTCATAGATATCCGTGCCTCCAGACCAGTTCAGGTTGCCACTGCGAAAGGCCGTGGTCGGAATATCGCCCTGAAAGAAGTCACCGCGACGGTCACGAATGCCCTGATAGTCGCCAAAGTAAAACAGCTTGTTCTTGATCAGCGGCCCGCCAACGGTAACGCCAAAATTGTTCGCCGTAGTCACAGGCTTTCTGTTCGAAAAGAAAGGACGCGCCCCAAGTCGGCTGACGCGATTGAACTCGTACACGCTGCCATGCATCGCATTCGTTCCGGACTTGAAATTCACGTTGGTCACCGCTCCACCAGCACGGCCCAGTTCCGCTTCGTAGTTCGATGTCGTAACGTCCACTGTCTGCAGCGCTTCAATCGGCGGAATCATCGCAGTTAACAAACCTGTGCGCTGGTTGTTGTCCACACCCTCAAGCTGCACGTTATTTGCCAGGCGGCTCTGCCCATTGACGCGAGTCGACACCGAATCCTGCACATTGAAAAATTCCGAGTGCGGCCGGAACGAACGCGTCGCCCCCGGCACCAGGTTGATCATGTTTTGGAAGTTGCGGTTGTAGCCGAGTGGCATGTCCGCAAGTTGTCGCGTTTCAATTTTGCGGCCGGTATCGGTGCGGTCCGTCTGCAACACAGAAGCTTCAGCCGTCACCGATATCGATTCTGTTATTTGTCCTGGCTGCAATTCAAAGTCGGCGCGCGCTGTCGAATTTACCAGCACGTCGATCGAGTCGCGAATTGACTTGCGAAAGCCCGCCACTTCGATCGTTACCCGATACACACCAGGTTGCAGGTTGGGGAAAGAATAGTTTCCGCTCGCATTGGTTTGCCCCTGCTGGCTGAGGTTGGTTTGCGTGGCGGTGAGTGTCACCTTGGCCGCGCCAACCATTGCTCCCGAACTGTCGGTTACTGTCCCGACAAGTGTTCCGTTAACTGCTTGCGAATAGGCCGCTCCCGCGGCGAGCAAGCAGCAAAATAAAACAGACATTGTTTTTTGCATAGATATCCCTTGAAAGAAAGACCAGTCTTCTAAGAGAATTATATAAGCAAGATTGAGCTCAGTGTGGAAAGGTGGCTATTTCTTGAGCTTCGCCAGCACCGTTCCATCTTTATGAACCAGGCTCAGCTCGGTCCCGCTGAGCCGGTGGCTTGCTGTGGACCCCAGCACTTCAAAGAACAGTCCCTCGGTCTCCATGACCGTTCCGGGGCAAGCCATTCTGGTCGCCGATTGCGGCCCAAATTCCAGGCTCTTCCCGCTCTTCTTGTAAGTGCCGCCAAAGCGGTTGCAACCGCCCGACCCGCCAACCCGGCCTGCCACCGCGAGAAACTCAAGAAAGACGGGCCGCTCCCCAGCAGCAACAACTTTACCCTTCAGCTCCACCAGATTCCACTTGCCTTTCAGTGGATCTGCACTGCATTCCCCGGTTGTATCCGTTGACACAAAATTCTCCACGACCAGCGTCTCGTCGTTCACTCTGCCTTTCAGGTTCACCAGCAAAGGTGCACCTGGAGCTTTGCGCTTTTCGCTGTAAGCCTTTTCCAGAGTCAGATAGCCTTCTTTCATTTCCACCGGGTAGCGCTTTCCGCTTGCGCAATCCACAAAAGTCGCCGCGTCTGCCTTGTAAGTGAAGATCCCGGACATCGAGGTTGCAACAGCGATTTCAGCGCAGTTCTCCAACTTCATCGTGCCGGCTTCAAGCAGCAGAGTTTTCCCCTTGTTCCACGCGATCGTGTAGCCGTCGCTATACTTTGCCCCAGAAGCCGCCGCCACCTGCTGCATCGAGAGCTTCCCATTGCCTTCAACTTGCACAACAGCAACCTTACCCAAATACTTGACCTCAATTTTTTCGCCGCCCGGGCAGGCATAGCGAACCACTTGGGCAACACTCGGCAAGGCCAGCAAAATCGCAATGAACAGCAACTTCATGAATTCCATCCTAAGAGCTAAGCTTCTTCAGCCGCAGTGTCTGCCGCGCATTTTTGCTTGGTGCCGCTGCCGCTCCAGACCCAGCCCGCAGAGAAGCCTCCCGCTCCCTTGTCAGTTCGATTTCTTGCCCCACCATCCGGCCGACAAAACGGATCTTCGTCTGATTGATCTCGTTGCCACTTTGCTCCTGCCTTACCAGTACAAACATCACGAGGTCTCCCGACACGGTACCTTTCACAATCGGCGTATTCTCAAAATCTCCATACTGCTTGCCGCTGAGCACCGCGCCCTTCTGGACAAACTGAAACGCAACATCCTCCGTCGCTCCCGCCCTCAGTTCGATTGTCCCGATCCAGGTGCCATTGAAATCAGCCGCAAGAGCCACTGCGGCGATGACCAGTAAGCCGAGCAGCCTCACGTGTGCATCAACCCCGCTAATGGTCCAGTGCTATCAGCAAAGCGTTCCACTGGAGCACCGAACGCATCGAGCATCGAAACATAGAGATTTGCGAGTGGGCTGTCTTCGGCGTATTCCAGATGCTGACCACCAATTACGCGTCCGCCACCACCGCCACCCAACACCAGGGGCAAGTTATGCGGTGCATGCCGGTCACCGTCGTGCAGCGCCGATCCAAACAGCACCATCGAATTGTCGAGAAGGTTCGAGTCACCCTCGCTCATCCCCTTCAACTTTCTCAACAGGTAGCCATACTGCGCCACATGCCATTGGTTGATCAACTGATACTGCCGGAGCTTGTCGACATCCTTGCCGTGGTGCGAAACGTCATGGTGCCCTGCGCTCACACCTTCGAGCCAGCGGAAACTCACATTGCTCACCGCATTCCCAAACATGAAAGTTGCTACTCGCGTCGTATCGCTCTGGAACGCCACCGCAATCATGTCCAGCATCAGCTTCACATGTTCGGCGTGATCACTTGGCTTCTCTGTCGGTGCCGCTTTCGGGTCCAGTGCCATTCGCGACTTCCAGTCCTTGCGTCCGGTTCCAGTGCTCCGTTCCACTCTTTGTTCGAGCGAGCGCATCACACTCAAGTATTCATCCATGCGATGACGATCCGCCGCACCCAGTTGTGTTCGTATTTTCCTGGCATCTCCCTGCACACGGTCGAGCAGCAATTTGTCCATCTGCGCTGTATCGGCACCAATTCCTGCCGACGCCCGATACAAACGCTCATACACCGCCCGAGGATTCAGCTCACGGGCCAATGGTGTCGTCGGGCTGCTCCATGCAATGTGCGAACCGTAAATTCGCGTATAGCCCACTACCGCGTCCACCCCAATTGCTACCGGCGTCACACCCAGTTCCAGCGATGGCAAGGGCGTCTGCAAGCCCACTCGTTGTGCGGCCACCTGATCCATCGAAACTCCATTGGCGATATCGGCTCCGGGCGTCTTCTTGATCGTCGAGCAGGTCAGAATGGCTGCTTCTTTGACGTAATGCCCATCTCCGCCCTTGGAACCTTCGTTCCAAAGATTCTTGAGAACGACGATTTTGTCCTTCAGATCAGACAGAGGAGACAACGTTTGCGAAAGCTGAAAATCTTTGCCTTTGCCTTCCGGCGTCCAGGCATGCGGGTTCACCCCGTTAGGCATGTAGAGCATCGCCATTCGCACGGGAGGCTTCGGCGTGGCGGTGCTGGCCATGGCTTCGAGCCAAGGCAATCCGAGGGCTACGCCCGTTCCACGCAACATAGTTCTACGCTTCATCATTTGCTCACCTCTGCTTCTCCCCGAAACGGCTTACTCAAAACAATCGCCTCAATCAATCTGGAAGAGCTATAGCCATTCTGCTTCACTTCTTCCACAATTGCATCTACCGTGCAACTGTCCTTTAACGTTAATCCGCGTCCCAACGCATAACCGAGCAACTTGTTCGTCAGGTTTCGCAGGAACAAATCTTTCTTTTCAAGAAGCACCAACTTCAATGCATCAGGCCCGGCAACCTTCCGACCGTCAGTCAGTTCTGCCGAGTTGTCAACGGGTTTTCCAGACTCTTCATCGCGCCAGCGTCCGATGGAATCGTAGTTTTCAAGCGGAAATCCCATCGGATCAATCCGGCTATGGCAACCCGCACAACTCGCGTCGGCCCTGTGGAGATCGAGGCGCTCCCGCACCGTCTTTGGTGCTGCACCCGGTTTCTCATCTCCAAGCGGTGGCACATTGGCTGGCGGTGGTGGCGGGGGTGTTCCCAAAATTGCGTCGAGAATAAACGCTCCCCTCAGCACCGGGCTCGTGCGATACGGATACGATGAAACCGCCAGCACTGCGGGCATCCCGAGCACACCACCGCGCTTGCTGCCTGCGGGCAGAGCTACCCACTGCGGCTGACTCTTCCGGCCTGGATCGAGCGGCAATTTCAGGCCAAAGTGCTTCTCCAGTTTCCCCGTACCAATCGTTGCTTCCGAATCAATCAGGTTCAATACGCTGAGCTTCCGGTTCAGCATCTCGCGGAAGAAATAGACCGGCTGCAATCGAATATCAGCCCGTAAATCTTCATCCGCCGCATACTCCGGAAACAACTTTGCGTCCGGCATCTTGTCCCTGCTCAAATCTCGGGTGTGCAGCCATTGTTCAATAAAACGCTCTGCAAAATTTCCCGAGCGGTCATTGCGCAGCATCCTGTCTACCAACACCCGCAACACTTCTGGCCGATTCAACTTCTTGGCTGCAGCCAGATCGAAGATCAATTCATCGGGCAAACTCCCCCACAAGAAGTACGACAGCCGCGATGCCAGCGCATACTCGCCCTGCTCCAGTCGAAACAAAAACTTCGGGCTTACCAATACCGCCCGCAACATGAAAAACACTGCGGGCTCAAACTCCTCGCCCTTACTACGAGCCAATCGGAACAATTCGAGATAAGGCCCCATGTCGCTTTCTCCCACCGGTTGGCGAAACGCCCGGGGCAGAAACTTCGCTAGAATTTTCCGCGCCGCCATCTCCGGGGTTACACCCGGTCCCGGCTTCGCCACCAGAATCCGAGCCCTGCTCTTGAACTCCTTCGCGGCAAAATCCATCGCCAGCTTTGCGGTGTCCAAATATTTTTCGGAATGCAGGGGCGATAGAAACAGAGTCTCCGCTGCGTTGTCAAATCCCTCTCCTCCCGCCCCATCTGCAGGGAGACTGCCCCCGATGTCGAGGTGGATATCGAGCAGGTCCTGTACAGTTGCGGTGTACTCGTCGCGATTGAGTCGCCGCAAAGGCCTTGGCCCTACCGTAGTGCCAGATGAGCAGGCCTCACGCTTCAACTCTGAATCCACCCATTTTGCGAAGGTCTCCCGCGCAGCTAGCATCGGTTCCGGTAATCCTTTAGGAGGCATCTCACCCGCCTCGATGCGAGTCTTCAAACGCGTCCATGCATGTGTCTCCATTGCAAAAGACTTCTCGCTCTCAACTTTGTCCAGTTGAAATCCACCGGTCGCTGTCTTTCCACGATGGCAAGCTTCGCAATAAGTTTTCAGGAAAGCCTGCGCTTCCGGAAACGTAAGGCTGCCGGGCTCGGCAGCAATTCCAGCCGGACAGAAAGCCAGCAAGAGGGGAATCAGTAAGTGGCGCAACATCTTTGACACTATTATATGGAACCTGCGCAGACAAAGCGCGAGCTGAGATAAGCTGACAAAATAATGCGTCATTTCCTTGCGTTTCTTGCCCTCGTATCGTTTGCACTCGCCTTTGAGGATTCTCTTGCTTCTCTCAAGTTGACCCGCGAGAAATTTGATTCCAGCATCAGCTATTACGCAACGCGCGAACTCGCCGAGACAGAGGGTGGAATTGCTCTCCCTACAATTGGTTCGACAGCTCGACCGATCTTTCTCGCGATGAACGATTCTGCGCGCGCCGCCGTCGTCAAAGAACTCGGCCTTGCTGCCAAAGCCTTTCTCATGGCACCCGCATTCGAAACATCCTACAATGCCAGCCTCAAGTCACAGCACAATGCCGTGAATCATGGCATCAAGGTCTCCGACAGCAACGCCGATCTGGCGGCTGCTGCCAAGTCCGGGAATGCGAAGGCCATCGAAGACAGTGCGCAAGCCATGATGCGCGATCAGTACCGCCAGATGGTGCTTGGCCAGGCCAAAGACGTCCCCACATACTCCGCCGACATGCTCAGCGCAATGGCAGGCAGCCTCAAAGACATCATGGAATCCATCTCTCCCACCAATGCCGCGGAAAAGGCGCAACATGCCCAAGCTCGTACACTCCTTGCTGAGGCTGCAAAACTTGCTCCCTCCAACCTTGCTGCCGCTCGCGAGAAGTTCAGGGCCGGCAGCCTGCTTGCGGTCTACGTCGAGGCGAACAACGGCGGCGGTGCTCAGGTCGACCAGTCCAAAAAAGAACAACAGCTCAACTACAACAAGCGCGCCTTCAAACCAAACCTCAAACGCAAACTCCTCGAATTCGTTTCCAGAGCAAAGACAGTTGATTTCAAAGCCCCAACACAAGCCAAAGGCAGCAACACCGTATTTGTGAACCCCGCTTATGAAAAGAAGACTCCGCTCTGGAAATTGCTCTACCGCCTTGGCCCTGGTGGCACAAGCACTGCTGCTGCCATGGCCCAAGCCTGGGCTGCGGAGCTCTAGGCTCTTGCAGTTGGTGGAACAAATTCCGATCGCGTGCGTAAAGCCAGTAGTGAAAATTGCCGTCGCGTTACTAGGACTTGCCTGCCTGCATGCGGAACAGAATTCCATCCGCAAACTAGATGGCACCACCATCACCAAGGCAGCGGCAGAGTCGTTTGCCAGTAAGACCCTGGCCGCTGCAAAAGTGACGGGTGCTCAAATTGCCGTGCTGGATCGGGGCCGTCTAGTCTGGTATTATTCTTACGGTGTGCGCCACAAGGACCCTGTGCTCCCGATGGATCGCGAAACAACACTCTGGGCAGCTTCCATTACGAAAAGCGTGTTCGCAACCTATGTGATGCAACTGGTCGAACGCGGCGAGTTTTCGCTCGATACCCCTGTCGCTCAGCAACTCAGGCAGCCTCTTGACACCTTCAAGTCGTATCTCGAAACTGCCACGGAACTGGTCAAAGATCCGGCTTGGCTAACAGTCACTCCGCGCATGTTGCTCTCCCACACTTCCAGCCTCGCGAACTTCTCATTCCTTGAGCCTGACAAGAAAATGCACCTCCACGCTCAACCCGGCAAGGCCTATCGCTATTCCGGCGATGGCCTCAATATTGTCCAGTTTCTGATTGAGCAAAAGAAGGGCCGCCCGCTAGACCAACTGATGGAGGAGGCAATTTTCAATCCACTCGGCATGTCTCGTACCGGAATGATCTACCGCAAGGAATTTGAAGCCAATGTCGCCGACCGCTTCAATGAGAACGAAATCTTTCTGTCGCAGACCAGGCGCTTTCCGGCCAGAGCTTCCGGCAATATGACGAGCAGCGCAGAAGACCTGGCCCGTTTCGCCTCGGCATTGCTCACGAACAAAATCATCCAGCCAAAAAGCCGCAAAGTGATGCTCAAACCGCAAGTCCAGATTCGCACGCTCCACCAGTTTGCCTTCGCAGAGAACGAACCAGAAGGAGAAGAAGCAGCCCGGGTTGGTCTCGCTTATGGTTTGGGATGGGGGCTGTTGACCAAAACCCCTTACGGACCGGCCTTCTTCAAAGAAGGTCACGGCGACGGAGCTCAAAATTACATGATCTGTTTCGAGCATCGCAAGGCCTGCATGATACTGCTCACCAACAGCGAGAATGGCGAGTTTGCCTTTCGCCCCCTGCTTGAAACCATTTTCGGCAACACCTTCACGCCCTGGGAGTGGGAAGGTTACGCACCTGCGCTCATCGAAGCTGCCCGCAAGAATCGCTAAATCCGCAGCCTGACAAAGTTTGTCACTTTCCTTGCTCGCCTTACGCTACTTGAAATAGTGCCATCCGCTGTGTCTCAAATTTCGACTCAACCTAATCCGGTTCCAGCATCATGGGTCTTCGCAGAAAACCGCAGGCGCACTCGGATATACTCAATCCACCGGCCTATGGATCAGATGTCGCCTGCTACAGCGCCGATCACGGAGCTACTCCAACAGGCCCGCCAAGGCAACTCGCAGGCCGAAGACCAGCTTTTTCGCGCCATTTTTGGACAGTTGCGGCGGCTGGCAGTGACCCATCTAAGCCGTGAAAACGGCTCGAATGTGCTCGAACCAACCGAACTGGTCAATGAAGTCTATCTTCACTTATTCGGTGACCACGTTCGCAGCTTCGAAAATCGCAACCATTTCCTTGCTGTCTCCGCCCGCGCCATGCGCTGCATCCTGATTGATATTGCTAGAAAACGCAACGCCTCCAAGCGCGGTTTTGGCCTTCAGGTCACATTCAACGATCTCATTCCTGATGGCCACTCAGAATGGCCAAAACGCCTCTTGATTGTCGAAAGCGCCCTTGTCCGGCTCGCCTCGTTTGACCCTCGCTCAGCCCAGATCATGGAATTCAAAATTTTCATGGGCTCGTCGGACGATGAAATTGCGGCCATTCTCGGCAAGAGTGCGCGTACTGTCAAGCGAGACTATAAAGCTGCCCGCGCCTGGCTCCAGGCCGAACTCCAGTCGAGTTGAAACCCGCAATGCAAGAGCAGCAGTGGCAAACGATAAAGCACGCTTTTGAAGAGAGCTCTGATCGCAGCATGGAAGATCGGCTGCGCATCCTCAGTGATCTCGAACCTGATCTACGGCTTGAAGTCGAACGAATGCTCAAGAGCTACGATTCAGATCGCAGTTCCGGTCACGATTCTTTGGCAGGTTTACCGGGCCCAGGCTTCTGGTCCAGCCTGATCCACAATGAACATTCCTTTGAGCCAGGCCAGATCCTGAATGGCCGTTTTGAGATTCTCAGCTTTCTCGGAGCCGGTGGCATGGGCGAGGTCTATCATGCCAATGATCGTCAGTTGGGCGAAGTCGCAATCAAGACACTTCGCATCGAATTCAACCAACTTGAGGCCACAATCGATCGCTTTCGTCGTGAAGTGAGCCGCGGCCGTCAGGTCTCTCACCCCAACGTCTGCCGTATTCACGACCTGTTTGAAACCGATTCCAAAGCTCCCATTCCCTTCTTCACGATGGAATTTCTGCCCGGTCAAACCCTTGCATCCACGATCCGCGCATCCGGGCCAATCTCTGCTGTGGAAGCACAGCCCGTTGCCCTCGACATTTGTGCGGGCCTGGGAGCTGCCCACGAGGCTCGCATCGTTCACGGAGACCTTAAGGGTGCTAACGTGATGCTCTCTCTCGATTCAGCCGCACCGTGGCAGGTCAAGATCATGGATTTTGGCCTCGCCGATATCCTTCCTCACCCCAACGCCCAGTCTGAGCCCGCTCGCGCCGCTCTCGCAGGAACCAAGCTCTATCTTGCTCCAGAAGTTCTCAATGGTGCCCCAGCCTCGATTGCTTCGGATATCTTTGCTCTCGGCGTTGTGCTGTACCACATGCGGCTCGGCAGATATCCATTCTCTTCCAACGCAAGCGCACAGGAGGAAAGATCATCCCCCACCTTCGAAGATTTGTCTCAATCTCTCGAAGCTCCCTGGGCGAGAGCCATTGCTACCTGTCTCGATACAAATCCGGCTCGCCGCCCTGCCTCTACCCATGCCGTATCGGAAATCCTGCTCGGCGGGGCGAGCCATCCAAGCTCGAGACGCATCTGGCTTGGATCTTTAGTGCTTGGTGCAGGGGTCACTTCGGTGGTCTCCTACTGGTGGCGAGATCGTCCCAGTCCGCTTGCCGTGCTGCTCCCTTCTCAGGGCAGGCTCAAAGTTCTTACCGAAGATTTTGCGGCCATCAACCTCTCCCCTGCCTATGGACGCTCAATCAGGAACCTGTTTCGTTTGTGTCTGCGCGGCTCCAGCCGCCTACTGCCCGTTTCCACCAGCGAGATCGAAGTCGCTCTCGTCTCCCTCGGCCGTGAAGCGCAACCCCTCCGTGGTGCCACCGCTCAAGCTGTAGCTGCTTCCACTGCAGCCGGGCTGATCCTTTCTGGCTCTATTCGTCCGGAGGGTGACTCGTTTTTGGTTGAGTGCCAGGCTCATGCACCGTCTTCGCTCGACCTGGTCTGGGGTCCAAAATCCATCCGTGTTGGGGCCAATGACATTCCTCACGCGGCATCTGTTTTGGCGGCCACCCTTCGCAAGGCTTGCGGCGAATTTTCGCCTCCCACCGAGATCGCCGGCATCCAGTTAGACCAGGCAGACTCCAGAGTTCCGGACGCTCTCGAACATTTCTCCCTTGCTCTCACTTACTACGCACAGGGCGAATCCCAACCCGCTCTCAAAACGCTCGCTGAGGCGCAACGCATCGATCCTGGATTTGCCCTTGCTCATCTGCTCGAAGCACAGATCCACAGCACCTTCCGCCGCGAAGATCTAGCACTGCCTCCACTTGAAAAAGCTTACGCACTGAGAAGCGATCTCAACGCCCGTCATCGCAACCATATTGAGTATCAGTTTTATGTCCTGCATGGTGACTACTCTCGTGCCCATGACCAAATCCGTTCCATGGTCCAGTTGTATCCGGATGATGCCACTTACAACCGTCAATTCGCCTATAGTTGCGCATTGATCGGCAAGCCCGATCTTGGTCTCGATTCCGCGCGCCAGGCTTACCGACTTGATCCTACAAGTCCAATGGCTTCCAACGCACTCGCGAGTTCTCTGGCAGAATCCGGGCGATTTCCTGATGCCTACCAGCTAATCTCTACTGCTCTAACCACTACGCCCCAATCCACACCGAATCTGTATGCGAAGGCTTACGTCCAACTTCTTGAGCTTAATTTCGCGCCCGCAATTGCTGTGCTCGAAGACCTCTCTCGCCGCGTCCGCCCGGCAGTTCTAACCAACTATCAGCTCGCCAAAGCAAAGCTCCTTTCCGGCCGCTTTGATGCTGCCAGGCTGGATCTTGAGCGCGACCTGCCGCTACTCGATCAATCCGGCGAACTCACCATCGCTGCAATCTATCGCTATTGGCTGGGGCAGCTCGCCCTTCTCGACTCAGATCCGAACAGTGCTTCCCGACAGGCAGAAGCCCTTGCGCGCTTGCCAGCTCGTGACCAGTTCCTTGCGCCGCTCCGATTTGCGGCTGAACTCGCATGGCTCTCTCAGGACATCAAAGTCTTTCCCTCTATCCTCACAAAGCTGGATCAGATCGAGGCTGCCTATTCCAGTTCCCGCTCGAGCAGCTTCCGCCATTTCGCCGCGGGAGCGCAGCACGCCGCCAAGGCCAACTTCGCTGTGGCCGCAAGCGAATTCCGCCAGGCCCATTCGCTCTGGCCAGACATTTCGAACGCCTGGGCTGCTGGGGAAGCTTTTCTCGCCGATGCGCAACCTGCGCACGCAATTGATTTCTTTGCCCAGGCAATTGCCGCTCAAGCGAGCGCAATCCGCTTCGACTCCGGCGCGCTCTGGATTCGCTCTCTCGGTCGCTACGCTGCCCTCAAGCAATCTCCCTCGCATCGCAGTCAATTCGAGCGATTGTGGGGCGACCCCGGCCGTTATCCATTTTTCTCGTCTCAACCCAACTAAACCTCGTCTCGAAAGGACATAACTAACAAATGCGCGGCTTCTGGCACACTATCGCCCTTATTGCAGAAAACGCCGGGACCTTCAACAAGAGTCTCTTTGCGATCTGCAAATCAGTGAATGATCCCGACTTGCTGAAAAGTGTCAATCTCACCAGCAACCCGGCTGACAAACGAAAGCTCCTGCTGAAAAAGCAGCCGACCAAGAACACCCTCATTGCGCTGGACAAGCATCTTCGTTCCCGCTACGGGCTGGTGCTCTTTCCTTATGAGCTGGCAGAGTTGAACCGCATCGTTTGCGAAGCGGCCGCAACCACTGCCCCTCATGCGGACCTCAAGAAATTCTGGACTGGCCTTGGAAAGGTGGCCAAAGACAACCGGAATCATCCCGAATTCATGCAGGCTGTTGGTGCGCTCACCAGCGACGCATGGGCGATCAGTCAGTTCGTTTCGAACGGTGTCTCACTTACCCCCTGGTTCCGCCTGACGCCTGAGCAGGAATCGGGCCTCCGTGCGGCCCTGCCCGTTGGTGGCCCCACCTTCCAGGCTGCTGAAGACTATCGGGATCTGTCGTGGTCCGGAGGTAGTTGCGAGAGCATCCTCATGGCCAGCGACAACTGGACGCACATGAACGTTTAGAGCCACCGCCATGCCTATCCAATTCGACCAACTGCAAGCTCCTCTGGATCTCCAGTCTCCAGCGATTCGTAAAAGAGTCGCGCCCATACTCGACTTCACGCAGGGCTTCATTCTCGAAAAGCACCGCCGCGATTTCGTCGCCAACATGCTTCTTCGCTTCAAGACGACGGATCTTCCGGGGATCCGTCGCGCCTTGGCGGCTATCCAGCCGCCAAGCGTCTCTCAATTGCTGGCTGAAGGTTCCGCGATTCGCGCTTCTCTTGATGCGGGCCAGCAGCCTGACACACTTCCGCCTATCGTCTTTGCCGGGCTCTCCGCCCACGGAGTGCAAACTCTTGGATTGAAGTTCCAGGGCCTTCCCGTGGCATTCCGGGAAGGCTTCAAGCGTCGTCTCACCTCAAGGCCAGGGCGGGCTGATACATCGGTCTGGCAAGAGCCGTGGGCGAGTTCTCCCATCGATGCCCTCATCGTGATCGCGGCCTCATCTGCAAGCGACCTCGCGCAGGCCACTGCCGCCCTCCGTGCTCAATGGCAGCCTCTAGCGAATGTGGATGTGGAATCGGGCGAAGTCATCCGCCAGCCCAGGACAAACCCGCTCGAAAGGGGAACCCCGATCGAACATTTCGGCTTCGCCGACGGCACCAGTCAGCCCGAATTCTTCACCGGCAAAGACACCCGCACTGCTGCGTGGAAGTCGACTTTTGACCCTGCAATGAACCTCGCTCGCGTTCTCGTTCCAGAGAAGCTTCCGGTGCAGGTTGGGGATCGCTTCGGTTCCTATCTGGCTTACCTGAGGATCGAGCAGCACGTTGATCGCTTCAACGCAGCGGCCACACGCCTTTCCACCAGCGCGTGTCCGATGTCCAAGGAACAAGCAGGGCAAATAATCACTGGCCGAAGCCGGGAAGGCAAGCAGTTGATCGCACCCTCCCGACACGTGAATGACTTTTCCGCAGACCAGGATCCTAAAGGCGTGAAGTGGCCTTTTGCTTCCCACACCCGCAAGATGAATTCGCGTGAAGCCACCGAATCCAGCATTCGCATCCTTCGCCGTGGAATCCCTTACCAGGTTGGGAAGGAGAAGGGGTTGCTGTTTCTGTCCTTCCAGTCGAGCTTGCAAGACCAGTTCGAAGAGATCTACTTCAATTGGGGCGACCAGCCTAATCACCCGCAAGACGAAACGGGCTCTGATCCACTCATTGGCCGCCCGCTCGACACGCGTCTCAAGTTCCCCTCGACCTGTCCAGGAGGAATCAAGATCGCCAATCTCACGACGCTGCGTGGCGGGGGATACTTTTACTTCCCCAGCATCACCGCACTGCAATCTCTGGGCTGAAGCCTGGATTCTCTAGTTGGCGAAGTTCAACTCCACAGTGTTGGACCTAACCCCGCCAGAGACGATCACCACCTCCACTTTGCCTCGTCCCGCAAAGCTCTTTGGCAGTTCAATCGTCACCTGATCGAGCCCAATAAATTGCGGCTTAGTTCCGCGCCTCAACGCTCTTCAAGAATTGCTCCAGTACCCGCAAAGTCCCTTCGGGATTATCCTGCAACTTCGAATGCGCGGCCCCCGGTATTACTTCCAGCTTCGATCCCGGAATCAGCTTCTGATACCGGGCCGCCGTCTCCGGTCGCGCTTCGTCGAATTCACCTACTACCAGCAGCACCGGCAAGCGCAACTCCCCCAAACGTCCTGTCAAGTCAAAACTCTTCAGGCTCCCCGTCGCATGAAACTCCGTCGGTCCCCACATCTGTTCATAGATCACCTTATTCGAAGCCGAATCCTCGCAATCCACATCCCGTTTTGCCTTTGAATTCCGCCGCACAAAACGCCGTGTGTATTCCATCTCTGCCCGCCGGTATTCGGGGTCATTCGTTGTCCCCGCTGTCTCATGCTTTTGCATAATTTCCTGTATCTCGACCGGCAAATGTTTCTTCAACACTGCCGCATCGCGAATCCAGTCGGGAGTACTCAGGAGAGCACTCGCCAGTATCAGCGATTCAATCCCCTCCGTCCCCTTGCTCAACACATAGGCTGCCGCCAGGGACCCGCCCCAAGACTGCCCCATCAAGTGAATCCGCCTCAATCCAAGCTGCTTCCGGACCGTATCCAACTCTTCGACAAAACGCTCCACCCGCCATAGTGTGCGGTCTGCCGGTCGTCCAGACCTACCGCTCCCCAACTGGTCATAGACAACAATCTGCCGCTCACCGGCCAGCGGTGCAAGCGCCGAAAATCCGCAGGAAGTTCCTCCCGGCCCGCCATGCAACACGAGCAACGGAATCCCTGTGCCACTCCCGCTTATTCGATACCAGACCGGCCCCCCGGGGACATTCAAAAAGCCCTCCTGCATCTGCGCGAGGCAAGTTGCTCCCCACGCGAATACCAGCAAAAGGGCCCGAATCATCTCTATCTCTGTGCCGCTCCGCTGCGCCCCATAATCGGCCAGACGTCTACCACTTCATCGCCCTTGGTCACGTAGTAGCGGTCGTAGCAATTGGTGCTCATATCCAGGTTGCTGCAATAGATCTCGACGCGGTCGCCCACCTTGATCTCTCCGCCGCCATCTTTCCACTTGAGCAATCCGTACTCGGCGCCCTGCTTGTCGACCTGTAGCCAGGACATCCCCTTTACCTGATCGGTGAGCTGTGCCATGGCTTTGTTGCCGTAGTCGGTAGTCGCCTGTCCGGAATGATGTTTGCTATCGACGGTAGTCAATACCGACATCGAGCTTTCAAAATCCGTATAGACTTCGTTGTTCGTCTTGCCGCCTACCTGTCGATAGATCGCATCCATGAAGACATAGGATCCGCATTCCAGCTCCGTCAAGCCGAATTCATGATCCATGTTGTAAGTGCCGGTCGAGCCGCCACTTACAATTGGCACTTCAAGGCCCGCTTTTTTAGCAAGGGCGACGGTCTCCCGCACTCCTGCCAGATCTTCTTCTGTCTTCTTGCGTCGCGCTGCCCATCCCTTGGTATGCGAAGCGTATCCTGAGTAGGCCATGAATCCCTCAAAGCTCATGTGCTTTGAAGACGAAACGCGTTGCGCCAATTCGAGCGCTGGCTTGCCATTCGCAATACCTTGCCGCGTGAGTCCAGCAAACACAGAAACCACCACACGACACTTTACTTTCGCCGCTTCAGCCGCTTCCTCAACATTGGCAACTACTGCCGCATCATCGACGACAAACAGAAACGTTGGATCCCGTTGTGTCAGCGCAATGGCCCGCTGGACATTATTCTGGCTCGCCGGCTGCTTCGTCCAGAGCACGCCTTCAATGCCGCCCCTCGACATTAGTTCGGATTCAGCAATCGTTGCCGCCGTGATTCCAATCGCCCCAAGTGCAACCTGGCGTTTCGCGATATCGACGCTCTTGTGTACCTTGACGTGGGGCCGTAGCAGGATGGGAGCCTTCTCGGCATAATCGGCCATCGTCTCGAGGTTCTTCTGGAACAGATCAATGTCGACCACCATGCACGGGGTCGGCAAAGTTGCCTTGGTCATCCCGCGAAAATCCTTGCGGGCAATGCGCTGTTCAAATTCGGAGTAAGGAAAAGTCTTTGGATTGGCGCGTGCCACGTTGGACACCATCGAAGCCAACACGGTAGCGGCGGGTGCTGCAAAAAACTGACGGCGGGAAGTCATGTTTCAAATCTCCTAAATTAACGTGAGCATAGCGCAGCTGGGAGGCAAAGCGAAGGCCCCCATTGACACCCACGCCGCAATCTGTTTCGATTCAGACAACGATTGGACCTTGAAGGCCAATGCAACTTTGAAGGAGACGCTCTATGCTTAGATGCCTGACCGCTCTTCTGATTCTTGCCGTTGCGATTCCTGCCACCGCCAGCGTCATCACTACAGACCCAAATCTTCCGCCAAACGTGGGCGGATATGTGTCACCCACCCAAGTCCACGCGTGCTATCCGAACTGTGCCAGCATCGACCTCACCAATGTCCTGCACAGTTTCTTTTTCAACGTCATCAGAATTCCGGTTGGACCAAATGAGCTGGAGACATTCAACTCAACGGCTACTGGAATGGTCAGCGTCGGGGGAGGCTCCTTCAATCCCGTCACTCTAAATGGCCCCGTGCAGACCACCGTGTTTGGTAAGGTCGGAAATACGATCGGCACTTTCGCCACCGAGATGACGGCGATGAATCTGGTCGGTGCCGGTGTGACGATTCGCGAAAGCCCGACACTGCAATCCACTGGGCAAACCACCATTACCGACAATGGCGGCGGCACCTACAGAATCGATAGCTTCTTCGACATCTTCACCGAACTGTCGATCGACGGGGGCCAGAACTGGATTCCGTCGAACGGTTCTACTCATGTGGACTTGGTGGACTTTCCTGAGCCAGCAGCATGGCTTCTCTGCGGTACAGGTCTTCTCGCCGTGATGCGCGCCAAGTCCCGCAAAACGATTCCACCAGACTATGGGGGCATCATCACTTCTTCATCGGAGGTGGGCCAGAAGGAAACTTCTGCACCATGCCGCCACCCGTTTGAACGATCTTTTCCATAGCGTCCAACTCAGAAACCAGAAAATCGGTGAAGTTCTCGACTCCGGATTCAGTCACCACAACTACATCCTCATAACGGATGTACAAATTCTCTGCGGGGACACGCAACTGTGGGTCGATCGAGAACACATGGCCCGGCTTCAGCGGCCCTCCACCGTAAGGTCCGTCATCGTGAACAGCCATCCCAACCGGATGCGAGAAGACGCCTCCGCCACGCTCTACAAGTTCACGCGCGGCAGTTGCATAGGCGGGCTTTGAGAATTTGGTGCGCACCAATACAGGCTCCATCGCGACTTTCGCATCGTCCATGATCTGCTTCGCAGTGAGCCCCGGACGAATGCGTTGTATGATCGCGTTGCGATACTCGAGTACAAATTGCAGAAGCTCGCGCTGCTGTGGAGAGTACTTGCCGTTGACTGGCCACATGCGCGTAATATCGCTCGTGTAATATCGGTAGTCCGGCGCAAAATCCATCAACACCAGTTGGCCATTGTCGAGTTTCGACATGTTGCGGTAGTAGTGTGCATTCCAGATGTTCGCAGTCCCTGCAGCAGTAATCGAACGATAGCCCTCAAGTCGCGCGCCATTGACGAGAAACACATAGCGGGCCGCAGCGTCGAGCTCATATTCGTTCATCCCGGATTTGGTGCTCTTCATCGCCTCAAGAATCCCTTGCCCCGCAATTTGCGAAGCTCTGCGAATCAGCGAGATCTCCCTCGTGCTCTTCACGCTGCGAAGCTCATCGAGCATCGGTGTCAGGTCAGCCAGCTTCGCACGCGGAAAGCGAGTCATCAGCATCGATGCAAATTGCATCTCACGCGGTATCCGCGCGTCCCAGGCATCGTTGAGGATTGCGTTGTTGGCCACTACTAACTCGTTGCGGCTTTGCGCTGAACCCTCTCCAGGTGTGAGCAGCGTATAGATAGTCAGCGGAGGCTGCTGGCGTCCTTCGGGCAGGCTCAGCCAATTGCCTGTGCGCATGAGCTCGGTTTCCCGTACTTCGTCGGCACCTGTCAGCGCCTTCAGTTGCGATGCATCTTCAGCCGCCAGCACGCGCCCTTCAGAGGCTTCGAGACGAGTGTTGCGCGGGGGCACAAACAATGTGGTCTTACGGGAACGGCCGTCGATCAGCAGGTAGGAATGAGGTGTCTCAAGACCACATAGATAGTAGAACTCGTTGGTCTGCCTCGGCATGCTGAATCCCGGCGTCATGGCAACGCCTTGCACAACAGCAACCGCTTGATTGCCCATCTTGTCGTACAGTTGAGTCCATCGTGCCCGGAACTCCTCGGCAGGGAAGTCCGTTTGATACCAGGGCTGGGCCTGTCCCAGTAGTGTGAGCGCGGCGAGCGCGAAGAGAACGAAGTAGCGCATTGGTGTTCATACTAGCGCGGCCGAGTCTCTATGGGAGCTTGGCGGATCGCAGAAAACTGGCTTGGATCAGGGCCTTGGTGCCGGGATCCAGCTTTACCTCCTGAGGCTCTTTGTCGGAATTAAATGAGAAGCGTTGTTGGCCCTGGACCAACTCGATCCCGTAAACATGGCCGTCAATTGAGATCTCTAGTGGCAGGCGATAGCCCGGCGACCCTTCCATTTCCAACATCACCTTTTTCGCTGCGGCGTCCCAACTCCACGACCCTTTCAACATCGGCGATCCAGATCGATTGAGCCATTGGTCAAAGAACCACCCCAACTTTTGACCGGACGCCTCCTCCATCACGCGTTCGAAGTCTGCGGTCGTGGCGTTCAAGTTCTGATAGCGGACATAGTATTCGCGGATCCCTTTTTGAAAGGCCGCATCGCCAATTCTGCTCCGCAGCATGTGCAGAGTCCATGCGCCCTTTTGATAAATGATCCGGTTCAGAACCCGCTTCATGTCGGAGAGATTGCTGTGCCGGACCTTCCATTCCGGATTCGTCTTCTCCATGTCGAAGATCCTGCTTCGGCTTTCGGAGAGACCAGCAACGAAAGCATCGTGGCCTTGCGAATGTTCGATGAAAAGTAAAGTGAAGTATGTCGCAAAGCCCTCGCTAAGCCAGACGTCGTCCCAGTCACTCTCGGTCACGGCGTTCCCAAACCACTGGTGTGCGATCTCGTGTGCGATGAGTCCCGTGCCAGCACGCTCAAGGATATTCTTCTCGCCATAGAAGATCGCGCTCGCATGTTCGGTGCCGCCACCAAATCCTGCGGCTTCGACATTGGCGAGCTTCTCGTAGGAGTAAGGGCCGATGTACTCACTGAAGAACTCGATTGCCGCCCGCGAATCCGGCTCGAACCAACGCGGGCCAGTCTCGCGATCCTGACGATATACCCAGGTCTCGAGCGGGATGCCCTTTACGCTTCCCGCATGATGAACCGAAAACTCCGCGATGCCGATTGCATTGAGCCAGGACGAAATGGGGACGGATTGCTTCCAGTGCGTGAGCCGGAATCCGTTGCCCAGATCGGTCTCCTCCTGCAGCAGTCCATTAGAGATCACCTGATACTTGGCCGGTGCGGTGATCAGGAACTCACTGGTCGCTTTGTCGTAGGGATGATCAATCATCGGCAACCAATAGCGGGCCTTGTTCGGCCAGTTCTCACTGAAGAATACGCGGTCGTTATATTTGTTCTTGATGATCCGCAGTCCGCCGCCAGGCTTGCCGTGATAGCGGACGGTGAACTTACGGCGTTCGTACCTTTTCGATGGAGTTATCGCGATGTGTAGTCGGCCAGCCGAGTGGTTGTAGGTTCCCGGACTTACTGCTGTGACAGTCATCCCGTCCAGATCGAGCACGACTTCGCTGATGCCGTCTGCGAGAAAGCGGATGTCTATCGATGCCTCGCCTTGCAGCTCATCGGATGTGTCGCTGAACGAAAGCCGGAATGTGTAATGAAGCGCATCGACGCCGGATTGGCGCGGATAGGTGTCTGCGATTAGCATCGCAACTGCTGGAAACATCAAGAGAAGGCGCATGATCCTACAGCGTCGCACAGAGGTGGATCTCTGCGCTTCATTCCTGCAAACGCTGTCGATCCAACACGATTGCATCGCTACTATCGGGTGTACAGTGAGAGGTGCCATGCCCTACCTTCGACAACCTGTGCCGAATTCGTTCTTGGCCTTTCTGGCCGGTGTAATACTCGCTGTCAGCTTGTTCGGCCAGAGCAAAATGGATACCAGTAGCTGGACGACTCTGGACGACCATCGAAACATGATGGAACAGTTGGGCATCAAGGCGCTCCGTCCTGGCCCAAGCGGCAATGAATCTGCCCCGAACCACGCCAACTACGATGAGTCGATGGCAAATCCGTACCCCGATCTTCCAGATGTCCTGAAGCTGAAAAACGGCAAGAAAGTTACTAGCGCAGCCGTCTGGTGGAAGCAGCGGCGTCCGGAAATCGTGGAGGACTTTGAGCGGGAAGTGGTGGGACGCGTGCCGCAGATAGTTCCGAAGGTCGTTTGGGAAATCACCAAGACTGCTGAGGCGATGCTGGGCATGCATCCGGTGATCGGCAAGCAACTGCTTGGACACGTCGACAATTCGGCCTACCCTGATGTCAAAGTGGACATCCAGATGACGGTGGTGATTCCTGCCAATGCGAAGGGCCCTGTGCCGGCCATAATGATGTTTGGAGGGCGCAGCATTCCAGAAGTAGCGTTTCCTGCGCCAGTATTCCCTGGCAGGCCTGGGGCTCCGCCCCTAAGACTTCCTGCCGCCCCGCAACCGAATGCCGATCCTCCTGCCATCGAACAACTCATTGCCGATGGGTGGGCAGTGGTAACGATCAGTCCGGTCAGCGTTCAGGCAGACAATGGTGCTGGACTAACCAAGGGCATCATTGGTCTGGTCAACAAGGGACAGCCTCGAAAACCCGAGGATTGGGGCTCTCTGCGCGCCTGGGCCTGGGGTGCCGGACGCGGTCTCGACTACCTTGAAACCGACAAGGCGATTAACGCAAAAAAAGTGGGCATTGAAGGCGTATCGCGTTACGGCAAGGCTGCTCTTGTAACCATGGCCTTCGATACTCGTTTTGCCGTCGTCCTCATTGGCTCGTCGGGGGAAGGCGGTACAAAACTCCATCGACGGAACTGGGGCGAAGCAGTGGAGAATCTGACTGGCTCAGGCGAGTACCACTGGATGGCGGGTAATTTTCTGAAGTATGGTGCAGCTGAAGCTTCTTTCGGCAGCAAAACAGCAGGCGACTTGCCGGTCGATGCTCACCAGCTTCTCGCGCTGTGCGCGCCCCGGCTCACTTTCGTCAGCTATGGAATTCCGGAAAAGGGCGATTCCAAGTGGCTCGATCAGCAGGGCAGCTTCATGGCTACTGTCGCTGCACAGCCGGTGTTTCGTCTGCTTGGTGCGCAGGGCTTGGGTATTCGAGAGGACTATCACACAGCCAAGATGCCCGGAGTGAACGTCGGCCTGCATGATGGACAGCTTGCCTGGCGTCAACATGATGGCGGACATACAGACGCGCCCAATTGGAAGTTTTTCATTCCCTGGGCCGATAAGTTTTTGAACCACAATGGCGGGGCCAGTCGCCAATGAAACTGATTGCTTCCAGTCAATTATGCGGCCCTAGCCCTTATACTCGTCACTTAACGATCCTAATTACCGCACAAATATCGATAAGCGGCGAGGCTTCCTATCTGTGGCGCAGTGGGTAGCTACTCATTTTTCGCTTGACCCCGCGCTGATTGCGTCGGTTGCGGCTGGAGGCGACGAGTTCGTCGAGGATT
>JANXLY010000122.1 GCA_025354885.1 Acidobacteriota bacterium | reverse complement strand
CTTCGGGGAGACAGTCTTTGCGCAGCTTTTGGATGTGCTGGGCGAAGCCGGTCTGGGCTTCATTGTCGGAAGCGAAGAGGGTATTCGGTGTTGCATTGAGGCCGTGCTTTACGGCGTTTCGGGATGTTGTTTCGCGGCCTGCTGGTGAAGTAGGCCCCGTGGAGTGTTGCGCATTGGCGCGATTTGCATCTGTTTTTGCTTGTGAGGACATGGTTGTTCTCTCAACTTTCTTTTTTCAAAATAGAAAAGAGCCCGTTGGCCTTTTGGCTCACGGGCTCTCTCTCGACTTAAGATTTAGCAGGGCGAGAAGCAGAAACGAACCATGGGTTTTGGACGCTGTTGATTCAAAAGGAAATAAGGGCAAAAATACTTGTGAACCGAAAATCAGGCAGCGAGAAGTTCCCCAGACCAGAGCTGGCTGCAGAAAGAGCGCCAAGGCAGGATATCGATTCCATCTTCGGTTCGCTGGCGAGTAAGACCACGATAAGCGATGAGGCGTTTGGCCTTGGGGTACTCCTGATGAAGTGCGCGGAGTGATTTTGTATCTTTAGCTGAGACTTCAAGCGATGATTTGCATTCGATAGCAAAGCGCATTTGACCGACGATGAGGTCGACTTCGACTCCATGGGAGGTGCGCCAGTAGTAGATCGGGAGATGGATTTGGTTGTAGCTCAGGTAGGCTCGGACTTCCTGGATGATGAAGTGCTCAAAGGCTCGTCCGAAGGCATCGGTTCCTGGGGTAGGGATTAAGGGCTCGGGATGGAGAGCGTTGGCGACTCCGATATCGAAGACGTAGAATTTTGCCGTTTCTATCAATCGGCGTGATTTGGACTCACGCCAGGGTTCGAGATCGAAGCCTAATAGCGTGTCGCGAAGGACCTGGAAGTAGTTTTGAGCGACATCACGGGAGACGCCACTTTCGCGGGCGAGGTTGGTGTAGTGAATCTGACGGCCATGTGAGAGGGCGACGCATTGGAGGAAGCGCTGGAATTGGGGGATGCGCCTAGTGACTGCTTCGTCGATAATCTCCTGTTTGAGGTAGGTTTGGACATAAGTGACCAAACGGGGCATGGGGTCTTCGGCCTGGTAGGCGGCGGGCAGACCTCCGTGGCGGACATAGCGTTCCAAATCGAAATCGGGGAGCTCTGCGGAAACGAGAGGAAAGAGTTCTACAGATTGAGCGCGGCCCCCTAGTAAATTTTTGGCTTCCCTGCGAATCTTACGGGCACTGGAGCCAAGCATGAGAACACGAACCGGGAGGTTTTCGATGATCCAATGGACTTCGTCGAGCGTTTTGGTGGCCTTCTGCACTTCGTCAAGAATGACTGTGGCAGGCTTGTCGCTGAGAATTTGTCTGCGCAGGCTGGTGGGATCGAGTTCGAGTCGGCCAGCAATTTCTGCGTCCAAAAAATCAAGATGCAGCGCGTCTGGAAACTGAGACTGGACCAGACTGGTTTTGCCTGTTTGCCGTGGACCAAAAAGGAAGGCAGCACCGGCACCGGTTCGATGGTTTAAGAGGAATGGAATCTTAAGGATACGGGATATTGGTGCAAATTGCGGATGCATTGTTACATTTTACACTGGAAAGGTGTAGTTGCGCTCACAATTTACACGAGGCTGGCTTAAGTAAGGAGAAATCACTTGCTCGTGGGTCTTTGAGGGGTTGGAGGGAATGATTATTGTTGCAGAAGATCGTGGTTGGCAATGTGGCATTGCTGTAGGATGGAGGACCATGCGCCTTCTGCTGATTCGTGCTCTTCTGTTCACTTTGGGCAGCTATGTGGTCTGGGTTTTTGCAGGGCCTAAAATAGCTGCCCTGCTGGACCGCATTTATACTGTGGCCGATGCGAGACTGGCGTTGGGCAATTTTTCATTGCAGCCGGGGGAGTTCGACATTGGGCGGAAGCGATGGTTTTTGAGTGCTGATCTTTTGATAGGGGCGGATTCGCGGAGGCGAGTTACACTGGCGGCGGCTGGCCGCATTTTTACTTTTGGACCCGTGCAATCCTGCTCTGCTGCGCCGGTGGGATCGTGCTACGAATTTCTTGGCGATCCGGGCGATGAGATTTCTTTTGAGAGGAGCCGGAGTTGGTTGGCCTGGCCGACGCCACTCGAGTTCAGCATCATGGGTGCATCGATGACGAGTTGGCGGCGGCATGCTTATCGCCGTTTGTTTTGGAAGAAGAGTTCGGGTGCTTCGATTGAGATGGTCTGGCGGGATGAACAAGGCTACTTTGCCAAAGCGGGATGGACGGATGGGAATTTGCAGATTGCTCCTGTAGTGACGATTCGGGCTAGCCGTTTTGAGGGGGCGGTGGTGAATTATTTATTGGAGAAGAAGGGTTGGAAGGGGGATGCGTATCGGCTGGAGAGTCGGGGTGTGAGTAGCGATGGATTGAGTGATGTGACGGCGGCGATTTATCTTCAGGACTTGAAGGGTGCAGAACCTGGAGGTGGGAAGTCTGTGGAGATTTTTGTGGATCGGAAGTCTGGAAAGGTGATGCGGGAAGTGGGCTGGCAGTAGTAGCGGCAGCGAACTTAGCGAAGTTTTCCTGAGAACTTCACATTGTCAATTGTGATGCGGAGGCGGTAGGGCATGAATGCGCCCTTATCTTGCCTCGGGAACATTTTTCTTTGCAGCAGCCAGAGGGAGGCTTGCCCTGGATCAACAACATCGGTGTCGTTGGAGCCGAAATGATCCAACAGATCATAGGAGAGATTTCCCTGATAGCTGCCGTCCGAGTTGCCGGAAAAATCCGCGATCCGGACTTCAATGCCCTGAATATCACCAATGCCGAAAGCGAGCGGATCGCCATTCACACGGAGAGGGTCTTTTTTGAAACTGAAGCTGATGTTCGTGGGAAAGTCCTGGAGGGGGGTTGGCTGGCTGGCACCTTCGCGCAATTGATTGACATCGAGATCAACGGTAGTGGAGGTGTTGGCGGTAGCGAGATCCTGAAGTGCTGCCTCGATTGCGGCAGTCAGCTTGAGGTGATTCGCTACGAAAGAAATGTCGCTGGCGACTTGTTTGGACCAGAAATCCCCTTTGCCCAACTGTCGGACAAAACCAGGTGGGGGCTGCCGGTTTGAAAGGAAGAAATTGCCCAGTTCCACCGGATTTACACCACCGATCCGCAGGACGGTAATCAAAGCCGCCTTTGCAAAAGTCTCAAGGTCTGGCGCGAGCAATCGGGCACGCCGCTCGGCGCCTGGCCGCTGCACTGGCTGAAATTCCAGATCTTGCGCTGCAGGAGCAGGAGGCAGTGGGTCGTCGCTTTTTTTGATGACGAGGGGAGTGCTCAGTTGGCGGAAGGTGAAGCTGCGATTGGTTGGCCTGTCGCTGGGAATTACTCGGGGAGGACGGGGGGAGGAGCCGAGTTCGGCGTCCATTTTTTGGAGGGTGTTGCGACCGACACGGCCGTCGATTTCGAAAGGCTGCTTTGGAAACACGCGTTGTTGAAACTTGATGACAGCAAGACGGGTCTCTTCGCCGTAGACGCCGTCTGGTTTGCCATCCTTGCCGGCATCGAATGACTTCTGCATCGCGGAGATGCCGAGGGAGACCATGGCCTGTTGAATGCGCTGGACTGCATCGACGTCATCGCGCGGCGGCGAAGGCCGGATGGGTGTTCCGCCATCAAAAACGCCTTCGAGGCGCCCGTTGCCCGAGAGAATATCCGACTGTAGAGGCACATGGCAGTATTGCATGGATCGGCCTTTTTTGAGCAGCACGTTTCGCACAAA
>JANXLY010000113.1 GCA_025354885.1 Acidobacteriota bacterium | reverse complement strand
GAAAATGCCGATTAGGCTGACTTTCATCACTTGTCCAGCTCCTGTTGAATGCGAGCTACTTGCAGTAGAAGGTTACGCATCTCGGTGCGATACTGCTCGGCCTGCATCGCTGCCTTACGCAGTTTGAGGTTATCGATCTGCTGTTCGAGTGCCTCGCGCTGATGCAAAAGCGCCTGTTTTTCCGGAGTCTTCGCCGCGTTTTGAATCGAACCAAAACTCAAAACAGGGGTACGCATGGCAACCATGCCTTCTCCTTTGGTCGGGTCAGGCGTGCGAAAACCAGCAGCGCTCGCCGTATCAGCGAGCAGCGGATGTTCCGTCGCCAGCCGCTTGTTGGCCTCATAGTATTTGGTGGTCTTCGATTCTGCGTAGCGGTAGGCTTCGAGTGCCGAAATAACTTCATTCTTGTCGGCATCTGCCTGCGGGTCACGCAGCGCTTCGAGCCAGTAACGGGGAAACACGGTCGAGAGCTTCTCAGTTCCGCTTTTGGTAGCCGTGATTACGGTTCGGCCGTCCTGCCGCAAATCCGCAAGACTGGCACCACTGGCGCTGGTGGTGTTGACCACCAGTTGCCTCTTTGCATGGATCGGCAATAACCATATGGCGAAGTCTTTCGAGCTCGCATCCGGCCCAGGCAAGTTGAATTTGTAGTCAACTCCGTCATAAGTACCGTGGCCTATCAGAGTGACCACCAGAATGTCATCAGGCTTTGATTCGGTAGCGATCTGCGCAAACACTTCTTTTAGGCGAAGCTTAGTCGCTTGCGCTCCACTGAGCGTGAATACTTTCGCTTGCGGGGCGGCCTTGGTAAGTTTGTCCAACTCGTCTATGTTGGCCTTGAATCGGCTCTCGTAATCTTCCTGTCCACCAAGTCCGCCCACATTGACATAGAAGGTAGTAGCGGCAAGCGGGAGTGTTAGAAAAAAAATGAAAAAGCGATTCATTAGACAGCTCCCCAACGACGGCGGATCATCCATTCGGCGGCCTTGGCCCCGAGCAGTGCGATGAAGATGGCAGGCATGTTCCAGAGATCTCGGGTCTCGCGTGTGGTCACGCCCGCTTCAGAATAAGCAATGTCATCCGGCAAAGCCTTCGCAGTATCAGGCGTGTAGTAGTTGCCGCCCGTCTGGCGGCTCAACCCCTCGAGCAATTGGCGGTTCTGTTCGGCGTGAAAGCTCTCTGCAACGCCGTCCTGGCGGACCATCGTAAAGACGTCGCGTCCCATTTCTTCTTTGCCATTCTTGGCCAGTACTTCAACCACATAACTGCCGGGCTTGGGAGCATCCCACTTCGCCGTAAAAATCCCCGGTTGGTTTGCATCAGGAGTCATCGGCAGCATGGCGGCTACTCCGGATGGGCCAATGATTCGAGCCTCCACGGTCGACGCCGAGACTGGGTTATAAGCCTTGTCACGCACGTCTGCACGAAACTCCACATTGCCATCATCCAGAAGGACCTGCTTCGAGGGCAGCGCACTGATCTGAGGCGGAGTCTCATTCACAAGCCATCGCGACAACTGTTGCCAGAACACTTCATGGCTCATGTCCTTTACGTCCTGACTCATCTGCCAGCGCCAGGTGCCGCTGCTGCCAAAAACAGAAGTACGGCCGCGGCCGTAGCGCTGCGTGACCAGCAACGGAAAGCGTCCCTTGCTCGTCGGCAGCGATTCCACAAGCACGGTTGCGCCAGGCTTGGCTGCACCGGTCTCTTGATAGTTGGCCATGAAGGGGAGCTTCTTCCAACGCTCGACATTTTTCTGTGCATCTTCTTCAATGCGAACGACTAAGCTCTCACGGCCGGCATCGGTCAGCTCTGCAGTTGCAGGATCGCGATGGAAAGTGCCTTTGCGATCCGTGAGCACGATGGGAATGATCTCGGCCATCGAGCTAGCTGCATATCCCCCATCACTCAACGCTCCACGTCCAGCCAAAAACATCACGCCGCCACCACGACGGTCGGCGAAGTTCTTGATCATGGCTTGCTGTTGCGGAGTAAACCAGCTGGCCTCCACCCCACCGATGATCAAACCGCTGAACTTGAAGAGGTCTTCTTCCTTGTCGGGAAAGCCGAGTTCCAGTTCTTTGGGATCCTCAACACCTTGCCGGTAGATCTTGTTCTGCGTGGTGCGCAGCATGGTTGTCAGTTGCAGGTTGCGATCACCCTCTAGCGCTCGGCGAATGAACTTGAATTCCCATTTTGGCTCGCCTTCAATGTAGAGGATTCGGGGTTTCAAGCTCTCGACATTGATGAGGCGAGTTTGAGAGTTGTTGTTGGCGTTTTCTTCGTCGGAGAGCTTAACGATGCTGGCCTTGACACTGCGAGCCCCCGCGAGGCCGGCGTTGAATAGAAGCGTTTCAGTTTGTGGGGAGCCATCTTCGCCGAGTGTCACTTCGCGGGAAGACACAATCTTGTCATCCGACATCAAAGTGACCTTAGCCTTCTGGCCTTTGTAACCGTAATTGCGAAAAGTGACAGCAGCCCCGATGCGGCTATCAGAAAGAGCGCGCAGAGGAACATCGAGTTCCATCACTTCAAGATCCTTACTAAGCCTCTCGGCACCGAAGCCTACGGTATGAATCGGGATCCGGCGGCGACGAATCTCGCCAAGAGTGTCGGCTTCAAGGCCGCCCGCATTATCACTACCGTCCGTAAGGAGAACGACGGCACCTATAGGAAGGCTGGCCGACTCTTCCATCATCTGCTTCATGGCCCCACCAAGATGGGTGGTGTTCTGAGCGCCGGTCACAGCTTCGAGATTCTGGATGCGCTCGAGGTTGGCCCCGGCGCGATAGATGCGGACCTGAAATCGATTCTTCAGCTTGTCAAGCAAGCCGGAGTTCAGAAGTTGCTTGGCTGCTTCAACGCGCGAACCGGCATCCTGTTTGAGCAGCATGCTACGCGAGTCGTCAACCACGATCGCAATCACGTTTTGTTGCGGCTTGAGAGCAGTAACGCGAAGAGCAGGACGCCACAGCATGACCAGCAGAAGGCAGAGAACAAAAGCCTGCAAAGCAGCAACTACAATCCAGCGAGGGCTCTTCAAGTTCTCACCATGCCGCTGGAATACGGAATAACCAATGCCGCCAATAAGCGTGGCGCAAAGTGCGATGAGAAGCCACATGGGCCATCCAGAGGCGAAAAGGAATTCACCTTTTGAGAAGAGCCGGGATGGATAGAGGAACAGCGATTCGAACATTCTCGGGTTTTAGATGCCTGCTCAGTGGGTCATGCTGTAGATGATGTAATTTAATCCGATGCGATAAGCCATCGACGTATAGCGCTCGGGATATTGCGGCAAGTCCGCGTGCTCCCAGGCGTCCCCCAAATCCATGTTGTGGCAGATAGCCACGACAATCCGGCCCTTGTCATCATATATCCCTCCCCACTTCTCTTTGACGCCGTCCTGCTCGTAAGTGTTGCCGGTGTAGAACATGACAATTCCGGGGATCTGAATCCGATCATCCAGATCGAAGGCGATGTGGAAAATCGCATCCTTGTTCGGGATGTCCACAACCGGTCGATCCGGGAATACACGACTCATGGAGCGCATGAAGATTTCCCATTCGATCGTGCCGTGGAAATCGTCGACCATCAGGAATCCGCCACGGTTAAGATACTCGCGGACTTTCGCCGCATGAGCATCGGTCAAATCCCAGTGGCCTACTTCGACAGCGTAGATCCAGGGGTAGTCGAAAATCTTGTCTGTATCGAGATCAATGATTTCTTCCACACTGCGGACGTGGATTCGCGATAGGCGGCGGATGGCTGAAGCAAAGTGGCGATCGGCTTTGGGATAGTCTGTCGTCCAGCTTCCGCGAACTCCCCACGAGCCAGCACCTTGCCGGTAGGAGTTGTATTTCATGCGGGCAAAAGTCCACTCGGTCTTTTCGCCAGCATCAACCGGATAAGCTTCTGGTTCGTCGTCGTCTTGCAGAAAAGACAATCGGCCGCGTCTCTGGAAAGCGAGGGCCGCACCCGCCAACAAGAGCACAACACAAAGGGCACGGAGGTATCGATTCATTGCCATCACCCAGATTGAGCCTACTCTAACACGGACGAAACAAAGAGCATCTCGTTACCCCTGATTCAAAACAATTTCCTGAGGGGCTCTCCCAGAGGACTCAATTCCGAGACATAATTTGTACTTGGAGCCAACCGCGAGCATGGGGAACGACAGCCTAACAATCACCGACAACCGAACCGGCAAGACATACGACTTGCCGTTGAAGCATGGCAACATTCGAGCCATGGATCTTCGCCAGATCAAAGCAGATGAAAAAGATTTCGGGGTCATGTCCTATGACCCCGCTTTTTTGAATACTGCAGCCTGCGAAAGCAGCATCACCTATATCGACGGCGATAAGGGGATCTTGCGGTATCGAGGCTACCCCATTGAACAACTGGCTGCCAAGTGCAGCTTTCTCGAATCCGCCTACCTGCTGCTTTATGGTGAACTCCCGGACCAGGACCAGCTCACAGTATTCACGGCGAAGATTGCCAAGCATACGTTTATTCACGAGAACATGAAGAAGTTCATGGAGGGCTTTCGATATGATGCCCATCCGATGAGCATGCTTGTGAGTTCGATTGCGGCATTGTCGAGCTTTTATCCAGAAGCTCGTGATGTGCACGACCCTGCAGTGCGAGAGCTCATGGCGATTCGTCTGATCGCGAAGATCCCTACCATCGCCGCCTATGCGTTTCGGCACACCAACGGATTGCCCTTCGTCTACCCGGACAATGAACTGAGCTACACGGCCAACTTCATGAACATGCTCTGGAAGATGGCTGAGCCAAAATTCCAGGCGAACCAGGTATTGGCCCGCGCACTCGATATCCTATTCATCCTGCACGCGGATCACGAGCAGAACTGCTCCACTTCAACCATGCGCGTTGTTGGCTCAGCGCAGGCAGACCCATTTCTCAGCATGGCCGGTGCGGCGGCGTCCCTCAGCGGTCCGCTTCATGGCGGTGCAAACGAAGAAGTACTGCGCATGATCGACGAGATCGGAACCATCGACCACATTCCCGCCTTTATCGAGAGCGTAAAAAAGGGCGAGCGCAAGTTGATGGGATTTGGCCACCGCGTTTATAAGAATTACGATCCGCGAGCACAAGTGATCAAGGAGACAGCGGACAGCGTGTTCGCTGTGACAGGTCGCAACGCAAAGGTCGACATGGCTCGCGAAATTGAGAAGATCGCATTACACGATGAATACTTCGTGAAGCGGAAGCTCTATCCGAACGTCGACTTTTATTCCGGCATCATTTATGAAGCAATGGGCTTCAGGCCGGAGATGTTCACGGTGCTGTTTGCGATTCCCCGCACAGCAGGTTGGCTGGCACACTGGGAAGAACAATCGAAGGACGCCGATACGAAGATCAGCCGTCCGAGACAGGTTTACCTTGGGCTGGATGCGCGCGACGTCCGCTAAAGTCATTCTCTTTCTTTTGCTGGCTCTGAATCTTGAGGCAGCGCTTCGCAGACGTGCGAGCAGCGGAGGACTACGACGCAAAGTCCATGTTGCGGATCTGATCACAACTCCCGGCACAATTGAAGCCGAGTGGTTCAACACCTTTTCGACAAATGGCAATTACTGGATGCCGAGTTTGCTGAAGGTCACTCCGTTGACGGGGGACAGCCTGCTGGCAAGGACAGAATTCAGCGTCGGGTTTGATGCGCTCGACATCGAAGACGCCACTCATTCGAGCGACCATGTGACGATTTCGGCGCTCAGCGTCCTGACCAGTGGACCGAAGTTCAGTTTTGCGGCGGGGCCGCTCGTGACTTGGGCGACACGGGGAGACGCGGGAACCCATGCCGGAGGAGCCGGATTGGCGCGTTGGGATCTTGGGGCGCACAATCTTGGATTCACAGCGAGCTGGAATGGCGTTCTAGACGTTGGAGGCGGATATGGCGTACAGATCGGCCGCTTTACGCCTCACATGAGCGTGCAATGGGAACGGGCGAAGTCTGTCCGTGGCTTCTACTCGGCGACGGAAGGTGTCGCATTTCAGTTGAGCAAGAAACTCACTGTAGACGTTGCCGGGCTGCAGCTCGGAGCTGCCACTGGGCCAGTCGACTATCAGGTGCAGTGCGGATTGATTTACAACTTTGGCAAAATCAGGCGTCGCTAGGGCGCGCGGAAGGATTTGGTTCCTCCATAAAGCTGGAGTAGAGGGTGGCGGACGACGGGCCGGTATTCGTACTGGTGGCCGGACTGGAGACTGGGAGCTTTGACGGAAACCAGGCCTGGCTTGGTGATGGTCTGCGCTGGTAGCGGCTTCCAGTTATCGGGCCGCTCGGTGAGATCGAAGCCGGTGATGTCCTGATACTCGAAGTAGACTTCAACCGAAGCAGCGCCGCCGAGCGAGGTCAAGTTGGCTGCAAAGTTGGAAGTCGTTTCAATTTTGGGTGGTTCGAGAGCGGCTTCGACGTTCTCCAGCTTGATGACGATGGGATTGGGCCATTGGCGATTGGTGTAGAGTCGCTGGGCGTGCATGGCGCTCAGAATCAGCGTATCGCCCTGCTGACGGAAGCTGCTCTTCGGAACAACTGTCGGCTGGTATTCGAGGACCTGATCGTTTTGACCCAAGACACTGATTTTAGTGTTGGGTGTAGCGCGGATGCTCTTCAACGCAATCTCTTTCCATTCGCCGTACTTCCAGCGTTCCTGCTGTTTGACGGCTACGTAGACGGTGTTGGTGTTCTTCTTGCGGGTGAACCAGTAGTCCTTTTCATTGGTGACGACCCAGGGGCGGACGCCGTAGATCGATTCCTGATTGACAAACATCCAGAGGCCAATTTCTTCGAGACGCTGCTTTTGCTCGATCGGGATTTCACCGTCGGGGCTTGGGCCCACATTCAGCAGTAGGTTGCCACCTTTAGCGCGGGTCTCGATCAGCATCGAGATCAGTTCGCGACCGGACTTGTAGTTCTCGTTGGTCGACTTGTAAGGCCACTGGTTTCCCATGGTGATGCAACTCTCCCAGGGACCATCAAGAGCTACGCCCGGGACGAACTGTTCGGGAGTGGCGATGCCACCTCGGGTGATGACCATGTTGGGATTCATTTCCCAGGCGAGTTCGCGGAGGCCGTCCCAGGGGCCATCAAAGAACATGATGTCGATGTTGCCGTAGTTGGTCAGGAGTTCACGGATCTGGGCCTGGTCGTGCTTGAGCAGGCCGGGGTTATTGGCGGGGGAGACAGCGGGCGTATGCCGCTCGAGCCGGATTTTGTTTTCGCGGAGCCACCAGAAGTCATCGGGCGAATAGTACAGCCCTGGAGCGAGACCGGCATTGCGAAAGGCGCTCATGAGTTCGCCGGTGATGTCCCGGCCGAAGGGGGTTTTCATGATGCCGAAATTGGTGGTCTTGGAATCAAACATCGTGAAGCCGTTGTGGTGTTTGGAAGTAAAGACGACGTATTTCATGCCGACGAGCTTGGCGAGACGGGCCCATTCGGGAGCGTTAAACTTTGACGGATTAAAGGTTTTGGGGAGTTCTTCTACGTAACGCTTGAGGTAATCTTCGCTGGCGCCGACCATGGAATGGCTGATTTCGAGGCCCAGCTGGGAATCAACGGTCCAATGGATGAAGAGGCCGAAACCGAGATCCCGGAACCACTCGAGGCGGTCGGCCTTATTGAATGAGCCGGCGATCGGCTCGACAAGCTGGGCTGAAAGGAGAAGAGTCAGCGAAAAGCAAATGAAAAAACGGAACCGGGTACTCATAGAATGCATCCTTGACAACAGAGTGTATTCCAGTCAGGATTACGCTTAGGAGCATTTCTGTGAAAAAAGTCCTGTTGGCAATCGCGCTGGGAAGTTTGACGGCCATGGCGCAGAGCGTCATTTCTGCCAAAGCTGGTTTGATCCATTATGTCGAAGGCGACGTGATGGTGAATGACCAAGCGGTCGTACTCAAAGAGAGCAAGTTCCTTGATCTCAAAAACAAAGAAATTCTGAAGACGGATGAAGGCCGAGTGGAGTTGTTGCTCGCACCGGGAAGCATTCTGCGTCTGAGCGAGAAGAGCGCTGTTCGAATGGATTCGAACTCGATTCTGGCAACCCGGCTTACGCTGCTTGAGGGAACGGCGATTGTTGAAGTGATGGAGATGGAGAAGCTCTCTTCGCTCGAATTCACGATGGGCGCAGACACAGTGAGCGTCCGCAAGCCTGGTCTGTATCGTCTGGAAATGGATTCTCCCGCTGTGAAGGTATACAGCGGCGAAGTGGCAGTGAACTGGAACAACGAACTGACCAAGCTCGGTGAAGGCAGACTGATGACGCTTACTGGCAATCACATCGTTGCCAAGTTTGAGAAGAAGCAGAATATGGATGAGATCGTGCAGTGGGCTGATCGCCGTTCGGGTACTCTCGCTATGGCGAACATCCATGCAGCACACACCGTTGGAAACAGCATGGCAGGAAATCAGCGCCTGGGGGCGAGCGGCTGGTATTTTGACAACTACTACGGGATGATGTCTTACGTGCCGTACGGCAACAATATCTTCTCGCCGTTTGGCTATGGATATTATTCGCCACGCACGGTTTATGCGGTTTACTATCCGCCGGTTTACTCGTCTCCGCGCGGTGGCGGGTCTGACGCATTTGGCGGCAATCGCAGCCAGGTTGGCTATAACAGCGACCTCGGCTACAACACATCGACGATGCGTTCGTCGAGCGGATATAGCGGTGGTGCTGGTCCGGCGGCTGCAGCTGCTGCTCCTGTTTCTGGCGGTGAGCGCGCTGGTGGTTCGGCGGGTGCTGGTGGAGCGGGACGCTCCAGTGGCGGTGGTGGCGGCGGTCGCACTCCGTAGTTGAACTGGTTTAGAAATATAAAAGGCGGCGCTTGGAGCGCCGCCTTTTTGCGTTTTGGAGTTGGGTGTCATTCGACCGCTCTCAGGATGGGATAAACGTCCTTGTCTGATTCGTAGAAAGGACTGCGTTTGTAGAGCCAGAGAAGGCGGGCGCGGGGGTTGCCGGCGAGAGCGGGATCGGCGGCAAGGGCGGCAGCGAAGTCGGCTTTGAGCTTGGGGTCTGTAGCGAGCATCTTCTCGGCAAGCGGTTCCATGATGTAGTCGGCTGCATATTCCTTCTGTTCGAAGATGCTGTTGAAGAAGCCCCATTTGACGGCGGAATCGGGCGCCACGGGTTCGAGAACTTCGACGAGCAGTTTTTGTAACGGCTGGCTGGTTGGAACAAAGAAAGTGCCGACCGGGAGGCTACGCTTTTCGACTGTGGTTCGGGTTTCGAAGTTGGGCATGAAGCGAGATTCGAAGGGCATTGAGGGGAAACTGATTTTGTCGAAACGGATCACTTCGAAGTTGGCGGTGGTGACTTGGGTGGTGGGCTGGACGCGAACGCCGTGGAGCTTGAGAAGGTCGGCAATGGCAGACCATTCTCGCGGGATGTAGTAGCCCTTGGGAAGAGTGATCTCGGTTTTGGGAATGGCAGCGCGGACGAGAGTGACTTCGATATTGCGGGGCTTGGGAAGGTAGCGGGTGACGGGTCCACCGAGAGCGCTGCCCTGGTAGCTTTCTGTTTCGAGCAAGCGTGCGGTGAAGGGGACGCCCTGTTTTGCTGCAACGTAATCGACAGCAATCTTTGTGCCGGGCTGGAGCTGGTCTTTGTCGGCTTTTTCGGTTGCGGCACGGAGTTCCGCACCGTGTTCGGCAACGACCTTCAAAGTTTCGAGCATGATGTCGTAATGGCCCCAGGCGCGGACGGAGAAGGGTTTGAGGGAGTGGGTCTCAACAAGCATGCTGGCGCGATTGCGGAGCGCTGCGTAGCCATCGGAATAGCGTGCGCCTAGTGAGAGAACAACGAAGGGGCGATCCGGGCGGAGAGGCCCGCCAACATACCAGCCGACGGAGTGGCCTTCTGCTTCGAGACCAGACCAGAGTTTGGGTGACCACTTTTCAGCGACCCAAGCGCCGACGGCGGGGTAAACGTCGATGCCGTCGTGGAGGACGAAAGTGGTGTCGGCCTGGAGGTCCTGACCGTCGGTGACGTGGTTGTCGATGAAGAGGTCTGGCTGCCACCGGTTGAAGGTCTTGAGCCAGTTCTGCATTTCGGGGGAATCGGCCTTGATGTAATCGCGATTCAGATTGAAGCGTTGGGCTGTGACGCGGAATCCCATCTCATTTGGCCCTTGCTCGTTGATGCGGTTGTAGGGAGAGCGCCGCTCGAGCCCATCGATATTGAAGGCGGGCATGGAGATGATGATGACTTTGTCGAGGAGCTGTTCGTATTTTTTGGTGACGAGAATGTCGCGAAGGAGCATGAGGGCAGCGTCTTTGCCACCGTTTTCACCGGCATGAATTGCGTTTTGAAAGAAAACGATGGGCTTGCCGGCTTTACGGGCAGAAGATGCATCGAAGGCCTTGTCTTTGGTAGCGACGAAGATGTACATGCGCTGACCGGTGGGAGTTGTGCCGATGTCGATCATGCGGGCATAGGGAGTGGCTGCGGCGAGTTTGAAATAGAGGCTGACGATCTCTTTGTAGTCGCCGGTTTCTTTCCAGTTGCTGCGCTCGGCGAGAGTGAGAAGGTCTTTGGGAGAGCGCTCGGTTGAGGCGCGGAGATTGCGGGCGGCCTTCATGCCGTCGGTGACCCAGACGCTGGCGTTAGGGGCGACGAGGATGTCTTGCGCGTACGTGATGGTTGCGAGTAAGAGGAGGAGTGATTTCATTTCTTGGTTTCCAGTGAGATGGAAGTGACGATGAGGGCCAGTTCGCGGCCGTCGTTAGGGAAGGTGTTGGGCGGAAGGAATTTGTCTGTCGTAAATTCGATGATGGTGTGCTCGGCGGTGAAGGCCTTAGCGGGGACTTCGGCCTGGTAGACGAATTCGCCAGCCTGTTTCACGCTGAGCGCGGGGAGCACGGTTGTGTTGAGTTTGGCGCTGAGCTGGATGGAGCCGGTCTTTGAATAGAGAACTTCGGGAAAGCTGCCCTTGAGCGTAAGCGTGGCACCGAGTTTTTGACTGGCGAAGGGCGCTTTGAGTTCCACGACGGTGTGGCTTGCGGCCCAGCGCCAGCCACCTTCTTCGATCTGATGGAAGCCCGATTTGAGTTGGCCTTGGAGCTTGGGATTGGCGATGGGGAGCGTGGCGACGAGATTTGAATTGGCGTCTTCTTGCGTGTACTGGGAGAGGTCGCGGTTGGGGCGGCAACTGGTGATCAGAGCGAGCGCGGCGAAGAGAATTCTTAACATGCTTCGACCTCGATGAGGCAGGAGTAGAAGGTGGCTCCAGCACCAATGTCGGTGAGGCGCTGGCCGGTCAGGACATTGATGCCTTGTCCGCTATTGGTCTTAGAAGGCCAGCGGACACTGGGGGCGCAGACGACTCCGGGCTGGACGTGCTGGGCATCGAGTTTGGCGATGGCGTCGATGGTGCCGCGTTCGTTGAAGAGACGGATGGTGCTGTTGTCTCTGATGTTGCGCTTGGCCGCGTCTGTGGGGTGGAGGATTACTTTGGCGGTGTCGGCATCGACGTCGTCGCGATTGCCAAAGGTGGAATTCATCGAATCGTGATTCTTCCAGGAGATGAGCTCGAGCGGGAAGCTGGTGGTGTTCCCTGCCCCGTGCCGCGATTCGACGGGAGGATCGTAGGCGAGGTCTGCGCCGCCGGTGATGAATTGGCCGTGGGTGGTGGGGAAATGGCCGTCCTTGAAGGGGAGGAATTCGCCAGCGGGGACGCCGAGATTGAGGCGGATGGAATGTTCCTGATCGAGACGTTCGAGGGTGATTCCTTCGAGATAGGGCGAGCCGGAATTGAGAGTCTGACGGATCATGTCGTCCACGGTGTCGTCAAAGCAGGGGTCTGTGAAGCCCATGGCTTTGGCGAGGAGACGGAAGATTTCGACGTTGGACATGCACTCGCCCGGGGCGGCCAGAGCGGGGCGAGCGAGTTGGAGATAGTAGTGACCGTAGGCGAGGTAGATGTCTGTGTGTTCGAGGAAGGTTGTGCTGGGGAGGACGATGTCGGCACGGAGCGCAGTATCGGTCATGAACTGTTCGATCACGACGGTGAAGAGGTCTTCGCGGAGGAGACCTTTGTGGACTTTGGTCTGGTCGGGAGCGACAGCGGCAGGGTTGGAGTTGTAATTGATCATCGCCTTGACGGGAGGGTCATTGAGCGTTGTAAGTGCGTCGCCAAGGGCGGACATGTTGACTAGGCGAGTGGGATGCGGTTCGAGATCGAGA
>JANXLY010000088.1 GCA_025354885.1 Acidobacteriota bacterium | reverse complement strand
AATCCTCGCGAACTGGCGCAAGCGCCTGCGAACTGGATGCCTTGGAATTACCGCGAGAATCTTCTTCAGACGTCCGATATTGCCGCCTGAATGGCAAATTCATGTCGGTTACGCATGCTTGCCGCAACCTCACGTTGCACTGCTTCGGATATGTTGCCGAATCGTCCAGGAAGGCGGCGGATGAATTCTACCCCGGCTACGCGCAGTCGGTTTCAAATATTGGCAAGGAACGCGGATGGCCGGCGCCGACGCGAAGCAGCTTTGACGCCCAACTAGGGCCACGCGGAGCTTATTTGATTGGGGAACCGAACGAAGTAGTGGAAAAGATCGCGCGGCATAGCGAGGCTCTGGGCGGAGTTTCCCGTGTCTCCTTTCAAATGGATGTGGCAAATTTTTCTCATCAGAAGTTGATGAATTCGATCGAACGGATTGGACGAAGCGTGGCACCAGCCTTGCGCTGATCCAACTCGTTGTTCGGCTTCTTGGATTGAGATGGTTGGCGCGAAAAGACTCGAACCCCGGGGGGGGGGTAAACTGGGATTATACTCGGCATTAGCGCTCGACCCAAACTTTACAGCTTATTGGCTGCAAATGAAGCAGAAACCCAATAGCAAGGAGCGGTGCGCGAGTCAATCATAGGTGAATCATGAAATCGATACTAAGCACCCTCACGGTTGTTTTCATTTTGGCGAGCTGCGGCACGAATCGCCGTGCGGAAAGCGAACGGCGCCTTGCAGATGCTCAACAGAAGCTCGAAGCAGCAACGAAGACCCTTCAGGAAGCCCAGGAAGCGGTCAGGAAAGAGACTTCCGTTACGAGTCCTGAATTGAAAAGTGCTGTTGAGAAGGCGCAAGAGCAAGTGAAAACCACTGCTGGCAATTTGGAAAATGCATCCAAAGAAACGAAAGTATTTGCTGCAGGGGAAAAGGACAAACAGGCCTCCGAGGCCGCCCTCAAGTCTGCTGCTGCCGCAGAGCTTAAGGCCCAGGAGGCTCGCCGATTGGCCGAGCCGCCGAAAACTTACACAGTCAACCTCGGCACTGTGATCACGATACGAACGCTTACACCGATGTCAACCAAATCGAGCAGCACTGGCTCATCGTTCGAAGCCTCTCTGTCCACGCCGATCGAAGTAAATGGTTACCGCATCGCCGACAGGGGCGCGTACGTTGAGGGCATTGTGACCGAAAGCGATCCTGGAGGCCGAGTCAAAGGGAGGGCCGTGATCGGGGTAACTTTGCGTCGATTGAAGACTAGCGATGGACGGACCATCAATATTCGGACCCAGAATCTGGTACGCGAAGCTCGGGGCACAAAGAAGAAGGATGCCCTCCGCATTGGTATTGGTTCCGGCATAGGTGCGGCGATCGGTGCCATTGCGGGTGGTGGAACGGGAGCGGCGATCGGCGCTGGGGCGGGAGCAGCCGGCGGTGCGGGCCTGACTCTGGCCACGAGAGGTGATGCCGCGGTGATTCCTGTGGAGACGCTACTTAGCTTCCGCCTGTCGGCACCATTCACGGTTGAGGAAGTGAAGCAGTAGTTTTGATAATTCTTTCGGAAAGTAGCATTCGACTCAGCTCGCAAGCATTTTCCTGCGTTGCCGCTGGTCGGTGTCTTCCAGCCAAGATCCAGTTTTAAACGTTTCGATTCTCGATTGGAGTCGAGTTTCCAATCACCCGCCTATCGTCGTTGTAGAGTAGTCGTTGAGGCAAACCTGAGTTCCATTCCTCAGCGTGTAAACGCGATTGCAATAGCTATTCCAAAGGCTCAGCCCAACATTTTCCTTCGTTCAGCCATCCCATGTTCGAAACTTGTCGCGGGCTTTCAGCACCCGATTCCGCTTACGGGCTGCTTACTGAAGACTTTTGCTTTTCGCTACCGAAAACCACCGGACCGCAGTAAAATATGGTGGGCGCGCAGGGACTCGAACCCCGGACCTCCTGCGTGTGAAGCAGGCGCTCTAACCAGCTGAGCTACGCGCCCTTGTCGTTGGGCCGAAGCCTAGATTATATCAGCGTTTCGGCCCAATCGGCTATTCACCTTTCGGAGCAGCGGCACCCTTGTGTACCAGGACCTGCGGTCGTAGCGGGCATCAATCGCAATGTCCACAAACCCGTAGCTCATCTCTTCCCAACTCTGCTCGCCCCAGCGCACTTCCGCTTTCGGATCCGGATTATTCGGGTTATTGATGGAGTTGTCGAAAGTACCGATGGCCTCAATCTTCATACCCCGCTTCAGCTCGATCGGCTTGTCAAGATGATAGGTCAATTGCCAGTTAAAGTCGTACTTGTTTACCTTCAACAAGGCCTCTTTCTTCTCGCCTTCAATCAGGTTGTACTCAAAAGCCTTGCCACGAACGTGCATGTGCGGAAAGAAATTCAGCAGCGTTCCCTCATTCGGAATCGTGATTGAACCAGTCGCCTTATAGCCCGCCTCTCCAGGAGGAATCACAAATGCGTCATTACCAGCGATAAGCGTCATGATGCGCTGATCAGGCGCTTGTTTCGCGAAGACAATGCCAATCTTGGTAAGGTCCTGTGTGTCCTTCTTCGAGGACGTATAGTGAAGCTGCATCACCAGATCTGCACCCGTCGGAATCAGCTTCGCCTGGTTCGGCTTCCACACGTCGGGAAGATTGCCAGGCGTGTAAGTGTGCAGAATTTCGTTACCGCCTCCACCCACATCAATGCGCCGATCTTTACCAGTTCGAGTCGGTACATAGGGGATGTAGGGCTGCGCTTCGCGAAGCCATTTCGACTTCGGATCTCGAATGAAAATCACCGCATGGTGCACTACGCTGCGGTCGCTAGGCCGAGCCTCAACCATGTTGACCCACTTGTCTTCTGTAAAGCCTGTCGGGATCACAACATACTGATAGTCGATCTTGGTGCCAGCCGGTACAGGAAACGGCTTCTCCATCCCGATCACAGCGTCGGGCTTGGGAATATTCCAGCCTTCTACAAATTCCTTCGCCGGTCTCTTCGATTTCGGATCCCCCGCAGGCGCACCTTCGTCAACCCAATTCGTAAGCGTCTCGAGTTCCTGTTTCGAAAGGGATCGGTCATTGGAGAAATGACCAACGGAAGCCTCCGCAAACCACGGCGGCATTTTCCGGCTGGCAACCGAAGCCTTGATCGCCTTGGCCCAGGGCCTCACCTCGGCGTAAGTCATTAGCGGCATTGGGCCGATTTCTCCGCTGCGATGACAATTCTGGCAGCGTTCCATCAGGATCGGTTCGACATCCTGGTACCTAAATTATGCATGGCAACAGTCATCCAAGGCCCCTTTGCAGTTGCATTTCGCCGCCCCGGTTTTTCCAGTCTCGCTAAGTCGATTTTCCGTTGTTAGAAGCCTCCTTTGCGTCCCTTTTGGGCTGGGTCGCGAG
>JANXLY010000074.1 GCA_025354885.1 Acidobacteriota bacterium | reverse complement strand
GTTTTTCAGGGCTAGTACAGTGGTGGAATGCGTAAAGTTTGGGTAACGGGCATGGGAGCGGTGACGGCTTATGGCGTGGGTGTGCCCTTGTTTTGGGAGGGGCTGGCGAGCGGAGTAGCTGCGATTGGTGCCCTGAAAACTGTCGACACTTCAGAGATGAAGATCAAGACGGGAGCGGAATTCGGCGGCTTTGTGGCAGAAGATTTGCTGGGGAAAGACCATCTGCTTATGGCAGACCGCAATGCCCAATTTGCCTTGCTTGCGGCGCGCGAGGCGATTGCACAGGCGGGCTTGCGATTGCCTGTGGATGCGGCGATTGTGACGGGTTGTTGTGTGGGTGGCAAGCATATGGAAGACGCAGGGTATTGGGACGTGTATCGCGAGAAAAAATCGCGGGTGCATCCATTGACGATTCCAAAGGTGATGGCGAATGCCGCAGCTAGCCTGATGGCGATGGAGCATGGCGTGAATGGGCCCGTGTTTACCGTCTCGACGGCCTGCTCTTCGGCCAATCATGCAATGGGACAGGCGATGTGGATGGTGCGCAATGGAGTGGTGGATGTGGCGTTGACGGGTGGAAGCGAGGCCCCGTTTGTGTTTGGGCTATTGAAGGCGTGGGAGGCGATGCGGGTGGTGTCGCCGGATGTATGCAGGCCATTTTCCAGGGACCGCAAGGGGATGAGCCTTGGCGAAGGAGCAGCGATGATCGTGATTGAAAGTGAGGAGCATGCGCGAGCTCGGGGGGCGATTTGTCTGGCCGAGTTAGCGGGCTTTGGAATGTCGGCGGATGCGCATCATATTACGCAACCGATGCCGGAAGGTGCGGCAGCGGCGATGCGGATGGCTCTGCGGGATGCGCGAATGGCACCCGAAGAGGTTGGGTATGTGAATGCACACGGCACCGGGACGCAAGCGAATGATCCGGCGGAGTGTACGGCGTTGAAGCTGGTGTTTGGGGAGACGATTGTTGTGTCATCGACGAAATCGATGCATGGTCATGCGCTGGGGGCAGCAGGGGCTCTGGAGGCAGTGGCGACGATTGAGGCATTGCGGCGAGGAGTGTTACCACCGACAGCGAATTTTGAAGAGCGGGATGCGGAGTGTGAACTCGATGTGATTCCGAATGTGGCGCGGAGAGTAGAGGTGGGGGCGGCGCTGTCGAATTCTTTTGCTTTTGGGGGATTGAACGCAGTGCTGGCGTTTCGTCGTGCTTAAGGGTGCCACAAGTTCGTGGGGTGATTTTGAAAGACAATCGGAAGAGGTAGCTTTAATCAGAATGAATAATTTGCAACTTATTGTCGAAAAGCGCTATGAAAGCGTGATGCTTGGCGCGACAGAAGCAAGTTTTTGCAAAATGATGTAAATTGCAACTATGCTGATTCGATTTCAGTTTTCCAACTTTGCTTCATATCGTGATCTGCAAACTATCTCGTGGGTGGCCAGCAGCCTGAAGCATCCGCATCGAGATCCGATTGCAGCGGCTGGAACGGAGCATGGCATTCTGCCTTGTTGTGCAATCTACGGGGCCAACGCTTCTGGGAAGAGCAATGCCATCAAGGCACTTCGGTTTTTCGTTGATGTAATCGACAGGTCCTACCGACGGTGGGCACCTGAACAGCCAGTGCCTATAAAGCCGTTCTTCACGGGGGGCGAAACAAAAGGGCAAGAATCAAAATTTGTATTGGATTTCACGATTGAAGACGTGCAATACCAATATGGATTCCAGCTCGACGAATCTGAAGTAGTCGAAGAGTGGCTGCATGTTTACCCTATCGGCAGAAAGCAGATTTGGTTTCATCGATTGAAGGGATCGGCAATTCAATTCGGACCGAAATTGAAGGGGCCCAATCGAGCGGTCGAGCAACTGACTCGAAAAAACTCCTTGTTTCTTTCCGCTGCGGCGCAGCAGGGACACGATCAACTGGGGCAGGTTCATTTCAGGCTTATGCGGATGGTCGTGTTTGATCGGCATCAAATAGGAGCATCCTTGCGAAGGCTTGCAAACTGGTTGCAGCGTCACGAAGACCATTCCATTCTGAGGTTGATCAAAGCGGCAGATCTAGGGATAGTCGAATTGGACAGAACGGAAGAGGAGCCAAGGCATATGGCCACGGAGCGACAACCCGAACTCCCAGGTTTGTTCCCCTCAGCTTCTGCGATTCTGGGCCCTGTCACAGGGAAGGCTATTGTCACAATGAAGATCCCCACAGTGCGGTTTGTGCACGAAGTTGAGGGGAACGCACTGGTCTTTGAAGCGAATATGGAATCGGATGGAACTCTGATTTATGCATCGCGATTGCCGGGCCTACTGCAGAGCCTGAAATTCGGAGGGGTATACGTTGTCGATGAGCTTGATCGGAGTCTACATCCGGCTCTCTGCTTGCAAATTGTGAAACTATTTCTATCTCCCGATACGAATCCCAAAAAGGCGCAACTGCTTTTTACTACGCATGACACCACTCTGTTGAGCAGCGGGGATCTTCGAAGGGATGAAATTTGGTTTGCCGAGAAGAAGCCGGATGGTGCCAGTGAACTGTATGCACTTAGCGATTTTTCACCGCGCAAGAACGAAAACTTGGAGCGAGGTTATCTACAGGGCCGCTACGGCAGCGTTCCAGTACTGAACGAGGCAAGTTTCTTGAACGCCTTACGCTTCGAGGACAAAGATGTCTAGACTAGATGACCTGCGTCGCAAGCAACCGACACGAAATGCCAAGCCTCGAGTCTTAATCGTTTGCGAAGGCAAAGTTACAGAACCAAGTTACCTGAATGCGCTCAACCAACAATGGGGAACGAAAGTTGTCCTCGAATTCGATAACAAATACTCTGCGCCAAAAAAATAGTGGAGGTGGCCGCTGAAGTCAAAAAAGCTGCGAAGCGGAAGAGGCGTGAAGATCCCAATGAAGACTATTCCGCAATCTGGTGCGTTTTTGATCAAGACGACCATTTGTTGGTTCGAGAAGCGTTGCAACAGGCGTCCGCAAATAACATTCCTGTCGCATACTCAAATCCGAACTTCGAGCTCTGGCTCTCGCTTCATTTTCAAAGTCAAACGGCCCCATTAACCAGGCAGGAGGCGGCAAGATGCTGCGCCCAACACATGCCTGGGTATGAGAAGATACCTGACACAATGGCTTTACTGCCACTGCTGGAAGCGGCACTCCTGAGAGCAAGTGAACTCAAGAATCGACAGGAGGAACGTGGCGTGCCGAGAGAGAGCCCGTGGACAGAAGTGCATGAACTTGTGGCTGCAATTCGCAGTTTGGGTGGTTCAGCGTAAGGCCAGTCTTACTCTGGTTTAAAAGTGGTAAGTTTACCGTCATGGGTACCGAGAGCAAGATTAGCGTCGAAGGGGCAAAGTCGCCAGACCAGAGTCAGGGGTCCAGCGGAACTGAAATTGAGCAGACAGACCGTTCTGCCGTGGTGCCAGTTGCAGAAGCTCTCATCTACGCGCGGATACGCCAGCTGCGAGGAACGGTTTCCTTCACCCGAACTATCCGCAGCTTGAAGGCTGACCGCTGATAGCAGCAAACTGCTCATCATGCTTAGCTTGGCCTGCCATGAACTCAATTTGGGGTAGAGAGATCTGAGTCCTGAATCCTGTGAGCGAGGTAGATCATCAGTCGCTTTTGTGGCCGTGATTGCGACAATTTAACCTGCGCTATATAATCAAGCCACTATGGTTGCTTCGAATGGTATCGGTAGGCGTGGTTTCTTTGGCCGGGCGACACAAGCGCTTGGGGCACTGATTGGTGGTGGGCTGGGGATTCCCGCATTGATTTATCTGCTCAAAGCCCCCAAGAGCGTTTCACCCGGTGGATGGGTGGACGCAATGGACCTCAATCTGTTGAAGCTGCGCAGCCCTGAGGAAGTTACATTCCGGCGCTTGCGTAAAGATGGCTGGAAACTGATTACCGAGAAATCGACAGCCTGGGTGGTGAAGCTGTCGGATAGCGAGGTGGTTGCGTATTCGCCGCAGTGCACGCACTTGGGATGCGCGTATCGATGGGAAGAAGACAAAGGCGAATTCATTTGCCCGTGTCACACAACGAATTTTTCGATTGACGGCAATGTAATGGGAGGGCCGGCACCGAGGCCGCTGGACCGGTTTCCGGTGAAGACTCAGGGTACTCGGCTGCTCATCGGCACGATTGATAGCGCTCAGCCTACGAAGACAAAGATGGGAGCCTAGTTATGCGCCCACTCATTGACTGGATTGAAGACCGTACGGGGTTGCTCTCAACGGTTCAGCACTTTCTTGATGAAGAGATTCCGGCGAGCTCTGGCTGGAAGCAGGTGCTGGGGTCTGTGGCGATGTTTATCTTTTTCGTGCAGGCATTTACCGGCGTGATGCTGGGGCTAAATTATGGGGCGACACCTGGCGAAGCCTACAACAGCCTGCGTCACATCATGACCGAACTGAGTGGCGGGTCTCTGATCCGGGGTCTGCATCACTGGGGCGCTTCGATGATGGTAGTGGTTGTCGTGTTGCACATGGTGCAGGTGTTTCTCTGGGGCGCTTACAAGAAACCGCGTGAAGCAACCTGGATGGTGGGTGTGGTGTTGTTACTCTTTACACTCGGATTTGCGCTGACCGGTTACCTGCTGCCTTGGGACAACCGGGCTTATTGGGGCACGGTTGTGACGACGCAGATCGCGGCAGGAGTGCCGGTGATGGGTCCCTATGTGCTCCGTCTCATGGGAGCCGAGGATGGAGTCGGCGTGGTTACGTTTGCCCGTTTTTACGCGGCGCATGTGCTGATCTTGCCGGCGCTTACTTTTCTGCTGATTGTGTTTCACGTGTATCTGGTGAGGCGGCATGGGGTGGCTCCGGAACCCGGCGATGAGCTGCTGCCTAAGGAAAAGTTTTATCCACGCCAGGTGTTCAAGGACACAGTGGCAGTGTTTGTTGCCTTTGCGACGATGTTTACGCTGGCGATTGTAGCGAAGGCGCCACTGGGTCGATTGGCTGACCCAACCGACACCACTTTCATCCCCAGGCCGGAGTGGTATTTTCAGTTTCTGTTTCAGTTGCTGAAATATTGCGAGGGGCCACTTGAGTTGTTTGCAACCGTTGTGCTGCCTGGCCTGGCCGTGGGTGGACTGTTTGTAGTGCCGTTTCTTGATCGGGCACCCATGGTGAAAGTTACAACCCGGACGCTAGCGTTTGGGGTGGTGGTATTGTGTGCGATTGGCTGGGGCGGCCTGACGATGGCGGCGATCCGCGAGACTCCGGCTTCGGCAGCGATTGCCGAAGCACAAGGACCTATGGACTGGGTGGAGCTTAGCCCCCAGGAAGTGGCGGGCGTGGCGTATTTTGAAAACGAAAAGTGTGCAAGCTGCCATACTCTTGGCCTTACCGATGAGGGTAAGCCGGGGCCCAATCTGGGCACGGGCGGCGCATCGCGTGATGCAAAGTGGATGATTGCCCATTTCAAACAACCGGCAAGCGTGATTCCGGGAAGTCAGATGCCGCCAGTTGCACTAAAAGCGAACGAGTTGAATGCTCTGGCTTCGTTTTTGTTGAAGCTAACTCCTCAGAATGCGATCAAGATGGGCGAAGTTCCTGTTTACGCGCGCGAAGGGGCGCTCGTCTTCATGAAGAACCAGTGCGGACTCTGCCATATCGTGAATGGCTCGGGCATGAACAATGGACCGCCACTGAATGGACTTGCCAAGAGGCGCAAAGCAGATTGGCTGCAGGCGCATTTTGTAAATCCGCAGAAGTTCGATCCGGATTCCACGATGCCGTCTTACAAGTTCACTTCGAGGGAGAATGCGGCGATTACGGACTACCTGTTGGCGCTGCCCTAGAGAAAAATCAAGGCCAGAAATGAAGGTGGCGGATGTCAAGATTTTCGGGGTGAAGAATCAAGGCATCCGCCTTCGTAACGGGGATATGTTTATAAGTCGATGAGTGGTGCTGGTCGGTTACACGGGGCGCAAAAAAATTATCGGGATGGTTTGAATTCTGCCCAGGGCTGGCTCGGCATGTCGCGCAGCACCGCTTTCTGATAGTTGAACTCCGGGTGGGCCTTGAGGAATTCGGCAGCGCGGAAGCCTGGTCCGCATTGCGGCCCATAAGCGGCGTTCATCGCCATGCGGTCGATCATGCTGGAATCGGCGGCTTTGTTTTGAACGGCACCGCAGGGGCCGTAGGGCGGTTGCCAGCCTGCGCTTCCTCGCGGAGACAAATCAACTCGACCGCAGAGAGTTCGTTCGTTGGGGAGGGCACTTTTTTCGAAACTATCGACGTCGTCACCCATAAATCGCTGGGCAAGCTTGACGTCAATCTTGCCTTTATTTTCCTCGATCAAGGATTCCCACCGGATGCGGCGGGCCGTGGGAGATGTAGAAAGATCTTTGGGGTCGAAATCTTTGGCCTCCTCGGCGAGAAGTTTTGGGTTGATCGGGAAATTAGAGCCGGCGTAGTAGCCGTTTCGGGTGCGCTCGAGGGTCACGTTTTTGAGGCCGAGCTCGAGGCGGGCGATTTCGCTGGATTTGTTATCGCCGATCAGCCATGCGTTGGCGTAGCCGCCGTTGTTACCTTCTTTGAAGATGGTGGTGACTTCGTCGATCGACTTGCCGTACTGAAGGGCTTTGCGGGCGCGAACGAATTCAGGGATACCTTTTTCGTCAAAACCCTGAAAGGCAGAAATCGTAGTTTCGGTAATGACGATTCCGGAGCTATTGATGCCAAAGTCGTCCCCACTGTGGATAAGGCCGGGGTATCCGTCCATAATCATGTGCATGCCCTGGGCTGGCTGGATGTCGAACATAATGTTCCAGCGTTCGCCGATGGCAAAGTCTACCCATGCGTTGTGGGCGATCACAATTTTGCCGTTCTTAGTGTAAGTGCCGGTGGCGATGAAAGCGCTGCAGTGCTCGGGAGCGGTGACCGTGGGTGGAGTGGGAATGCCGTGCTGCAGGTTGTAGGCGGGGACGTAATACCAGGCAAGTTCCATCCAGCCGTTGAGGGCGACAATATCCCAGAGGTCGAGCTTGGAACCCTTCTCTTTCAGGCCCTCGGCGATGCCTTCGATTTCCTCGCGGTATTGCGCTTCGACCTTAGGCCAGAGGATGTCGCGACCAGCTGTACGGTAGAAGTCCCAATCTTTTTTTGTGTCGTGGAGGATGATGGTCTGGATTGCTTTGAGTCCATCGGCAATTTCAGCAGAGAGAATCCGACCGTGCTGGCGGCCCATTTCACGAGGGGTTCCGGTGAGTTGCACCTGGATCCAGCCCTTCTTCTCTGACCTGGCAGGAGCTGCAGAAATCAGGCCCGAAAAAATACTGAGCAGAAGAATCGCACGAATTGCTTTCATTTCTCCAGCATAGCTCTGCTAGAATCAAAACGAACTCAATGGACGTACGTGAAAAAGTAAAACAAATCATTGTTGAGCAGCTAGGCGTGGACGAGGCTCAGGTTGACGATACAGCAAGTTTCGTTGACGACCTCGGCGCTGATTCCCTCGACATTGTCGAATTGGTGATGGCTTTTGAAGAAGCCTTTGGCATTGACGTGCCAGATGAGGACGCCGAAAAGCTGACGACCGTCAAGGCCGCCATCGATTACATCGACTCCAAGAAGAAGAAATAGTCCGGCGGAGAGACTGTGCCAAATAACCCTGTGTCCCGTCGTGTTGTTGTTACTGGTATTGGGTTGATCTGCTCTGTTGGTAATGACACCGAAAGTGTCTGGCAAGCGATCCTTGCTGGCAAAAGCGGTGTAGAACGCATTACCCTTTTCGATCCCGCCCAGCACTCGTGCCAGATTGCCGGCGAAGTGAAAAACTTCGACCCAGCCAACTTCATTGACAAAAAAGAAATCAAGAAGATGGCGCGATTCATGCATTTTGCGATCGCGGCAACGGATGGTGCGCTCGCGATGAGCGGACTGAAGATTACTCCTGATAATGCCGAAGAAATCGGTGTTTACATCGGGAGCGGCATCGGTGGCTTTGAAGTGATCGAACGCGAGCACTCGAAACTGCTGGCTGGCGGCCCGAGCAAAGTATCTCCGTTTTTTATTCCTTCTACGATCGTGAATCTGGCCTCAGGACAAGTCTCGATTCGTACTGGCGCCAAAGGCCCGAATTCTGCCGTGGCGACAGCCTGCACAACGGGTGCACATGCGATCGGTGATTCCTTCCGCCTGATCCAGCACGGTTATGCCGATGCCATGATTGCTGGAGGTGCAGAGGCTGCATGTACACCGCTTAGCGTCGCTGGTTTTGCCGCAATGCGAGCACTCTCGACCAGAAATGATGATCCAGCGCGTGCATCACGACCTTGGGACAAGGATCGTGATGGCTTCGTGGTGGGTGAAGGCGCAGGGATTCTGATTCTCGAGGAACTGGAGCTTGCCAAGGCTCGGGGGGCCAACATTCTTGCCGAAGTCATCGGCTACGGGATGACAGGTGATGCTTTCCACATGGCTTCTCCGAGTGAGGATGGAGACGGGCCTCGTCGTGTAATGCTGAGGGCAATCAAGGATGCAGGGATTGCGACGACGGACATAGATTACGTGAACGCTCACGCGACTTCAACGCCTGCTGGCGATGTAATTGAAGTGCGTGCTTTCAAGGGTGCTTTTGGCGCTCACGCCTACAAGGTGCCGGTGTCTTCGACGAAAGCTATGACCGGGCATTTGCTGGGTGGGGCAGGAGCCCTCGAGGCTGGTATTACAGTGCTGGCGATTCGGGATCAGATTGCACCGGGAACGATGAATCTTGATACACCAGGCGAAGGTTGTGATCTCGACTTTATTCCCAATCAGGCGCGCCCGATGAAGATCGACACCGCGCTCTCCAATTCGTTCGGCTTTGGTGGCACCAATGGGTGTCTGATTTTCAAGCGCTACGCTGAGTAGTATGAAGATCCTTGTTGCGATCAAACAGGTAGCTGCGAGAGATTCGCTGTTTACAGCTTCGGCTGATGGCAAGTGGATTGACGAGTCGAATCTGGACTACGAAATCAACGAGCCGGATGCTTATGCCCTTGAAGAGGCATTGCAACTGAGAGAAGCGCATGGGGGCGAGGTGGTGGCGCTATGTGCTGGACCGGAGCGTAGCTCGGCTACGATTCGCGAAGCTCTAGCCAAGGGTGCGGACCGGGCAATCCACATCAATGTCGACGACCTTGCGGATTGGGATACGCTTGCGATTTCGAAACTGCTGGCTGCAGCGGTGAAGAGTGAAGCTCCTGATCTGGTGCTGACGGGTTTGCAATCGGACGACGTTGGAGCAGGGCAAGCGGGGGTAGTGATGGCGGAATTGCTGGGGATGCCGCATGCAACGATCATCATGCAGGTTGTCGTGAGCGGTGCTGAATTGCGGGTGAAGCGGGAACTTGAGGACGGGTGGTTTCAGCAGGTGGGGATGCCGCTGCCGGCAGTGTTGACGATTCAGTCGGGGATCAAGAAGCTTCGTTACGCGACGCTGATGGGGATCAAGAAAGCAAAGACGAAGGAAGTAAAGGCGCTGACGCCCGGGGAGTTGGGCGTAGCGCGGACCTCGTCGTATGAAGTGGTTGCGGTGAGCCTGCCGCAGCGCTCGAAGCAGACACAGATGGTGGCGACGGTGGCGGAACTGGTTGAAAAGCTCAAGAACGAGGTGCACCTGCTGTGAGCGGAATATTGGCAGTACTGGAGCCGGGACACAAGCTATCGGCCGAGACGCTGTCGGCGGCGCGGGACTTAGGGGCGAAGCTTGGTTTGGCCGTTCATTCCGTTGAGCCGCATTTGGCCTATACTGCGGATGCTTATACCGATGCGCTCGCTGAGCTGATCCGGGCCAAGCAGTTCCAGTTGGTGTTGTTTCCACATACGTATCAAGTGCGGGATTTTGCACCGAAGCTGGCGACGAGATTTGACCGGGCACTGATTTCAGATGTGATCCGGATGAGGGTTGAAGGTGGGCAGTTGCTCGTGACCCGGCAGTTGTTTCAAGGGAAGATGAATGCCGAAATCCGGCCACTAGGTGAGCCGGTGTTTGTGTCGTTACAGGCTGGTGCGTATCGGGCCGAAGCGGGCGAAGCCGTGATCGTCGAACAGTTGCCATCGGTTGCTGCCACACCGCGACAGAAGCCAGAAGAGAAGTTCCGTGAAGCCCAGAGGGCTGTGGATTTGAGTGCTGCACCGATCATTGTGAGTGTGGGCCGAGGGATCAAGGAGAAGGAAAATCTCCATCTGATTGAGGAATTGGCCGCAGCTCTGGGGGCAGAGATTGCGGCTTCGCGACCGATTTGCGATAACGGATGGCTGCCTATGGAGCGGCAGGTGGGGAGTAGCGGGCAGACTGTGGCCCCGAAGTTATATGTGGCGGTGGGCTTGTCGGGGGCGATCCAGCATCTGGTAGGGATGAAGGGCGCAAAAACCGTGGTTGCGATCAACAAGGACCCGAACGCGCCGATTTTTGAGGTAGCGGATTACGGGATGTGCGCGGATCTGTTTGAAGTAGTGCCGGCGCTTACGGCTGCGATCAATGCTGCAAAGGGGTAGCATTTCGACTTCGCTCCAGGCCTTCGGGGACTGGGAGAACGACTCGAAGCTGTTCCAGGTCGTTTTGTCTGGAGGGGAAAGTCCGCTAACTTCCCCCCTCTTTAGGTAGAGGCTTTTGTTACTAGGCCATCTCTGGAAACTTGGCAGCAATCTGGGTAGCGATGAACGACCCATTTTTTTGACCTTCAATGCAGTCGAAGCGCCAATGCACGCCGAGGAAAACCCTGCTAATGACATTCTCCGCAATGGCGCTATCAATTGTGAATTCGTGCTCGAATCTGGCGCGAACACCGTTGGCTCCGATCGCCTTTCCGTCGAGTTCATCTGAGACAAATTTGAACTTGAACGTGGGAGCGAGATTGAGGATCTGCCGAGCGGCTTCGAGCGCAGCAGTACCGAAGGTGGCATGACCGGAAGGATATGCCGGAAAGTTGGGCGTAAACGGCGTGCGAGCAGGTTGGTTGGTAGGAGGCGATCCAAGAGGAACCCAGAAAGGGTCACCCATGGTGCCAACGTTGCCATCTCCGATTCCAGTAGGGCCCCACCCGGCTTCGGCTTCCCGAATTCCGAGGACTGGCCGCCACACGTTGTAGAGATATTTTTCATGCCAAGCCTGAATTCCTGCATCGGCCATCGCAACATTGACGACAGCGAAAAGTCTTGCGCTCTGCTCTTCGGATGCGCCGTGTTTGAGCGCGATGGCTCTCACGACCTGATTGTAAAGGCGTGGCGGGACACCAATGTTTCTAGCGCCATCATAGGCCCAGAATAGGCCGACTACTGTTTCCTCAGGACTTCGCGTGCTGCCCACATCGCGGCCCTTATTCAGGACTTCATTGAAGTTGTCGGCGTAAGCCTGAGAATCCATTTTGGGCGGACGAGTGGTTGGGACCTTCTTTACCAGGTCGATGATACCGAATGGCTTGACCTGACCCCAAAGCGGTCCGAGGAAGCCTTGTCCCGAATTCAAGGGATCAGGCCGATGCGCACCTGGCAGAGGGCTTGGCGTGTAGGGATCATCAGAGGCCTCAGAGCCGTCATTTTCTCGCATTTCGAGAATCCGCTTTGCTGCAAGACTACCCCATGCAATTGCAGCGGACATTTCCTCTGCAGTTGTAGGCAACATTGACATGAAGTCCAACTGAGCCGACAGGAAGATGTTTTTTTGGTTGGAATAGCAATCAATCAGGGTCAAGCAGGCAGCGGCGGCAACAGCGATTCTAATGCCGTCATCTGAAAGGGTGCCCGGAATCTCTGCTGGAAGGAAATTCGAATATGTTTGCTTTCCCTTTGCCCCGAAATAGGCATCGTACATAGCGATATGAACGATGGCAAGATGATGCGACGTTCTCGTTGGTCCGCCCTGCTGTGGAGCGGGATTCTTGGTGGGGTCATCCGTTGAGAAGTCTTTCCTCGTGGCTTCTAGCGCGATCCGGTTCCAGTGCAATATTGAATTGATCATGATTTTCCTTATGGTTAGCGAATGGATGATGAGTGGGTGGCCCGCTCTAAGGCCGCCGAGCTCACTTGAGATAAAGAGCGAAAAAAATGTCGATAAGGTGACAAATTTTGCTGAATACCGACGAAACTTGCGCAATGCCTGGTTCTGTTTATCGCATACGGTTGGAAGCGGCTATAATACGAAGCATTCCATGGGTGGCTCAAGCAGCGAAATTACTACTCTGCTCGCGAAACTTCGCAGCGGTAACGATGCAGTCAAGATTCGCCTGGCCTCGCTTGTTTATGATGACCTGCGCCGCATTGCTGGCAGACATATGAAGCGTGAACGATTTGACCACACGCTTCAGGCAACCGCGCTGGTCCATGAGGCTTATCTCGAGTTAGTTAGCCAAGACAAGAAATGGGAAAACCGGTCTCATTTTTTTGCCATCGCCAGCAGCCTCATGCGACGGATATTGGTGGACTACGCACGTGCTCATCGGGCTCAAAAACGCGGTGGAGGGAACACAGTGCATGTCAGAGTAGACGAATTGAAGAACGAGTTCCTCGCATTCATACCTGCTCGCGGAGAGGAATTGTTGGCGCTAGATGAGAGTCTTTCACGCTTAACTGAATTAGATGCTAGACAGTGCCACATCGTAGAAATGCGTTTTTTCGGAGGTATGACCGACACAGAAATAGCCGAAGCTCTTGGGATTTCCGTGCGCACGGTTCTTCGGGAATGGGCATTGGCACGTGCCTGGCTCCACGCAGAGCTATCAAAATAACCATTGATTACTACCCATGAGTCCCGTTCAATACCAGCGCGTCAAAGCGGTTTGCAATTTCGTGCTTGACGCGGAGGCAGAAGATCGCGAGTCTGTCATCAGTAGTCATTGCACTGGGGATCTGCATCTTGAGATCGAAGTGCGTCGCGTTCTGGCAAGCCTGGATCAGTCCGGTGTGCTTGATACTAGCCCTGTCGGCTCGAGCGAACTGAAGCAAATCCTTGGCCAGTTTCTTTCTCTACTTGAGCCGGGCAAAATAATAGCAGGCCGGTTCAGGATTGAGCGGCTGTTGGGCACCGGTGGAATGGGGCAGGTTTGGGAAGCATACGATCAGGAATTGGGCGAATTGATCGCAATCAAAACGATTCGTCCAGAAATTGCTACTGATCGGCGAACAGTGGAACGGTTCAAACGGGAGGTCCTGATTGCCCGGCGGGTTACGAATCCACATGTTTGCCGCATATACGATTTTTTCGTCCATGAAGAAGTTGGAACGGAGATCCCATTTCTGACGATGCAGTTGCTCAGCGGCGAAACATTGGCTGAGCGCCTCAATCGTCAGGGGAAGATCGCGCTGCCGCTGGCGATACAAATTTTAGAACATTGCGCAGTGGCTCTAGGTGCCGCACATGCCGCAGGTTTGATTCATCGCGACTTCAAGCCGGGTAATGTCATGTTAGTACCCGATGCGGCGGGCCTTCCAAGGGCGGTTGTGACAGACTTTGGGCTTGCCCGTGAGTTAGCTCACGGATCCGGGATCCGCAGCGGTACGCAATCGGCAGATGGGACGCCGGCATACATGCCACCCGAGCAAGCGGAAGGACGCGAGCTGACGACAGAATCCGATGTGTTCTCTTTTGGCGTTGTTGCCTGTGAAGTCTTGACTGGAAAGCGGCCAGCGGATGGAGGCTTAGAGCTATTGCCTCCAAACTGGCGGGCTGCCTTAGGGCAGGCGCTGGACCACAATCCCAAAAGGCGCTTTGCGAGATCTGGGGATCTTGTGCGGGCTGCCTCCTCGTACCAGAATCGGCGTCATCTATTCACAGGGATCATGCTGCTAACGGCCCTGGCAATTGCCGCAGCAGCCTATTTGTTCGTTCTGCGCTGGCAGGCCGGGCGGGAAGTGAATCAGTTCAGCCGTTCGATTGCCATCTTGCCCTTCGATGTCGGCTCCAACCGTGGCGATCAACTATTTGGCGAAGGGTTAGCCGGAGAAATCTACAGCGCGTTGACTCGTATTCCAGGACTCAGAGTAGTATCCGACGACTCGAATCAACTTCGAAAGTCCAATTTGGATCTGAAAGCGATCGCCTACCGATTGCAGACGAATACGATATTGAAAGGATCGATCCAGCACGTGGGAGGGAGAGTGCTTATCGGCGTTCGTGTTGTCGACCCGTTGAACAAGTCGGTATTGTGGGCACAATCGTTCGACTATGATGCGCAGCGGGTAGGATCAATCCAACATGAAGTTGTGCGGGGTGTTGTATCGTCGATGGGCTTCCCGATAGCGACGGCGCAAGCAATTCAATTCAATGTCCGCAATCCAGAATCCGAAGCTTATGCGGGTTTTCTTCGCGGGAGGGCACATTGGGCGAAGAGAGACCCGGAAAGTATGCGAGCTGCGCTCGTTGAGTTTGATCGAGCCATCGAACTTGATTCAGAGTTTGCGCCAGCATGGGCAGCTCGAGCGGATACACTGGGCATCATGGCAGAGCTCTCGCTGCTGCCTGGATCGGAAGCTTTTCCGAAGGCTCGCGAAGCGGCGCTCCGCGCAGTGATGCTTGACCCAAAATTACCCGAAGCCATTGCCGCTTTTGGGCTGATCCAAAGTATCGGTGATTGGGACTTCTATAACGCCAGGATTACACTCGCCCGCGCACTGCAACTGCAACCCGGTTCTTTGCAGGTGCATTCCTGGCTTGGTGCGGTGCTCACGAAACTAGGCCAGCACGAAGCAGCGATTGCCGAAGGCAGACTGGCACAGAGTCTGGACCCTCTTGCACCACGCCAGATTCTAAATCTGGGATGGATGTATATTTACGCAAAACGTTTTCCTGAAGCGCTGGCCACTGCACAGCAACTGCAAAGAGAACATCCAGATCACATGTTCAACTGCCTTCTGACTGTGCAGGCTTTTCTTGGTTTGAATGATGTCGCATCGGCTACCAAGGCATCCGGGGAATGCACTGCCTCTATGACAAAACTGCCGGTTTACCATGCGATGCGTGCCAATGTGCTGGTTCGCCAAGGCCGAAAAAGCGAGGCCGCCGAATGCGTCCGGCAAATTATATATTCCAGAAATTCTGCACATGTTGGACACGCAGAACTGGCTGCCGCTTATGTTGCATTGGGCGAATACGATCAGGCATTTTATTGGTTGGAACAGGGAATCATTCACCATGATCCATTAACAGTCTATGTGCCATTCAACATCGCTTACGATGCGCTCCGGCCTGATCGGCGCTACGAGCGTTTTCTTGAAAGAATCGGCTTCTTTAAAGAAAATAGGCAACAGGGTTCAAATCGCGTTCGCTGAGAGGCTGAGTCCGCCAGCCCATAGCAACGGGAACATCATAGAGCCTGCCTGAGCCATAACGGCCCCAGCAATGCCTGAGTCCCGGTACGATTACCCGCACCACCGGAAACCTGACATCTGGGCGCGTCATGTTCAGAACAAGCAGTTCCAAATTGGAGGAGCGAGCCGTTTCGACGCAGAGTTCGACTTCTGTGCGCAGATCACGTGGTTGCAGCTCGACGAATTCTGAGAGGCGGCGCAGGCCTTTGCCTCTCATATAGGGCAAATCAGGAAGTCTTGCCTGCCGAAACCATTTGCGTAGTGCCGTCTCTACCATGCTGAGCCGTCCATGCGGTGCGCCTAGGCCTTCACCCATTCCATCTACTAACTGGAAGAGTTCCGATACAGCTCGTTTCCAGGCAAGCTCCGCATTCCAGTGAGAGCCATGTCCGAAGAGTATCCTGCGCCCGTCGAGAGTAGCGGAGACTGCGGTGAAAGTTGGGATTCGCAGATCGCTCGTGAGATCCAGAATCTCCAGGGAGCGGCCCTTGCTGCGGAGTTCGATCCGGGCTGCGCGACAGATGGAGGCGAGTGGACCATCGGCGACGATTCGTGGGCGGCACAGCCTGTTCGCCCACCAGATTCCAACGGCGTCGCGCTCGACAAGCTCGAGGAAGCCCTGTGTAACTGCCTCTTCGATCAAGTTTCCCGCCGCACAACCATTCGAGTCTGCGAGGCAATATCGGGCTGGATAGTAGAGATAGCAATATGCGGTTGGGACATACTTCACGCGACGCTCGGATAGAGACCAAGTGGGAGTCCAGTCGATTTCTTCCGTATTCACCTGCTCGGGGATCCAACTGAATCCTCCCACTCGGCGATTCAAAGATTCTCTCAACTGCTGCTGGCGATCACTGAACAACAACAGCTTTTGCAGGCTGATAGCGGAATCGCCAAGATCCGCCTCACGGGCACGAATGCGCGGTTCATCGCCCTGCCATTGGATGCTGTAGCGCTCAGCAGCCTCAGCGAGGCAGCCGGCCTTCGCTTCACCGGAGGTGAGCCCCTTACCCATCACAGGCTGAGGTGCAGGACGAGATGGTTGGTTGCGCCGGTCAAGAGGCAAAGGACAACAATGAGTGCCAATCCAGACAGGGAAGGAACCATTGTGCTTTCGCTCTTCAATGTAAGGGATGATGCCCGTGATCTCACTGACAAGTGGGTTGAGGCGGGCGATGGTGAATGTTGGAGGATGAAGCCTGTTCATACCCGCTGGCCGTACGTGCGAACGCAAGCGGATTCTTGGGTTGAAAGCGCGCCCGGTTTGGCCACACGCAGGACATTGAGGGCGGCGGAGAAGCCTGTGGGTCTTAATCGTTTCCGGCCCCAATTCCAGCAAGCCAGCTTGGAGGCGAGGTAGCGCCTTTCCACTCAGCCACCGGAGTATCCAAGGTAAAACGCGGTTCTGTGCAGGAATGGACCATTCAATGTCTTGGGGAATCCAGCGATTCTCTCTGAGCCGATGTGCCAGGCAAGCCCAGCATGCGGTCCGGCCTGGAACAAAGAGTGGACCTACCCAAGTTGCATCTCCATGGGGATGAACCAAGAGCCAAGGTTGACGAAACTGTAACCTATCCTGATTGAACCCTTCAAAGTGATTGGAAAGCAGGTTGCGGGCAAGCAATAGCATTGGAGCTTCGCGGTCCACACACTGGACCCCGGCGGAGATGAGTGCAGAGCTAAGAGCCTGGGCGTCGGCCGACTCTTCGGACATCACGATCAAGCGGCGTTGTGGGTTTTGTTGCATGTCGTCCCTGATTATTTTAGCCTCATGCAATTTAGAAGTTGACTTAGTTCTTAAACAACTTTATTATCTAGAGCACAATGGCCAAAAATAAATCAACCAAGCCCAAGAAGGTGAGTCGGCCTGACCGTGACGTGGGCGTTCTTTTCAATTGTTGCAGTGCGGTCGTCGACATGGAGTTCAGCAATTTTTCTGGAACTGTAAGCCTTGGGAATACAACTATTGCAATTGAGAAAGGTCAGGCCATCACTTTGAAAACCGATAGCAAGTCCAAGATGGAGCTGATGGGCGATGCGGGAGGCGGCAAGGCCACTGTTTTCCATACCGAGCCGACTGGAAAGCCCTTCCGGATTTTTCTTCAGTTAGAAAAGCCATTGCCGAAGCCTTGAATTGAGCGGTAAGTGAATGAAGTGGAGTGGCGCAACATTGCCGGAGCCGCCGCTGATGCCCGCCGCCGCGGTGAAGTGGCGGAGTGCAGTAGACTCTATCAACGGGCACTAGCGCTAAATCCATCCGCATTGCCCGCCAGAAACAATCTTGCACGAGCCTTGTTAGATCTAGGGCGGGTCACTGCTGCTTGTCAGCATTTCAAGATTGCGGCCGCTCAGGCTGGCTTACATCCCTTGGTGGTCTCCAATCACCTGATGGCGTCGTTGTACAGGACAGATCAATCACCGGAACAGTTATCGGCTGAGCATTCTTTCTGGGGCCAAATGCAGACGAAGCTTCCTCAGGATGCGAGGCCGCAGAAGCAAAAGCTGCGCTTGGCTTATTTATCGCCTGACTTTCATTTTCACCCAAAGGCCTTTCTACAGATACCTCATTTCAAGCACTTTGATTCAGGACGATTTGAGCTTTTCCTTTACTCAAGCGCGCCGGTCGAAGATGAATACACTGGACATGCACGTGAAGCCTGCGCACATTGGCGTGAAGTGGGTGGCCAGTCGCCAGAAGAGATCGCCGCCCTCATTCGCCGTGACGGTATCGACATACTGATTGATATCACAGGGCATTTTGGAGGATCCTTTTTGTCCGTTTTTGCACTGCGCCCCGCGCCGCTCCAAGTCAGTATTCCCGGCTATCCCGCAACAACAGGTCTGGATGCCGTAGACTACAAAATCGTAGACCACGATACCGATCCTCCCGGTCTGACGGAACACCTGTTCACGGAACATCTACACCGGCTGAGACGGCCGTTTGCATGTTACGCTCCTCCGCCCGGAATTCCAGAGCCGAATGAACTTCCCGCCATCGCCAACGGATATGTCACTTTCGGATCATTCAACAACCGGCCCAAGCTGAATGCGCCACTGATGGAGTTGTGGGCCAGAATTCTGACTGCAGTGCCCAATTCAAGGTTGCTGCTACACCACATTTTCAATGGCCATTGTCATGTGTCGAATGATTTTCGCGAGCCGATCACCCGGATCTTCCGCAAGCATGGGGTTTGTTCACGGCGTTTGGATTTCATTGGAGGTCTTCCGTTAGCTGAACATTTTCGGGTGCTTGCACAAGCCGACCTCGCATTGGACAGCTTTCCCTACAACGGCATGACCACAACTTGTGAATGTCTCTGGATGGGAGTACCAGTTTTAACTCTCGCTGGATCTTCGCATGTGTCGCGTGTAGGGGTTAGCCTGTTAACAAGCGTCGGCATGAAGGAATGGATTACGAAGAACCCCGATGAGTATGTTGCAACCGCTGTCTCACTGGCAACTACGCTCCCCAGGCTGAGGCGTCTTCGCAAGGGGCTTCGCCGGCGGATGACCGCTTCGCCTTTGACTGATAGCCAAGGTTATGTTCGGGCTTTGGAAGAGGCATTTCTTGAGCTTTGGCAGAGGCGGGGATAACTCGCAGGCTGCTATCCCCGCCATCGCCTACTTTTTCATGAACAGGGAATCGAAGTCATAACTGACACCGATCTGGGCGCGCCAGGCAGGACGATTGATTAGCTCCGTTCTGCTTGAATAGCTTAAGGCGATTGGGTAGCGAACGCTACCATTACTTCCCAGTGTCAATCGGATCTGGCCAACTTGAATATCCCCCTTCTCGGCGAATATTGTTCTTGCACCAACTGGAATGTTGATAAAGGTGACACCCGGCAGGGGGTTCGCTGGATCGACATTTAGTGCTGCGGCAACTTTTTGCTGCTGATAATAATAAGCCACGCTCAGCGCAGCGGTTCCTAAGAGTTTAAAGTCCCCAAGGGGCCGCTCCATTTGGGCTGCGAATTGAATGTCGCGGAGCCTCCCGGATGCTATGCCGCTTTGCCCCGTTGGTCTGATGTCGAAAATCGTGAAGGCACTATTGGCAGTGAGAGACCACTTTTTCCAACTCGGCATTTCCAGAATGCCTCTGAAGGTGGAAGTAGGGCTCTGCGCCAGAGGTCGATTGTTAGTGTATTCAAGGGCGAGAACGGAACTGGATCCCACGGTATCGATGATTTCGTCTTGGGAGAAGCCAAAGCGCAGGAGCAGCGCACGCATTTCGAGCAGTTCAGCTTTGGTAACAATATTTTTGTCAATTAATCGCTTCAAGAGGAGTTCGATCTGGTCTGCGATGACGGACTCATCATGAACTGAATTCCGCATGGATGCCATGATGGCCGGCACAGAGGACGTAAGCCAGGCCGCCAGTTCCACCCCTTCAAGTCTTTGGGCCAAATCCTCGTACCTCAAGGTCAACTCTTTTCCTATCTTGGGCACTTCACTGGAGGCGAGTTTCGCCTTCCACTTTTCAACGTATTTTTTTGAACTGACGTCACGCTTGTTCCATAGCTCCACTCGGCCACTCACCATTGAGACTTCGCGGCTCTTAGCCTGAAATGAACCTGGGATTGTATTGGCGGCCGGTGAGACTCCGGGGCTGGGTTGGACGCTGATGGTTTCATTGCGGCTAGTGTCAAACGATATGCCAAACGATATTCGCCTGAGCCATCCGAGTACGGATTGATCCACACAGAAGTCCAACTTGGGGTAGCGGGGATCGCAATAAGGGAAAACATCTTTTCCAATCAGGGCACTGGGCAAGCCAGCGAGATTGCCCCTGAATGTCGTAATTTGTCCTTTTGTAGATTGTGTGAGCGCCCCATACTCGGTTGCAACAGATAGAGTTTTGGCCACAATACCTTTGGCAACGAGGTTCGTACCGCCCTCGGACGCCGATCCTGAGCCTGGTTGTTTGTCCGAGCGAAACTTTTCAATCGCTCGAAGCATGGCTTCGTAGCCGACCGAAGGATCTTCGGCCAAAAAAACCAGACACCCGATGTTGCTGGAAGAGAAGTCGAGGAGCCTTTTGATCTTTGCGGCATCGGCTCCCTTGATCTGGTCTGCGATTGATGGGCACAGACGCGGATCTGCAGCCGTCAAAGTTGAAAGTGCGCAAAATGTTGCGGCAAGGAGTAGCGTTGATCTGGCGTGTAGCTGCATGGCTATACTCCACAAATCTTGTGGCGGCGCAATCCATCGTCGCCACGAAGATCGTCCAGCTTCTTGGTTTTTGAGGTCGTGCAGCGTTCATGCAATTCGCCTCGTCCCGCAGGACCATTTGAAAATACATAGGCTGCCGTGAGAAATGATCGGTCAGGTTTCACCGTAGTCATAACTTCGGCGACAGGAGCGCCTGCTACGAGTTCTTGACCGTCATATCGAGCAGAAGCGAAAAGCACTTCGCCGACAGTACCGATTGCGACAAAAGTGATTGAGCTTCCAGTGGGTGCACAGATTTGGCACCAAGAGTCGGTACCAGAACAGGCTTGTGTTTTGCAAGGCATTTGAGAATCCTCCTATTTGGGTCGAACTAAATTGACAGCCAAATGAGTTGGCGTCTGTTGGAAGAAAGCGTCAATTCGGGGCAAGTCATGACAGGCTTGGCAAATGTTTTTCATTTGGCAGACTTTGTCCGGTGAGCCCGCTTAACGAGAGTGAAAGGAAGGATTCACATGCCAGATCGAACTAGCCTGATCCTGATGATTACAGCTGTTATCGCCAGTTTCATGGACTACCTTGTGCCTTCGCAAATTAGCAAGACAAAGCAGTCCGTAGAAATAAAGACTATTGAGTCAATTTCGCCCGATGTAGCGGAGAAAAAGACACCAGAGTCCAAAGAGGGCACGCCTCAATTTGAAATACTTGGGCAGGTCCCAGCCACTCTCGCAGCCGACAAAGACGGCAAATATCTGGTTGAAGTTGTCCTCCGCCGAAACGGAGCAACAAATTTCAGTCCTGTTTGGGTTGTTGCGGAGTGGAAGAGCTCAAACCCAAAATCGAATCGAATGGCGGGATGGGCGAACGGTGCGGGCCCGTGGACAGGAAGTGTCCGCTTACCAGCCGGAACACTAATGCCCACCATTGTGGCCCTCGGATCCAGCCTGAAGCCGGGTGAGAGCGGCTATCTCCGGTTCGTTGCGTGCCTGATGAGCTATCAGATGCCGCAACCTCTTCTCTCCACTGCTGCGATTGCTCTCAACTCAAAGCTTTGCTCCAGCAGCGATCATCCAGTTGCGTTGCTTGAGGTGCCACCAGTGCCGAAACCTCTGCAATCAGCCGTATTTTACTACCCTCTACTTCTTGCAGCTTTATCAACCATCGCCGGGCTAGTGATTCTCCTATCGGGTTCGAAAGTGGCCTGGAATACGAGCGTCGCCAAGATGGGTTGGAACATTGGAGACAGCTTTGCGGCTAACCTCAATTTCGGAACGGTGCTAGTGAATGCGATTTTGTCAATCGGGCTTTCATTTGGTGGGATTGGGCCGATCTACTCCAAGGACGAGTTCATGGCATGGAGTGTAATATTCGGCTTGAGCACCGGCCTCGCCACCGCCATATTCGGTCTACTTAAGACGCTGGATGGAAACGGGAAACCCACCGGTTCACTCCCTGGATTTCTCTTCGCAAATCTGTTTAATCTTTTTGGAGTGTTCGGTCAGCTCTTGCTGGCTTATCAACTGATGCGGTTGTTGGGAGAGGCAAAGTTGATCACAACGGCAGCAAATCCGCTGTCTGCCCTACCCATTATCCTAGGAGTTTCTGTTTTTTGGTACGTCGGTGTGAGTTTCTTGGCACTACGAAAAGCTCCGAGTTCGGATTTAGCGTTGGGTTCTACAGTCGAGAGAAACTGGCCATTGCTCTGAAGATGCCCTGAATATAGCAATCCTTTTAGCAAAGGGGTAAGCTATCGGCATGGCGCCTCTTATTGCCTTGCTCTCTTTGCTTGCTGCGACCAATGACCCGCTCCCCAAAGAGCTTGAGTATCGACTTTCTTTAGCCCGAGCATTACCAGCGCCTTACTCTGGTGCTGTCATCGTTGCGCTCTTGCCTTCGGCCAAGCTGAGCCCGCGACAGATTGTTCCTCTTGCCGATGAGGCTTATCATCTTGCTGCCAAGGATTCCACCAGCGCTGTGCGTGCCTGGATTGCGTATCGCGATAACTTCGATAAGGAAAAAGAACCGGCTCTCGCCTTTCCGATTCAGCCTGCAACAGAGAAAGTGGGCTGCGACGTAATTGGGGTGAATGACCCGCGCGACTATTACCGAAGCGCAATGGAAGCGGGTCCAAAAGAGTTTGAGACTGCAATGCGAAATGTTCGTTCGGCGGTTGAGGTGGGGCGCCTGTTTGAGGCGCTGCTGCTGGCGAGCAGCGGAGAACAGACTCGCCTTGTGCCTCAAGTTTCCAGATTGCTCAATGCCGCAACAGGATCGGATCGGGAGTTTGTGGCAGCGATTCGGTTTACGCGCCTGCATCAGGCAGTGTTGCGGCTGGCGACCGAGAATGCGGCTGTAGGACGAATATTGCTTGGGAGCTATCGCGGATTTCTAGTTACGAATTGGCAGGGGAAACGCTGCGCGGGGAATCGGGCGGAGGAGTTCAAGGGCATCATTGAGGAGTTCAATCAGACGGTGGCTACGGTGCGTGGAGTTGCAACTCTTGGCCCGGAGGCGGCGCGGGTGCATTCTGTCGAGCCCGTGACTAAGGCGGAATTAGCACGAACTTTTCCGCTGGGCTACAAGATCATGAACGCGCCGATTGATGAACTCAGCGTGCGTAGCATGCTGCATGAGCTGGAGCAGTTTCACCTCGAAGAGAAGCTGGACAGTGCGGGGACTTTGCCAGCAAAGGCGTTTCTTTATGGCAAGCTGGCCCAGCGGCTGGAGAGCAGTATTTTCTTGAATACCGCGATGGCGGAGTGGGCGCACTTTGTGGCCTACAGCCGATTGCGCGAAGACCATCAGGAAGACTGGTTCCGCTGTGCCCGCCGCTTTTATGAGTGGGGGCGCGGGAATCGAGCTCGACAGGACATGCTTGAGACGGCCGGAGATCCGGCGCTTACTGCCTATATCAAACTAACTACTTTGCTGCCTGAATCCGAAGTAGCTCGCGTGCTTCCTTGATGATTGGCCCGTAGACCTCTTTGTCATAGGGCGGGCAGCCGCTGGGGAACTGACCCAGGTCGTTGTGCTTCTGGCGCATGAGCCAGGTGCAAAAGGTGACAGTGCGGCAGACCTGCTTTGCATCGAGTTCCCCTTTTTCGAGGATGTCTTTGGCGAAGTGCGGATAGGCGAGTGCGCCACGACCATATCCAAAGAAGCGGATATTGCCGCTGTCCAAGTTGGCTGCTGCGGCGTTGGGTGCGTAAATCTGGAGCCAACTGTAGCCGGTGCCGACCAGGGGGAGAGTAGGGAACTCGCGTTGTAATTCGCCCGCGATACGGAAGTGACGTTCGACGCCAAGCAGGGGATGTTCGGGCATCTCGTAGTTGCCATCGTCGGGCTTTTCAAAGGGGCGTCCGACGTGGGGGTTGTAGTAAGGGCAGCCTATTGAGACGTTCAATAGATCGATGCCGGCCGCTTTGTAGATGGAGATGGCGGCCTTGACGTCGGCCAGATCTTCCTTAAGCGGGTCATTGGGATTGACACCGAAGCCGTGCGGATAAGGAAGTTCGTAAGGGAGGGGAACGCCTATGTTTTCCTTCGAAGCGTCTTTGACATAGGGGACGCTATCGAAGCAACCAAGGCGCATGGTCATCGTGAAGTAGTTGCCGAATCTGGCACGGATCTTGCCGAGGACGTTAACGCCGAATCGGGTCCGGTTTTCGACTGAGCCACCATAGCGGCCTTCGCGCAGCTTTGCCCCCATGAGCTCAGCGAGCAGGTAGCCGTGGGTGACTTTGAGATCGAGCGCTGTGAAGCCAGCTTCTTTGGCGAGAGCTGCTCCTTCGACGTAGTAGTCTTCGAGGCGCTCGAGTTCGTCATCGGAAATGACGGGGTAGTCGGCGGGCGTGTTGGACTTCTGGTCGATCAGCGGATTGTGATAGGCAATGGTCTTCTGCGGATACGAGTAGCGACCGGAGTGGGTAAGCTGCATGGGGACAAGCAGGTCGTCGGCAGTACCCCATATGGCCTTGTGCCTGGCCTCGATATCGCTGTGGAGGCGCGCATAGGCTGCAACGTTTTGCTTTGTGATCCAGAGCTGCCTTGCGTTGGCACGGCCATCCTCGCGGATGGCTGTGGCCTCAAACCAAAGGAGTTTGGCGCCTCCTTCCGCAAAGCGGACATAACGGCGCCAGGTGAGTTCACCGGGAGTGCCGTCGAGGTCTCCGTCGCATCCCTCCATGGGATGGATGCACATGCTGTTGCCCACGGTGCGATTCGCGACCTGGACTTTTCTTGCGAGGATCTCAGAGACCCGCGACTTTTCACCGACAAACTTTAGGTTGCGGCAGCCGAGCTCGACCGCTTCAGCTTCGAGCTCGCTGAGCGTCTTGTATTGGAAGTACCTCATTCTCTTGTTTCGATCCGGGCAGTAGCGCCACAGAGATCGCCCCGATAGCCGCCATGACAAACACCACGTTCAAGGCGACCCCATAATTTCCATAATGTTCCCGCAACCACGAGACGCCGTAGGGGAACCACGTCTGTCCAATTGTATCGGTTGGGAGGATGATTGCCATGGCCCGGGCCAAAGAATTTACTCCGAACTGTTCAGCGGCCATAAGGGGGATCAACATGTAGTCGGCCCCCATGCCGAAACCGAAGAGGATGGCGAAGAGGTAGAGGTTGGTGTTCTGGGCGGGTGAAACCAGTAACAGGAGCGGGATGGTGCCGGCGACGAGGAAGTAGGTGGCCATCATGACGAGCTTCTTAGAGAAGCGGTCGGCGAGGTAGCCCATGATGAGGCGTCCTGCGATGGAGCTCCAGAGAATGTAGAGGGTGGCGTCGGAGCTCATGGTGTTGAGGATGCCCTGTTCGGTGAAGCCCTGTTCCTTGAAGATGAATTTCATGTGCTGATTGATGGAGCCGATGGCACCGATTGAGCAGGCGCTGCCGATGAGCAAGAGCCAGAAGGAGCGCTGGCCTAGTAGGTAAGAGAAGCTCTTTGGTTCCACCTTATGCCCAGCAGGAGGGAAGAGTGCGCCGTCGGCGAATTGGCCCTTTTCGGAGGGTTTGTCGCGCATGAAGATGAGAGCGATTGGCCAACAAATCAGCATGATGCCGCCAATGAGGATGAGGGCCTGCTGGAAGCCGTAACCTTCGACAAGCGGTTTGGCGATCAGCTTCTGCGAGATGCCGCCGAAGAGTCCGACACCGAGGTAAACGACGGCCATGGCTTTGCCGCGATTCTTGCTGAACCACTGGCTGACGATGACCTGGTGGACGATGGGGCCGGAGAAGATGTAGCCGACGATATAGAGGACCCAGAAGGCATAGTAGACAGGGAGCGAGCCGCCCATGGTGCCGAAGCCGATGAAGGCGATGGCGGTGCAGCCGGTGCCGATGGCGAGGAGCTTGCGGGGACTATATTTATGGACGATCAGCGGGCCAACCCAGAGCGTGAGGGTGGCGGCCAGCGGGAAGCCGAAAGTGATCTCTTTACGGGACCAGCCGAAGGTTTTTTCGTAATAGTCATAGAAGAACGGCATGCCGTAGTAGGGGATGCCTACTGCGATGCCGAAGGTGAGAAAGGCAAAGGCGACAATCCACCAACCGAAAAAGCTCTTTTGCGTGCTGTCTTGCGTCATAGGAAAGACCAAGTTATCACAGGCAGAGGTAGTCGCTGCCAAATCAGAACGATCTGTTTGGGAGGAGTTGTTTATGGGCATGTTCTGGGTTGCTCCTAAATCGATTGGGGTAAAGCGGTTAAGTCGAAATTGGTTTCGTTCCTGATTTTTTGTTGCCTGGAGTTTTTGAGAGATTGCTGGAGTCGGGAGAGGGTGCGCTGGAAGAGGGAGCAGAGTCGAGATTCCTGAGCTTCCTGACGGGCGAAAGAGGGCTTTTCGTCCTCGAGCTTTTCGTAGGCAAGGAGCGTGAGTTGTGCGGCGTGGCTGGGAACTGCAGAATCGGGTGCTGTTTGTGGATTTGTTGTGGTCAGGACGGATTGGGTGGCAACAGTGTCAATGGCACTGTTGATGCGCTGGTTGATGAGTTCGGCGAGACGCCGGCGACGCCAGGCTGTGATGATGAGTTGCTCGAGGAGTTCGAGTTCGGAGGGAGTCTGGGGCATAAATTCGTCGATGAAGCCCGCCGAGAAATTCTTGAAGATCTGCTCGTTCTCGGTCTTGATGATGAAGGTTTTACTGTAGAGGCCAAGACGGAGTGCGTTGAGGCTGGATTTGAATTTGCCTGCGTCGGTTTTTGGGCCGGTCGCCTTCTGGGCATTACGGCGGTTTGCAGCGATTTGTTTGTCGGTAGCCATGATTGAAGAGTCCTTGAGAGTGCATGTTTTGATGGAGGGAGCAAGGGTGCTTCTCCGAGGACAGGAGTAGCATGCAGGGAAGCGCGGATTGGCTCAGGCGGGGTGGAAGTGCTTTGTTTTGAGTGGAAACTTTATTTTTGCGGGGTGTGAACGAGTTCCGTCCACTGTCGGCGAGAGAATCGTCAAATGCTGGAACGACACTGGACGCCACCCGGCGTGAAGTTTCCGGCCGACGAATTGGTACTTGGCTCAAGTCGAAGGTATTCTCGAAATCAATGCCCCGCCGACAGTGCCAACGAGGTTGTTGAGGCGGCTCGTGAGAATCTTGTCATCGGGCAGTCCTAGAAAACTCTAAGCTGCGCAGCTGATCAGGCGCTATAGATATTTTTTTCGCAGTCGGGAAGAACAAGGCGCACCCTTGGATCAGGGCCGAGCAAGTCCCAGCGGTTCCCCTCTAAATCAAGAAACACTGCAAGTTTGCCGTAAAGCTCGGTGCGTGGCCCTGAGACAAAGCGGACTCCGCTTCCACCATTCGTTGAAAGGTCGCTTCAAAGTCTTCGACCCGCAGGAAGAGGCCAACGCGGCACGCGAACTGCTGCCCAATCGCGGCGACCTGGTGTTCGCCGTCGGCGCGGGCAAGGAGAATCCCTGTCTGGGCTCCGGTCGGCCGGACGACAACCCAGCGTTTTGCACGTCCATCATTTGTCAGCGACGGTGTGTCTTCGACCAAATCGAACTTGAGCACGTCGACGAAGAACCGAATAGCCGGTTCATATTCCCGCACAACGAGTCCAACTAGTTCAAGATTTGCCATAGATCTTAAGGCTACTCCGCATCATTCGCGATAGTGATCGGAAACTTCAACTAGGATCGCATCCGCACCAGGGAATCGGGCGGCTCCAGGATCGCTGCCGAGCATGCCGTTGATCGTGATCTATCCGCCGGAACTTCCCAGAATGGGACTTCGGGGCCCTGAAGCTCTCTCCGAGTGGCGCGTCATCCGACCGAAGGGATATGAGTTCCCAGAACGTCGTTTTGGTGCATTCTCCGAGTAGCCGACGACACGCCCGGTGACCGCAACTAACCAACCGACGCTGATCGACTTAATCCATCTAGCCGCACGCAAAGGACCGCTGGCAAAGGTCGCTCTTTTGTGTTGCGGTAATCGGGAGCCCGCATGAGCGCAGCCCTTTACCCTTGTTGTCTGGGTTTGGCAGCGAGAAACAATTCTGCTCCAAAATAGGTCCGTGCTAAGTAAGCCGTTCGCTCAAGAGGATCGTCATCGTGTCTCTGTCGCGTTGAGGCTTCAACGGCCGCCCGCCACCTTCGTCCATGACGTTCTTGGATGATCGTCTCCATCTTTTCAGACACTTCCCGGAGCCACTCTCTAACTCCGTACTCGTCTGAACCCGTTGGGTGATCCATGGCCGTAGAAACGACTTCGGGACTCCCCCGCACCTGGAGTTTACGCGGGTCCGACATGAAGTATGCGGTCGTATCACTCGGTCGAAATGAGATTCGATGGCGCTCGTTATTGGGAAGCGGGCCGATATCGAGGGGAGAGAACATCGCGGAACTCGCAATTACCTGTTTCGCCAGGTAAAACTTGTTCAGCGTGTCCACGTCCGCAAATCCGGGCGCGATGTAATATACCTGATTGCCCGCCTGTTCCAACTCTATCAGCATCTTGTGCTGGTCTGACTGATCTTTTCGGTGAAGCCAGAAGCGATAGAACGGCGGTTGCAGAAGACCCTTCTTA